>JAZQES010000072.1:0-41922 GCA_045539115.1 Candidatus Cryptobacteroides sp. | reverse complement strand
TTGTACAGTAGATCAGTCTTTTCAATGAACTTACTTTTCGTTCCGAAGAACGCCCTTTTTCGTTTGGGGTTGCAAAGGTACGCTTTATTTTTTAATCTCCAAACTTTTTCGCAAAAATTTTTCAATTTTTATTTTTCAGCGCCAGTCTTGTGAAGAACTCTGCCCTTTCAGACACCCTTTTCTCAAACGGGAGTGCAAAGGTACGACTTTTTTCATTACTTCCAAATTTATTTCGCACCGGAAACGACGTTCAAACAAAAAATCTACGGCCGGGGACGACTAACTCACTGAATCCCACGGCCGTAGAAGATTGTTACAAATTTGTTAAAATATCTTAGTCTAAAATCTGAGCCTCAGATTAGAAATTGAACTTCACCATCATGTTCACACGATGGTTACCAACCCAGTGAAGATTCTTGTCGGCAAGAGCGAACTTATTGAGACAATCATTCTCATATTCACCATACTGAACCGAAGTCCACTGATACTCGAGACCGATGTTCATCTTACCTATATTATATATAACCTGAGGATTGACCCTGTACATCTGGTTGATGTTCGAATAACCGTTGCTGCAGAAATACACATCTCCCTTTGCGATCGGACCGGAAGCAGCCTCAGCAAGACCGAGGTTCTTCACATAGCCGAGGAAGAGGACACCCTGCCACTTCTTTCCATAACTCATGGAGAGCCATGATGAAGAATTCCTCATAGATGCATACTCCCAACTTCCGTCAGGATTTGCACCGACCTTTGCATATCCGCTCATGAGGTTCATGTGCTCGCCACCCTCACCGAAGGTAGTCTTTGCCTTTACAGCGAACTTCTTGTGAGAATACTGTGTATACACATAACCGAGAACAGAGGTCTTGCGGTCTGACACCTTTACTGTGACATCATTCACCTTTGCCTGCTCTCTTGGTTTGATGCTTACCATATCGACACCGGCACGAAGGAGGAAGCCTTTGGTCTTGAATGCTACTGCTGCATACATTTCAGGAGTCTTGCCATATTTCATATAAAGGGCAGAAGTTCCGACAGGGCCGGCAGACTGATACTGCATCTGCCAGATCGCAGCAGCGGAAACGACCCAATGCTCACCAAGATTCGCGTCCATCTGAACGAGAGGTGTTCTCGAGAACGGTCCGAAAGGGGCACCGACTTCAAGGCTGAAAAGATGAGGATGATCAGCAGCCATAGGATGCCATGCCTGACCGATCTTCAATCCCACCGACGCCTTGGAATCAGTTCCCATAGGGAGTTCCTTCCATGTAACAGTAGCATATGCCTGACGAAGACGGGCTGTAGCAGTTCCGGAAATCTTGGTATTGCTAGGGAAATATCCCTTCACATCGGAAGCGGAAGAAAGGCCTGAGTAGAAGTCAGCCTCAACCTTTGCTCCGAAATGGACATTATTGATGCTGTATCCGCTTACGTCAACTCCTACACGCGAAGTAAGTGACAGAAAACGGAAAGAAGAAGTCGCATTAAGATCCTCAGTTTTGTTCTCGTTCATCTTGACGTCAAGAGGAAGATAATAGAAAAGGTCTCCAGTGCCGGACTTGCTCTCACGGCTGTCATAGACGAAATAGTTACGGATGAAACCGTAAAACTTGAAATGATTCTTTGGTTCAGCCTTCTGCTCCTTCTCGGCAGCAGAAAGATTCAGTGCGCAAAGTGACAGAAGCGCCACTGAAAGAATTAGGTAAACACGTTTCATATAAAATGATTATAGTTCAAACATTAACGGGCCGCCGTTAAGCGACCCGCAAATATAATATATTTTTCGGTAATTAGATACCGTTGCAGATATGCATCAAAACTGATGTCACGAGTAAACTATGCAGCAAATGGGAATATCTTGGTGAGCCAGAAGAAGGCAAACACAAGTCCGAAGATTCCAATCACAGCACCAGCCTTGAGCATATCCTTGGTCTTGATAAGACCTGTAGAGAATGCGATTGCATTAGGAGGTGTAGAGATTGGCATCAGCATCGCAAGCGAAGCACATGTTGCAACAAAGCAGATCATAGCCTTTTCACCGCCAAAGCCAGCAAAAGCAGGATTTGCAGAAAGTCCTGACGATACAGCGCAAAGGATAGGGATGAGAAGGGCTGCAGTAGCAGAGTTGCTGATGAAGTTTGAAAGCAGGTAGCATACAAGGCCAGCAACAACAAATACAAGCACAATGGACATCTCGCCGAATGGGATGGCATTCACGAGAGTTGCACCAAGTCCTGTTCCTCCCTTTGAGATGTCAAGCATTGCATAACCGAGGGCGAAACCTCCGGCAACGAGCCAGAGCACACTCCAGTCGATCTGCTTGATATCTTCCTTATCGAAGGTACCTGTGCAGACAAATACTGCAAGAGGAATAAGGGCAACAATATTCGAACTGATACCTGTAAGGCTCTCTGTAGCCCAAAGAAGGATAGTCACAGCAAATGTAACCCATACAAGATATGTTCTCCAGGTAGTCGGCTTGTCATTCTTAGGGATGTTGACCTCAAGTTTCTTTGTAGAGAACGGGAACATGAACTGAAGCACAACCCACGCCACAAGAATCATGATGAGCACGAACGGAATCATATGGATAGCCCACTCACCGAATGAGATGCTGGTACCGAAATAAGTCTCAAGGTTGGAAACCGCTGTACCGTTAGGAGGTGTACCGATAGTAGTACCAATACCACCGATGTTGGCAGATACAGGGATTGAAAGCGCGAGCGCGATCTTACCTTTGTCTCCTTCAGGGAATGTTGCAAGTATAGGAGCAAGGAATGCGAGCATCATGGCAGCAGTAGCAGTATTGCTCATGAACATTGAGAAGAACGCGATTACCACGAGGAAGCCAAGGAGCACCATCTTAGGGTTTGTACCGAACGGCTTCAGAAGGACTCTCGCCAAAGTGACATCCAGACCATATTTCTGCGCCATGATTGCAAGTGAGAATCCACCAAGGAAGAGCATTACAACAGGATCGGCAAAAGCAGACATGATCTTGGTGTAGTTCATGATACCCTCGAGTTTCTCTCCTGACGCATCTACCATAAGGAAGCCAAGTCCCTTGTTGGAAAGCATAAGAAGAGCCAGGACTATAACCATTACGGATGTTGTCCAACTTGGAATGATCTCGAAGATCCACATAAGCGCAGCAAATACAAAAAGAGCGATTGTACGCTGCTGCAGAACTGTAAGTCCCTCAATACCAAAGAAAGATGTAGGGACAGCAAGTAGGAAAATTGTGACCAGCAACACCAAAGGGAGCAGCACACAATACTTAACTGAAAATTTCTTAGTACCCATTATAATTGTTTAGTTAGAATATATTTCGCTCCGAAACGGCCGCAAAGTTAGTCTTTATTTATAATAAAGCAATCAAATAAATGCAAAAAGTCATTCTGAGCGAAGGAGGAAGCCTTTTCGCAAAGGGCCTCGCTTCGTTCAGAATGACAGTATCGGGATACCCGATCAGGTCGGGTATGACGTCCGGGGCGGATATGACGTCCGGGTCGGGTAGGACGTTATTAGATGATACCCTGCTCAAGCATAGCCTGTGCAACCTTCATGAAGCCGGCGATATTTGCACCCTTCACGTAGTTGATGTAACCGTCAGGCTGTGTACCGTACTTCACGCAAGCCTCGTGGATGTTCGCCATGATGCTGTGAAGTTTCTCATCAACCTCAGCAGGACCCCAACTGATATGCATTGCGTTCTGAGTCATCTCAAGACCTGATGTAGCAACACCACCAGCGTTTACAGCCTTACCTGGAGCGAACATGATGCCAGCCTTCTGGAATGCTGCGATAGCCTCAGGAGTACATCCCATGTTTGAAACCTCGGCAGCAAGCCATGTACCGTTTGCAAGGAGTTCCTCAGCATCAGCACCTGTCATCTCATTCTGGAATGCACAAGGCATTGCGATGTCGCACTTGATGCTCCAAGCCTTCTTGCCTGGATAGAATGTTGCAGATGGGAACTTCTCGGCGAATGGAGCCACAACGTCGTTGTTAGAAGCACGGAGTTCGAGCATGTAAGCGATCTTCTCTTCATTCATTCCCTCCGGATCATAAATTGCTCCGTCAGGACCTGAGATAGCGATGACCTTTGCACCGAGTTCAGTAGCCTTTGTAGCGGCACCCCATGCCACGTTACCGAATCCTGAGAGAGCGACTGTCTTGCCCTTGATGTCCTTTCCGGCCATCTGAAGCATATGCTGTACGAAATAAACGGCACCGAAACCGGTAGCCTCAGGACGGAGGATAGAACCGCCCCATGTAAGGCCCTTACCTGTAAGCACACCTGTATTGTACTGCTGAGCAAGTTTCTTGTACATGCCGTACATGAAACCGATCTCACGTCCGCCTACTCCGATGTCACCTGCAGGAACGTCCTGGTCAGGACCGATCACTTTCCAGAGTTCAAGCATGAACGCCTGGCAGAAACGCATGATTTCAGCATCTGATTTTCCTCTTGGGTTGAAGTCCGAGCCACCCTTTCCACCGCCCATAGGGAGGGTTGTGAGGGCATTCTTGAATGTCTGCTCGAAGCCGAGGAACTTAAGGATAGAGAGGTTCACTGAAGGATGGAAACGGATACCGCCCTTGTAAGGTCCGATAGCAGAGTTGAACTGAACTCTGTAACCTGTGTTTGTCTGAACCTCACCATTGTCATCGATCCATGTAACCTTGAAGGTAAGGATGCGCTCAGGCTCAACGATACGCTCGACGATCTTTGCGTCCTCGAATTCAGGATGCTGGTTGTAAACTTCTTCGATAGACTCCAATACTTCGTGTACCGCCTGGAGATACTCCTTCTCATAAGGATACTTGGCCTGGAGTCTGGCCATCAAATCTTGTGTGTTCATCGTTTTGTGTTATGTTTTATGGTTATTATCTATTTCACTTCCCATGTAGAACCGCTGCGGAGCAGGTCATCCACGCACTGGATCTTTGACTTAGCCTTCACTTCGGCAACCTGATCACGGACACCGTCGTCATATGTAACATCCTTCACGTCACGGATGACTCCGAGAGCGACAGGGAAATCAGGATACTTCATGTCAGCCAGCATCATATGTATGCCGACATTCTCCGAGTGAGCGTCATGAACGAGAATATCGTCCTCTGTGATGCCGTTTTCACCGATGGTCACCACTCTGAGGCCCATTCCGTCAAGGATGATACCCTTGTTCCTGTCCTTTCCGAAGATCATCTTCTCTCCATGACGGAGGACGATGGTCCTGTCGGCACGCACTTCTCTGTCGGCAATGAGTTTATGGGCTCCGTCATTGAAAATGACACAGTTGGTGAGCATTTCCATCACTGAACATCCGTCATGTTTTGCGGCCGAAAGCATGATTTCGGATGTAAGTTTCAGTTCCGAATCAAGGCTGCGGGCAAAGAATGTTCCCTTCGCGCCGAGCACAAGGCTTCCCGGATTGAAAGGATGCTCCACAGTTCCGTATGGAGATGTCTTGGAGATGGCACCGAATCTTGAAGTCGGTGAATACTGGCCCTTGGTGAGACCGTAGATCTGGTTATTGAAAAGGATGATGTTTATATCGACATTCCTTCTGATGGCATGTATGAAGTGGTTTCCTCCGATTGCGAGAGCATCACCGTCGCCGCAGGCCTGCCATACGGCAAGATCCGGATTCGCGACCTTGATACCTGTCGATATCGCAGTCGCACGGCCGTGGATGCTATGGAAACCGTAAGTGTTCATATAATACGGAAGTCTTGAAGAACAGCCGATTCCGGAAACCACCACATAGCGTTCCTTGCTGTATCCCAAGGCTTCTGTCACATCAGGCAGAGCCCTCTGCAATGCTGCGAGGACACCATGGTCGCCACAACCCGGGCACCATCTCACTTCCTGATCACTCTTGAATTCTTTGAATGTATATCTTGGCATAACTGTTTACTTATAAAGATTTCTCGACTCGGCCTGGTGCTACAGGTTTCCTTTTATTGCAGCAACGATTTCCTGTACGAGGAACGGCTGGCCCTGCACCTTGTTATACTGGGCATATCTGAACTGAGGCATGATTCCACGAAGATAGTTCACAAAATGTCCGCTGTTGAGTTCACATACGAGAATGTTGTCAAACTTCGAGAAGACTTCCTCTGTGTTTCTTGGAAGAGGCATGATGTAGTCAAAATGAGCGAAACTTACATCGATACCCGCCTCACGCACTTCCTGCACTGCAGAAAGGAGATGGCCATATGTGCCGCCCCATCCTACGACGAGAAGTTTGCCGCTTTCTGCACCGTTCACTTCAAGTTCAGGGATGAAGTCCGCAACCTTCTGAACCTTCTCTGCACGTTCCTTTACCATAAGGGCATGATTTACCGGATCAGAAGAAAGGACACCCTCATGGTTCTTCTCAAGACCACCTACACGATGCTCGCATCCTGCCATTCCAGGCACAGCCCATCTGCGCACGAGAGTCTCAGGATCGCGTCTGAAAGGCTTGTACTCCGTATTAGGCTGAGCGAAAGGAGGAGTGATCTTCGGATAATCCTTCATTGAAGGGATGAGCCATGGCTCGGAACCGTTTCCAAGGAATCCTTCTGTAAGAAGAAGCACAGGAGTCATATGCTCGAGAGCAATCTTCGCCGCATTGAAAGCAGCATCAAAGCAGCCTGCCGGCGAATGTGCAGCCATCACCACCATAGGACACTCTCCGTTCCTGCCGTACAGAGCCTGATTGAGGTCTGTCTGTTCGGTCTTGGTCGGAATACCCGTAGACGGGCCGGCACGCTGCACGTCAACTACGACGAGAGGAAGTTCCGTCATCACAGCGAGACCGAGAGCCTCAGACTTAAGGGAGAGACCTGGGCCTGAAGTTGTTGTAACTGCAAGGTTACCTGCAAATGCGGCACCGATAGCCGTACAGATTCCGGCAATTTCATCCTCCGCCTGAAGAGTCTTTGCACCGAGGCTCTTATGGACTGCGAGTTCCTCAAGAATACCTGTCGCCGGAGTGATAGGGTATGATCCGCAGAAAAGCGGAAGATTAGCCTTCTCGGCAGCAGCCAGAAGTCCCCATGCAGTAGCCTGGTTACCGGTTATGTTCCTGTAAAGTCCCTTAGGCTGGTGCGCAGGCTCAATGTTGTATGTGTTAGGGATAGCCTGAATGTTGGCCGCATAGTTATATCCGTCCTTGAGCACCTTCTTGTTAGGCTCGATAAGTTCAGGCTTCTTCTTGCCGAACTTACGTTCGAGATACTGGAATATGTATTCCATCGGACGGTTGTAGATGTAACATGCCATTCCGAGGGTGAACATGTTCTTGCACTTAGCCACAGTCTTTCTGTCAAGTCCGCTGTCCTTGAGACTCTCCTCTGTAAGAGTAGTGATAGGAGCGATGATGATTGTCCTGTCTTCGATATAGAGTTCAGCGATAGGGTCGTTCTTGAGTCCGGCCCTCTTCAAACCTTCTTCATCGAATGTATCAGAGTCGATAAGGACCATGGCAGTCCTCTTGAGCCATTTTGCATTAGCCTTGAGAGCCGCAGGGTTCATTGCCACGAGCAGGTCGCAGAAGTCGCCCGGAGTAGTGATGTGTTCGCTGCCGATATGTACCTGGAAGCCGGATACGCCGGATACGGTACCATGCGGAGCCCTGATTTCTGCCGGATAATCCGGGAATGTCGAAAGTTCGTTACCGAAGATGGCTGACATATCTGCAAAAAGAGACCCGGTGAGTTGCATACCATCTCCCGAATCTCCAGCAAATCTGATTACAACATCTTTAGTATCAATAACCTTATGTTGCATAGTTAGTGTTATAATTTTAAATCAAATGGTCAGATTTTGATACAAATGTATATATTTTTTGTGAATAAGATACACAAATTCAAAGTTTTTGACAAAATAAAAAACGGGACGTCCGAATAATGGACATCCCGTCTGATATAAGGTGTTGATTTACAATCTTACTGCATCTGTGCTGCCTGTGCCTTAGCCTGGAGTTCAGCCTGAAGAGTCTCGATAGTTCTTCCCTCTGGAATTCCAAGAACGACGCGAGCCTCAGGTGTAAGGTTCACGCCCTGAGCAGGGTCGATATAAAGCATCTGGCTTTCCTCGAATACGAATGCGAGTCCTTTTGCCTGAGCAAGTTCCTTCACTGCATTCTGAGCCCTCTCATAAACTGGAGCCTGAAGCATCTGCTGCATCTGCTGAAGTTCCTGCTGGAAAATCTGCTGATTCTCCTGGAATCTGGCCTCGATCTCCTGAAGTTCCTTCATCTTGCTGTCGCGGATTGCAGGAGTCCATGTTGCCTGCTTCTGCTGGAACTGTTCAGCCTTTGTCTGATATTCCTCATACATTGCTCCGAGAGTTTCATATGTTTCCTTCTCCTGAGCCTCAAGTTGTACCCTCACTGAGTCCATTGCCGGCATGAGTTGAACAAGTTCTGTGTAATTCACATAACCGAACTTAAGGTCCTGTGCCGAAGCAGCAAGTGAAACGATTGCCATTGCTGCGATGATGATGATTCTTTTCATATCTTTATAAAAATTAATAATTTTTCAAATTCAGATCCCTCGACTACGCTCGGGATGACAACCACACCGGTCAGGCTCGGGATGACAGTCCTAGAACTGCTGTCCGATCACGAAGTGGAACTGGCTCTTTCCGTTTACAGGGTCATCGAATCCCCATCCCCAGTCAACTCCGAGAAGACCGATCATAGGCAGGAAGACTCTCACACCCACACCGGCAGACCTCTTGATCTGGAACGGATTGAAGTTCCTGATGTCAGACCAGCAGTTACCTCCTTCAAGGAAGAGAAGGGCATAGATGGTCGACTGAGGCTGCAGGATCACAGGATAACGGAGTTCCACGGTGAACTTGTCGTAAACGTTACCGGCATAGTAGTTTCCTGTAGTATTGTACGAAGACATCGCCTGAGGGGTAAGAGAGTAGTTTTCATAACCTCTGAGGGAAATGATCTCCGAACCGTAAGTGTCGTAACCTGACATACCGTCACCACCGACACGGAATCCTTCAAACGGTGAATATCCCCAGTTTCTGTTGTAGTATCCGAGATATCCGAACTGGGCACGCGCCATGAGGACAAGGTCGCCGACAAGTTTGGTGAACACAGAGCCCTTGAAAGACCACTTGTGATACTCGATCCATTTGTATCGGTCCTGCGAAGTCTGTCTGTCATAGTTGATATTCCTCCAGTTGTCGACTATAGTAGGATTTCCGTCAGCATCCCTGACTCCATAATCCTTCTTTCTCAGGAGAGAGTAAGGAGGGGTAAGTTGAAGAGAGAAACTGAAGTCTGAACCCTGACGAGGGTAGATCTGCTGGTCAGTCGAAGTTCTCGACAGGCTGAGGGTATAACTGAGGTTATGCGATATACCTGTGTTGAAGAGGAACTGATAAGCCCAGTCATGGAGGCGGTAGGTCTGCCAACTCAACTGATTGTAAAGCACGAAGTAGTTGTCAGGCCATTTCAGACGCTTACCCAGACCGGCAGCGAATCCATACACCTCCATATACTCGTCATTATTGAGGATATTATAATATATGTATGAATTGGTATGGCGGGTATAGTAGAGCGACATGTTCAATGAGGTAGGCTTCTTTCCGAAGAGCCATGGCTCAGAGAAACTTGCCGAAAGGCTGGTATAATATGTACCGTTGGTCTGAAATCTGACAGAGAGGTTCTGGGCATCTCCGAGAGGTACTGGACGCCATGCAGTCTTGTCAAAGAATCTGCGGGTAGAGAAGTTGTTGAAACTTACTCCGACTGTAGCCACGAATGTGTTTCCACCCCAACCACCGGAAAGTTCAAGTTGGCTTGAAGGCTTCTCTGTCACATTATAGACGATGTCCACAGTGTTGTTCAGAGAGTTAGGAACAATCGAATATCCCTTTGCCGGGTCCATGATAGCCTCAGGGTCGAACTGACCCATAGATGCTATTTCACGGATTGAACGCTCGAATTCGGTCTGACTGAAAAGATAGCCAGGACGAGTGAACACCTGACGGCGGATGACCCTTTCGTTTGTAAGGTCGTTTCCGTTGATCACGATATTGTTCAATGTGGCAGGCTTGCCTTCGACGATACGCATTTCCACGTCCACTGAGTCACCTTCGATATTCATCTCCACAGGCTGAAGGTTGAAGAAAAGATAACCGTTGTCACGATAAAGTTTCGAAACATCATAGTCACCCTGCTTTCCACCGCCGAAAAGGCGCTTCTCCATGCTCACGACGTCATAGACATCACCTTTATTGATTTTCAGCACATCATTGAGGACATCGGAACTGTAAACAGAATTACCTGTCCATGTGATATCCCTGAAATAATATTTCTTTCCCTCGTCGATTTCGAAGTCGATCTGGAGTCGGTTCGGCTCCACATAGTACATGGTATCCTTGACGATACGTGCGTCCCTGTAACCGGCCTCATTGAAGACGCTGAGCATCGCACGCTTGTCATTGTCATACTCCTTCTCCTGAAACTTCTTGGAACTGAAGAAGTTCTGAAGGCGTGCATCCCTTGTCTTCTTCATTGAACGGACGAGTTTGCTTTCCTTCACATTGTCGGCACCGGTGAATGTGATGGTCTTGATCTTGACCTTTTCACCTCTGTCCACTGCGAACTGAACGCGTATCGCACTCTTGATGACAGAATCACGCTTGGTGTTGACATCCACCTTCACGTTATAGAAGCCCTTCTCCTTGTAATATCTCTTGATGATGTCAGAGGCAGTCTTTGCGACATAATCCGAGAATTCACCGCCTCGACGCAGATTGAGTCGTTCCTCCAATTCCTTCTGTTCTCCGCTCTTGACTCCGCTGTACACCCAACGCGATACACGCGGACGCTCGATTATGCAGACCTTGAAGAAGGCGGTATCACGTGTCGGAGTTATGGAATCGACAACGACAGCAACGTCTTCAAAATACCTTTGAAGCCAGAGCCTGTTCACGATATTGCTCAATCCCTCACTAGGGACTGTCACTTCCATGCCCTTCTGAAGAGCGGCGATCTGCAGGATCTGGTCTGGTGAGAAATACTGGTTTCCTTCAACCTTTACACCTCCAACTATATATTTTTTCGGATTGTTGTAGTCGACCACGATATCATTGCCGGACTGCTGCGCCCAAAGGGGGCACGACATGGCCAGCAAGACAGCAAGGAAGACTATTCGGCAAACTCTCATCTCGATATACTTAATTTCAAAACTGCAAATATACGCATTTATTTGACTTTTCCATAACGCCTGTCACGTTTTGCATACGAATCCAAGGCTTTACGGAAGTCTTCCTTCCTGAAATCCGGCCATAAGGTATCTACGAAAAGCAGTTCGGAATACGCTCCCTGCCAAAGCAGATAATTGCTCAGACGGCTTTCCCCGGACGTTCTGACGATAAGGTCAGGGTCCGGATAATCCGCTGTGACCAGATATTTTCCGAAGCCCTCAAGGTCCATTGCCTCCAACTTTTCCGTATCACCGGCAAGATCGGCCGCCATTCTCTTTGCAGCCTGGAGAATATCCCATTTTCCGCTGTAACTCAGGAATATGATAAGCGTCAATGTGCCGTTTCCGGAAGTTCTCTGCATGCATCCGTCAATGACAGCATTCAGATCGGGCGACAGACGCTCCCTGTTACCAAGGACAACAAAACGCACACCGTTTCTGTCAAGACTGTCCATTTCATCAGCCATAGCCTTGACCATCAAGCCCATAAGCGTCTGCACTTCCGAGTCCGGACGGTTCCAGTTTTCCTCTGAGAACGCAAAGAGAGAGAGGTACTTCACCCCTGTCTCCACAGCCGCTTCCACGCATGCGCGGACACTTTCAACTCCTTCAAAATGGCCGTAGACTCTTTCCTTTCCCCTTTCCTTAGCCCAGCGGCCGTTACCGTCCATGATCAGAGACACATGCACAGGCACCTTAGTCATTGTTTCAGTCGACATATTCACTACTTGATGTTTCTGACGTCTTCGCCCCAGAAGAGTTTCTCTGTAAGGGCATCAATAAAATTGGATCTGTTGAGCCGGACACGCTCAAGCGAAAACTGTGCCACACGGATTGTCATCTCGGCATCCGATGGGACCGAAGCAGTTCTGTTATCTGCTGTGAATATCACCTTTTCGTCCCTGGAATGCAGTCTGAGCCTTATTTCAGCGCTGTCAGGAATCACCAGCGGACGAACATTAAGGTTATGTGGTGCTATCGGTGATATGATAAGGACCTTGGATTCCGGAAGAACTATAGGACCTCCGACACTCAAGGAATATGCTGTGGAACCTGAACTTGTCGACACTATGAGTCCGTCAGCCCAATAGACCGGGAGACGTACGCCGTCCACGCTCACCTCCACTCCGAGCATGGCCGCACCGCTGCGATGCACAGTAAATTCATTCAATGCATATGGCCATGAATCGATTGCAGGTTCACCTGTAACGACATCCGCCTCAAGCATCGCCCTTTTCTCGACCGTATAATCACCTGAAACAAGGGCCTGTGCCACAGCGGAAGGACGGTTCTCTGAAAGAAAACCCAGACGACCCAGGTTGACACCCATCACTGGTATGCCACGGCCCGCCACCAATGTCGATGCAGACAGGAAAGTACCGTCACCGCCGATGCTGAGAAGAACATCATCATCTTCCGGATGCTCACCATCCTCAAGGACATGGAGCAGACATCCCGACTGCTTCAGTTCGTCCATCAGACGAAGAAACGCCGGGTCCGAACAGACATCTCCCTTACCTATATATATAGCGATTTTCATATATCCTATTAACAAACAGGGCTCAAAATTAGCACATAAATATCAAAAATTGAAGTTTATTATGTAAATTTGTATTTTGTATCAAACATTTGCATAGAAATGACAAGACTCAGCATCAATATCAACAAGATCGCCACAATACGAAATGCAAGAGGCGGAAGAATGCCGGATGTAGCAAAGGCAGCCGTCGACTGCGAACGTTTCGGAGCCGAAGGGATAACCGTTCATCCTAGGCCTGACGAAAGGCATATAAGATATTCGGATGTGAGGGAAATAAAGCCTCTTGTGACGACAGAGTTCAACATCGAAGGCAACCCGATACCTTCATTCATCGATCTGGTCACGGAAGTCTGTCCGCACCAGGTGACTCTTGTTCCGGATGCTGAAGACGCGATCACATCCAATGCAGGCTGGGACACAATACGCCACAGGGATTTCCTGACGGAAGTCTGCGGCGAATTCAAAAGGCATGGGATCAGGACTTCCATCTTCATCGGAGCGGATCCTGCCATGGCAGAAGGAGCGGCACTATGCGGATGCGACCGCATAGAACTGTACACCGAGCCATACGCAGACCTTTTCCCGAAAGACAGGGATACCGCGATAGCACCGTTCATAAAGGCTGCCCAAGCGGCCAGGGACTGCGGTCTGGGAGTGAACGCCGGCCATGACCTCAATCTCGACAATCTCGCATTCTTCATCAAGTCCATCCCTTGGACAGCCGAAGTTTCGATAGGCCATGCGGTCATCTGTGACGCATTATACATGGGTCTGGAGAGAACAATACAGGCTTATCTCTCGCAAGTTAAGATTTTTTGATTACCTTTGTGCGATATTGCATCTTCAACGCATTGAGAAGAGATTATAATTAAACAAAAACAAACCAATAGAAATGAAAAACACATCACTCATCCTCAGCATCATCTCATTGATCGCTGTTGTAGTATTCGGAGTACTTTTCCTCACTAAGGACGGAAAGAAGGCAGAGGGCACTGCTGCAGAAGGCGAAAGCACAGAAGCCGCAGCACAGAAGGGCGACATCGT
The DNA here is from genome assembly GCA_045539115.1 of Candidatus Cryptobacteroides sp. Classification (GTDB taxonomy): domain Bacteria; phylum Bacteroidota; class Bacteroidia; order Bacteroidales; family UBA932; genus Cryptobacteroides. The sequence goes on along the minus strand of JAZQES010000072.1, from coordinate 28,106 downwards.
CTATGTTGACCTCGACAGAATCCTCATGGAGTATGACATGGCTAACGACCTCAGGTCTGTAGTCGAGACAAAGGTTCAGAACATCCAGGCTGAAATCAACAGAAGAGGCCAGAAACTTGAGAAGGAAGTTGCCGCTTATCAGGAGAAGATCCAGAAGGGCCTCATGACCCGTTCGGTTGCTGAAGTACAGGGACAGAAACTCCAGCAGCAGGAGATCGAGTTCAACAACTACGCAGCACAGAAGCAGCAGGAGATCCAGGAGGAGCAGGTAGTGATGATGAACCAACTTGGAGATGCAATCCAGACATTTGTAACAAAATACAACGAGGAGAAGCAGTATGCGATGATCCTCACAAACTCAGGCGGAGCCCCTGTAATCACTGCTGACGCAGCACTTGACATCACTGACGATGTTCTTGCAGGACTCAACGAAGAGTACATCAAGACAAAGAACCAGAAAGAAGAGGAGTAATCATTGAAAATAGCAATACTGTCCTGTTTCTATCCCTATCGAGGAGGAATCTCTCAGTTTAACGCATGCCTTTATGGTGAACTGAGCAAGGAACATGTTGTCAAGGCATTCAATTTCAGCAGACAATATCCAGAGTTCCTCTTTCCGGGAAAGACACAGTTCGTGACGGAAGACGATGAGGCCGTACCGGTGGAGAGCGTATCTCTGCTGGATACGGCCAATCCTTTTACATACCACAGCACATACAAAGCGATCCGAGACTGGGATCCGGATGTGCTCATCGTCAGATACTGGATGTCATATTTTGCACCGTCATTGGGATATATCACAAGAAAGATGAAAAGCCGCTGCAAGGTCATTTCGATCCTTGACAACGTCATCCCGCATGAACCGCATTTCTTCGACACTCCACTGACAAGATATTTCCTTAAAGGCAGCAGCGGAAGCGTGACCTTGTGCGAGGCCGTATCCAAGGACCTGCTGAAAATCAGTCCCGACGCAAGATACACCGTGATACAGCATCCGTTGTACTCACATTTCGGGATGAAGAAAGACAGGGCGGAGGCTGAAAGGAAACTGGGCCTTGCCCCGGGAAAGAAGAATCTGCTTTTCTTCGGACTCATACGCACATACAAAGGACTTGACATTCTTCTGGAAGCATTCGGAAAACTTTCGGACGAATATCAGTTGATAATCGCCGGAGAGCCATACGGCTCATTCGACAAATACCAGGAAATCATCGACAGACTCCCTGGAAAAGACCGTATCTTCATGGATCTCAAATACATAAAGGATTCGGAAGTGACCGACTATTTCTCCGCTGCCGACCTCGCAGTGCTTCCATATAGAAGCGCCACACAAAGCGGCATCAGTTCGGTATCATACCATTTCGAAGTGCCGATGGTAGTGACCGATGTCGGAGGCTTGAAAGAGACGATAGGCGACAGAGGCACGGGACTTGTGGCTGCTGAATGTACACCTGAAGCAGTAAATGTAGAAATACTCAGATATTTCGGAGATCCCGACCTCAGAAACAGATGCATTGAAAACATAAGACAGGAAAAAGAAAGACTGTCCTGGAAGACATTCGCCAACAAGTTGACAGGATTCATCGGACAGTTATAATATATTCATACATGGAAAGGAACGTAACTGCAATACTCGCAAGCCTGATTCTGGCTTTTTCATTGTCGGTCGTCACATCTGACGGTCTGGCGGCTCAGGAATATGAGAACACACCTGTCAGCATATCGAAGGATAAGATCAAGATTGCTGACGGCACCATATGCTATTCTCATATTGTGCTCGAGAAACAGACTCTGTACTCCATCAGCAAGGCGTATAATGTCAGCATAGAAGACATTTACCGTTACAATCCGGGTGTGAAGGAAGAAGGTCTCAAGAAGAACGCCATCATCATCATTCCGGTAGTTGATGTTCCTGAAACTGGCACGGAAGAGAAAATGGCACCATCTGAAAAGGTGGAGAAGAAGGCCGCAGAGACCATCCATGTGGTGAAATGGTTTGAAGATCTGGAGATGATCGCCAGGAAGTATGGCGTGACATCGGAAGCCATCATGAAAGCCAACGGTCTCAAGGACAGAAAGTTGAGCAAAAGGATGAAACTCATCATCCCGTCTTCGTCTGACATTGAGGAAACCGTTGAAGAAGAAGTGGTGACGGAACCGCAGGACAGTACGGAAAATGACGACACGGTCAAAGTGAATGAAAACGCTCTTTTCCCTGGCTGGATGAATCAGAACAAGGACGTCAACATCAGCGTCCTGCTGCCTCTGAAGGCCGACGGAAGCAACAGCAGCAGGAACAACATGGATTTCTACAGCGGAGTCCTTCTCGCTGCACATGATCTTGGCAAGGAAGGCATCAACGTAGAACTGAGCGTCTTCGATGTGGCAGACGGCAACCTTCCTGTCACTGAATCAAGAATCGAGGCCAGTGATTTCGTCATCGGACCGGTGTCATCAGGAGACCTGAAAAGGCTTTTCGAACTTGCTCCAGGCAAGAGTCATGTGATCTCACCGCTTGACCCACGTGCAGAACAACTCGTATATGCACATGAGAACATGATTCATGCTCCTACTCCTCATGCAGTGCAGTACAACGACCTCGCTTCATGGATCAAGGAAGACACACAGCCGAAGGACAGAGTGCTGGTGATCACAGAAAAGGGTGCAGGAGAGACAGCAAACGTAAGCATGATGAAGGCTGCGATAGACTCGGCCGGAATAACTTATAATCCTTTCTCATACAGCATTCTGGAAGGAAGAAACGTCACCGATCCGCTGGCATATCTGATGACGGAAAACGGAGTGAACCGCGTATTCATCGCGTCCGAGAGCGAAGCATTCGTCAATGATGTGGTCAGAAACCTCAACGTGATGATCCACAAGAAATATGATGTAGTTCTTTACTCTCCGTCAAAGATCCGCAGTTTCGAGACCATCGAAGTGGAGAATTTCCACAACACATTCCTCCATGTAAGCCTCGGATACTATATCGACTATGACGATCCTCGAGTGATGGACTTCCTGCTCAAATACAGGGCATTGTTCAACACCGAGCCAAGCCAGTTTGCATTCCAGGGATATGACCTGACCTGCTATTTTGCAAGACTTTCAAGCAAATACGGCAATAGATGGCCTGCAGCATTGGAGCAGTCTGACACCAGAATGCTTCAGAACATATTCAGTTTCAAGAAGTCAGAAGACGGAGGATATGTCAATAATGGTGTGAGAAGAATCATCTACGGCGACGACTGGTCAGTCACAGAACTCAAATAGGATGCGGTTATCCGCATTACCCTCTTTCCAACTCATCTTCACAACATAACCTTTGTCATCAAATTCATATGACAGAGGCGTGAATGATGTCGTTGTACCTGACACAATCGACATCGCCGTCGGAAGTTCTGAAGACGCGACGTCATACCATCCCAGGAGATATGGGAAATAGACGAAAGGATCGAATTTTTCCATGAGAGACATATATGCCCAAACAACATCTGGAGCAGAAGGATGGTTCTGTAACTGTGAATCGGCATATTCAAACTGCACGGTCCTGAATAAGGCTAGATTGCCCTCCTGATACTCCAGAGCGCGGAATGTGGACAAGCCCTGCCTCGACTCATATATGATTCCCTCAAGACGGCCGTCATGGTCGTATTCCCAAGTGAACGCAGTCGGAGCACTCTTTCCATATATAAGGACATCAGACTGATATACTCTTCCTTCATCATCACACAGATAGGTCATCTCGACATCATTAGAAGACTCGAAACCGTCCGAAACAAGTCTGAAGGAATTTTCCGAAACACATTCATACACATCTTCCGCTCCCTGCTGGGTCTCATCCGGAGAAATCAACATTTCGGAAAGGACAATCCTCTGAGGGTCTTCGACATTCCATGTATAAGCGACCTCGACGGTACCGAAGTATGGACCTACCGAAGTTACAGAGCGAAGCCTTCTGGCAGCGGATGCCACTGTGAATGACGGAAGTATCTCCCATTCAAAACCGTCCTGAACGAGATAAAGTCGGTATTTACCCTCTTCAAGATCCCCCGGCACGACAACCTGGAGTCCGTCTCTTACCAGTTCGGTATCAAGAATAATATCCAGTCCGTCCTCCCCTTCAATACGGATGACCGCAGAAGGGACAAAACCGACACCCGAAATCACCAAAACATCACCGGCAAGGGCAGAAGAAGGAACAGAGAGGCCGCTTACAGGCATATCGGGAGCCATTATGGAAATTCTGCCAAGTACAGTTTCTGACCCCTGTACAAGGACAAGTTCATATTCTCCCGGTTGCAAAGATACCGGCACCTTGAAGATCATTCCGGACGAGGTGACGGCTATAACTTCCGTCTCGAACTCTCCGGAATTCGAGCGGATGAGTATACGGGCATCTTCAGCGAAACCGTTCCACTGCAGGATCACCTCTCCGCCGGAATGGGCAGACTGAGGTATGACGCATTCTGTGACCGGATCGGTTCCCGCCACTTTATCACCATTGTCCCTGACTTCTTCACATGCCGCAAGAGCCAGAAGAATCATTAAAACATATGCAGTTCTGAACAGTTTCATGACTTAATTATTTATCTTATGCCTTCCAATCCCTCAAGAAATGCCTTAGTCTCCTCGGAAGACGGTCTGGACATATCATTGCTGATGATACGACCTTCCTTGTCCAGGAGTATGAAACGAGGAATGCCGTCAATCTTATATGCCTTCTGGAAAGAACTTCCAGGGCCCAGATACAACTGCACTCCAGACAACACGCCGCTTCTGACCATTTCCTCCCATTTGCCTTTGTCCCTGTCGGTCGAAAGTCCGAGGAATGTGATCTGAGCATCCTTGAAATCAGTTTCCAACTGCTTCAGATGAGGGAATTCCCTTTTGCACGGATTGCACCATGTTGCCCATAAGTCAATATATACATACTTTCCTCTGAAATCTGCCAGTGTCCATTCCTTGCCGTCAAGGCCGGTCGCCTTGAAGTCCGGAGACAGTCTGCCCGGCTTGGAAAGGTTCCATTTCTCACTTTTGGCAGCATAATCGGCAGTCAGGACAGTATCCTTCACATAAGTCCTGTATATGTTTTCCAGGTCCTGGATGTCATCTGTTCCGAACTGGTCCACATACGACACGGCAAGATAATGAAGAAGCGTCTGCCTTACTTCAGGAGTTTCGAAACGGTCGGCGATAAAACGCATCTGAGCCACAGTCTTGGGATATATCGCTGTCACCTTCCTGTTGTCCGGGTCAAGCACATGTGCTGCTTCTATGACGAAATTACGATATTCGTCAAGATCCACAAGAGCCTCATCATCCACCATATATTCCTCTACAAGCGCGAAATAATCTTCGCCCGGCATATAAGAAGCGTCACGTGCCATCATGGCATGGCCGATAGGATACATAAGCACGGTAGCACCATAAGCATAATGAATCCTGGCCTTCTCCATCCTGACGAAATCCCCTTCCCTGCCAAGTCCGGATGCCTCCAGCAACTTCACGGCCTCTGCCTCCTTGGCCTCGGTCCTTGCCATGAACTCGTCCAGATCAAGAGCATAAGCCTCATCAGGAAGCGGTGTCAGGATAATCGTGTTCAGATATTCCACTGCACCATCCTTACCTCCTTCGAACCTGAAAGTACCATCAAAATCATTCGGATCGAAAGATATGAGCGGGCAGTCACCGGCCTCCAGATAAACGTTCTTCATATTACGTCCGTAATATACTTTCGCATAAACGGCATCCATACCTGTCAGCACAGCCTCTCCATGGCCCCGGTCATCAAGTTGCACCGGTATCATGGACGTATGGCACACGATCACCACCTCCTTCAACTGAGGGTCAGTAACATCAAAAGCAACGACGATATCTTCTGCGGATGTCCCCGCGCATGAGCAGACAAGAGCCGCAATCACTGATAAAATCAACAAGCACCTTTTCATAGTCTAATAAATTCTTTCCTTATATGTAACATCGACAACTTCCGCGAAACCGTCATATAAGACAGGCGTCACATCGCTGAAATCACCGTCTGATTCACGTCCTTCATAAATCCTGACCTTTCCCTTGCCGTCACGGACACTGCCTACGATCAGGTCATAACTATTCTGCATGTTTTCAGTCCGCTGATAGAGATTGAATTTCAGGCATGTAACTGTCTCGCCCGAAAGCCTGAACTGCTCCACTGCCTTCAGTGGCTTTTCCGAAAGGTCAACCCTGTACACTGTGCTTCCGGAAGCGTAATACATATAGTTCTTCAGAGAACTGAAAGCATAAAGATTGTCTTCCGAGGCGATTGACCTGCATGATGAGACATCACCGAAATAACCCTTGCCAAGCACATATGTACAGTCGGCATATCTCAGGATGTCGCCAAGTTGTATTCCGTAAAGATAATGGCTGTCACCGTCCCTAAGCAGAGCGTATGTCATTCCCATCTTGCCGTTTCCCGGATCATATCTGGTATTTTCCATATAGACCAGTTCCATTCCTTCCGGCCACTCGTCAAAAGCAGTGCCGACCACACCTGCCTCAGGAGCCATACCCTGCGCAATCTGAGTAAACTCATCCATATCCGCAACAGGATCCAGACCTCCCAGGTCGCTTGAAGAAAGCAGCGGACAATATGCCATGAAACGGCCATTGTCGATGTCATAAAGCAGATAGACGGATGCATAGACCTGAGTTGCCAGCACATTGGAACCGACATAAGGAGCAACTCCGAAATTCTTGTTGACTGCACTGCCATACAGGCCGTCAAAACCCATGATCTCGCAATAATGAGCCTTGGAACCGCTAACAACCACTTTTCCGAATCCGGAAGAAACGATGGAATGAGGAATCAGTTTTTCCGGAACGGCAACTTCGTATGCAAAATCATACTCGGGTTTCCATCCGAAATCATCCTTGCCAAGCCTTGTGGCACCGTCATCTGTCAGAAGATAATAAGGGGACGAAGCATCTGTCTTGTCAGAAAGCCATTGTATCCTGCGAGGGCCCATATAGGACGGAGTACCGTTGTCTGCAAGCACATCTCTGTATATCTCACCGGTAACGGCAGAGACTACATCCAGACGTGCACGTCCCTCATCCGAGCAAAGCACCATCCAGCCTTCCGACATCGATGAACTTACCGTAAGCGAAACCTCCTCACTCCAGTACAGCCCCGTATCCTTCTCTGTGACAGTGAAATACAACGAATACAGTCCCGGAGCAAGCAGCACTTCATAATCCAGATTGCGGGTCTCCCCTATCACGGTCTGCTCATGCTGATTGTTCCTGTCGATCACCTTCCATTCGTAAGAATACGCTTCATCAGAAAGTGCATTCTCACCAAGATCCGGAGAAATCCTTAGACGCTCATAAGTTAGAGCCTCGATGTCCCCGATACCTGTGATGACAGGTTCGTCAAGTTCACGATAGATATAATTGCCCTCATCCTGAGCACATGACGCTGCCAGGAAGCATGCAAGCACGAATATGTATAATTTCCTCATCATCTTCCAAAATTGAGCGGCAGTCCGGTTTCTGAATCAATCACTTCCTTGTCATATGCAAGTCCCGCTTTCTTCTTCTCCATTTCCGCATCCACATATGCTGTCATTTCCACGGAAATGTAAAGAAGTTTTGCCAGAGTCACCACCGACTGGTCATTGAAGTCTGCAGGATCGATGTCAAGCACCTTGCATATGAGTTCGAACTTCTGCTGTGAAAACTCTCCGACCAGATTTACATCCCATGCGACAGGAGCCTTGGTGAACATATCTGAAAAATATATCCTGAACTCCAAAGTCGAGACCGTATCTCCGACCTGAATCATTTCCGTCACCGGAAGCGTGAATTCATCATTCTCATGTATCGTAAGGCGGATCATCTTCTTCTGCTTCTTGAGAGCCTCTGTCCTTATCAATGTCACGACATAATCGAACTCCGAACAGCCTGCAGGAAGCACCGCGCTTTCAGGAAGCATATAATCGTATCCGATGGACGCATCATCTGACTCTGATGTTATCCTGACTGGACGGTCCTTATCGGCAGGACGGCCCACCAACTGAACCTTTACAGGGACCTCGATCATGTCAGAAGCCTCATACACAAAGGTAACATCCAGGCTGTCCGTATTCATCATCGTTCCGGACAGATTATTGAAATATACCCCGCATATGTCATCGAACAATGGGGGATTCCTCTCCTCACAGCCGAAGCACAGAAGAAGAGTCATCATTGCCAATATATATTTCATTCTGTTCATATCAGTTCTCGGTTTCGCTGTCAGGCAGAGGAACAGTGAATATCCTGTCACTCGGCTGAGGGTTTGAAGACGATGTCATGGAGAAAAGCACAGGCGAATACATCCTCTTGTACATGAAGAAAAGTTGTCCTTCACCATATAGTTCACGGATATATTCATACTGAAGGATTTCAGGTGTAAGTTCCTGAATATTATTCACGCCTCTGTTGGAGCGGAGTATGTTAACATATGCGGTTCCGGCCGCAAGATCTCCGGAAAGCGTCTCGGCAGCAATGAGATACATTTCCCCGAGCCTTATCATAGGAATCATCGTGTTGCGGATGTTTCCGGTATCGTTCATGTCGGAATACTTATAGAAATATCGGTTCGCTCCGGTCGCCACCCAGTTCACCCTGTACCTGTAATCATCCTGATTTCCTCCGGTCCGGACACCTCCTCCGAAGACCGCCCCGCTCATCAGGTCATTGTCCATCCTGAACACATAATTCGGTATTCTGCTCGGATCGTAATAATTCTTGAAAAGCGTATTCCTCTGTGAATGCGACAAGGCGAATATGACCTCGGACGAGAATATCCTGTCCGGATCGTCCGGCGAGCCTGTCACAAGAGACTTGTCCACAAACGGGAATATACCGGCCTCACTTGCTTTGATGACCTCCATCGCATATGAATATGCAGCCTCCTTGTCTCCGAAATATAGGGCTGAACGTGCCAGAAGGGCAGAAACAGCATAATAGTTAAGTCTCAGATTCCTGTAATGGAGGAAATTGGAAGAGCCGTCCGAAGGAGATTCCATCCTCACGCCCTCCGTACGCACCGGGTCATTGGCAAGAAGGATCCTCGCCTCAAGAAGATCGTGAGTGACAAGTTCAGCGACCTCCGACGCCGCAAGTATCTCATTAGGAGTCACCGAATATGCCTTGTAATAAGGTATGGCCTGTTGCTCAGGATGACGTGAATATACAGGTCCGAAAAGTCTGAGCATGTCAAAATGAAGCATGGCTCTGAGCGCAAGAGCCTCTCCCTTCACCATTCTGTAATTGTCAGCGGTGAAAAGTTCCTTGTCACCCTCAATGTTTTCAAGAATGAGGTTGCAGTTCAATATAAGGGAATAAGCCTTGTTCCATGTCTCGTTCATCCTGGCACGCCAATAGTCAGTCCCATACTTGTATTCCGACAGGTCACGGTAATTTCCCCATACCGACTTGTCCGTACCTATGACATACGCACCACCCATCACCTCGACCATTTCCACCGAAAGCGCCGCCCCGTAAAGCATATCCCTGTTCAGTTCTATATATATGCCGTTCAGAAGTTTCATATATCCTTCCTCTGCAGAAAGCAGTTCATCCTGCGCGATCTTGTCGTAAGGCTTGACATTCAGCCATCCCTCACATCCTGTGGACATAAGGACCAGTGCGGCAACTATTATATTTCCGATTGTCTTTTTCATTGTCCTCATAGTTTAGAATGTTATGCCCACGGCCATTGTCACAGTTCTGGCAAACGGGTAATCTATACCACGTTCAACCCTTACCGAAGTTGCCCTGAACGCATCCGTCATCGTCAACTGCACATTGAGAGCGGATATCCTGAGCCTGCGGATAAGTCTGTCAGGGAACTCATATCCTATATTGAACGACTCACCTATCAGAGCATTGTCATCCATCACGAAACGTGATGACTTTTCGGTCTTCTGCACCATGGAAATGCCCTTGAAATAAGCATCACGGTTGTTTTCCGACCATCTGTCATACAATGCACGCTTGTCCTGATTGTTATATACCTCCTCGGTGCCGATGTTTTCAACCTTCTGGAAAAGCGATGTATTGAAAACCTGTCCACCCCATCTGTATCTGAAATAGCAGCCTGCCGAGAAGCCTTTGAAATAAAGAGTAGAGCCGAAAAGTCCCTCGACACGCGGCTGCGTATCTCCCACAACCACCTCATCGTCAACGTCATATGTAAAGGAATATGTACCGTCCTTCTTTATGAAGAGTTCCTTTCCGGTAGCAGGGTCGATTCCTGCCGACCTCACAGCCCATATCGCAGTCGGGCTTCCTCCGTCATAGTAACGGGTGGTTCCTACCAGAGAGGTCTTTCCACTTTCATTGAGGGCACTGAATGAATTGCCGATATCGGCATATCTCGACTTTGAACTTGTAGCATTGAAAGTTATGTTCCAGTTGATGCCTTCAGAAGGACGGTAGATCGGAGAGAATCTGAATGTAGCCTCCCATCCGTGGGTCTTCTGGCTTCCGGCATTCATGGCCACGCTTGTCACACCCATCGAACCGGGAGTAGTGATCACAGCAAGCAGAGGATCGGTATCCTTCCAATAATAGTCGAAAGTAAGGTTCACCCTTTCGCCCCAGAATGTAAGGTCTGTACCGATGTCATAGTTCACGGTCTCCTGCCATGCGAGTCCTTCGTTGCCTAATGCATTGAGAATCACTCCCGTGCCGAAGATATTGGTCATCCATCCGTTGAACTTGTATGTAGAGAATGCCTGATATGCAGCAAAATTCTGATTACCAGGGTTTCCGACAGAACCTCTGATCTTGATGAAATTGAAGAAGTCGTTATCCCTCAGGAAATGCTCCTTGTGGATGTTCCATCCGGCACCCACCGACCATGTGTTCCTGAAACGGTTGCCCGTTCCGAACATGGAAGCACCGTCAAAACGATAGTTGAAGTCCAGAAGGTAGCGTTCATCGAAAGCATATCCTCCATTGACATAGAAACTGACGGCACGTTTGAGACTTTCGCTATAATCCGGCTTGTCCCCTGAAGGATAGCCGTTTGCAAATGAAGGAGCATCGAACTGGTCATCAGTGAAACCGTTTGCCGAATAGCCGTAGACCTGCTGACGGTTGCTGCTGAAATTGAAGCCACCGACGGCATTGACCATATGCTTCTTCGCAATCAGTTTGCCGAATGTCACCGCCACATCGCCCTCATATACGACCTGATCTATCTGAGTGTGGGTATAAAGTCCCTTTTCTGTCTCGCCCATGTCGTCAAACTGCGTATGTTCAGGTGAAAGACGCATCTGCTCATTGTCGTCTGCCTTGGTGAGTCCGAACTTCGCCCTCATCCTCAGGTCGGAAGTCACGAACCACTCCATTATGAAGTTGTTGGTAAACCCGAAACTGCTGGCTTTGTCCCAGTTGTTGAGATGGGCGTTCCAGAGAGGATTCGCTACGGGATAATCATCCACGCCTTCCTCCGGATAATAAAGATATCTTGAAATCTTGCCGTCATGCGAACTTTTTCTATAATACGGATTCGCATAGGCATACTCTGCAAAAGAGACTGTCGGGTTCGAAGTATTTAGATAATTGATGGCAAGTTTGTTGCTGAACTGAAACTTTCCTGCCCTGTAGATCAGATCCACATTACCCTCAATCGTCTGACGGTCAGAGCCTTTCATTACGCCATCCACATCACCGTAACTGAGTCCAATTCCATATCTGATCTTGTCCTCTCCACCTTCCGCATAGACATTGTGCTTATGGGTGAATCCGGTCCTGACCGGTTCGCTGAGCCAGTATGTGTCCACACCTCTTTCGATCTCCTTGAGCCTCTCGTTGCGCAGATTGTCAAGACGGATCTGATTGAAAGGATCGCCGGTATTGTCCCTGTAAACTCCTGCAAGGGTCTCGAATTCAAGTTTCTCCCTGGCATTCATGAGGTTATAGTCGCTCAGATCGGCCAACGACACACCGTAATCACCCTTGTATGAAATCTGAAGCCTGCCGCGTGCAGGAGCCTTGGTCTCGATCACGACCACTCCGTTCGAAGCCTTGGAGCCATAAATGGCTGTGGAAGCGGCGTCTTTCAGGACGGTCACGGAAGCCACTCTGTTCATATTGAGGTTCATGATGGTCTCGAGGGTGGTCTCGAATCCGTCAAGAATGAAGAGAGGCTGGTTGGGATCCGTGCCATACTCTTCTTTGAGGCCCACCACGCTGGACTTGCCTCGGATCTCGATGTCCGGCATCATGTTGGGATTGGATCCGAACTGTGTGTTCTCCATCATCTTGAATGACGGGTCGAGGGTCTTGAGACTTTGCAGGACATTTGTGGAACCTACCGATTTGAGTTGGTCAGCCTTGAATGTGGCGGAAGCACCGGTGAAACTTTCCTTCTTCCTTTCATAAACTCCCGTGACCACCACATCATCCAGCATCGTAGAATTCATGTACATGACGATTCTGGAGAACGACGAAGCGTTCTTCATCGTGTACAGTTTCACGACATCATCATAACCGACATACGAAAAAGTCACCTCGCACTTGCGGTCAGGTATCTGAAGTTCGTAATTGCCGTCTACATCGGTGAACACACCGTATTTTGTTCCCTCGACGATCACGGACACGCCTATGAGAGGATATCCGTCAGCAGAATCGATGACACGGCCTTTCAGTACCGCCATCTTGTCCTGACCTCGCATGCATAGAGGGATCAGAAGGAAAAATATGAATAAATACCTGTGCAGTCTTGTAAGCATACAAAAAAACTTCACGCTTTTGGCGCAAAGTGTAAAAATACAAATATTTTCAGAAGAAAACTACAACCCGAGGAGGGATTTTGCATTTGCGATTGCCGCATCGGTAAGAACAGATCCGCTGAGCATGCGGGCGACCTCCATAACCCTCTGATCGTCAGAGAGTCGCGATATGGTGGAAACAGCCGTTGACGAAACAGGGTCTATTTCTTTTGACACAAGATAATGAGCCTTGCCCTTTGCCGCCACCTGCGGAAGATGAGTGATCGCGAAGACCTGCATATGACCGCCCATCTCGCATATCATCGAGCCCATGCGGTCTGCGACACTTCCGGATACACCGGTATCTATTTCATCGAATATCATCGTCGGCATGTTGGCATATCTTGCCATCATAGCCTTGAGCGAAAGCATGATCCTTGACTTCTCACCACCTGACGCACATTTTGCCACTTCCACGGCGTTACGTCCGGTTGAAGAGAATCTGAATGTCACCGAGTCCCTTCCGGTCGCGGATAAAGATGTCTCCGAAAGTTCCACCTCAAAGACGGCATACGGAAGTTCAAGACCACGTATCGATGCCTCTATGCTTGCCGCGAATTCTCCTGACGCTTCCTGACGGGAAGAATGGAGTCTGCCGGCCACATCGTTGACAAGTCTTTCCGTCTCCTCCACCTCTTTTCTGAGGACTTCCCTTCTTTCTTCAAGTTGGGTGGAATCGAACAGAGTCTCCGAAAGGCTGTCCCTGAAAGCGATAAGTTCCCCCTCATCCGAGCAGGAATGCTTCTTCATAAGGCCATAGATCAGAGACATGCGGGCCTCGACTTCTTCCAGACGTGTCTGGGAAAGGTCTGTCATGGAATTGACTGACGAAACTTCGGAGAGTATGTCATCCAGTTCCAGACGGCACGAATCAAGCCTTTCGGCAAGAGGCTGCACGGAAGGAAGGAATTTACCCACCCTGCCCAGAAGCCTTCCGGCCTCCTTGAGAGACGAATCTATGGACGAGACTTCCCCTGCGGAAGACGCTGCTGTGAATATTTCCTCAACAGTCGAAAGGCCGACCTTTATCTCTTCGGCATTAGCCAACTGTTTCTGTTCTTCTTCCAGTTCCTCAAGTTCACCCGGTCTCAAGGCTGCGGCTTCAAGTTGTCTGAACTGAGCCTCGTTGTAATCCTTTTCCCCGGCCATCCTGGCAAGACGTTCTTCCAGTTGCCTGAGTTCTGTCTTCTTCGTTCCCAGTTCACGCCACAGTCCGGCACATTCGTCCCGAAGAGCAGCATTGCCTGCAAAAAAATCAAGAATCTCCAACTGGAATGACTTGTCCGACAGGAGCATGGTCTGATGCTGGGAATGTATGTCCACAAGTCTGGAAGCAATCTCCTGAAGTACAGAAACGGACACAGGGCAATCATTGACGAAGGCCCTTGAACGTCCCGACCTGTTCACCACCCTTCTGACAAGCAGTTGTCCGTCTTCCCACTCCACATCGTTCTCATCGAGCACAGCCTTTACGGTCATGTCCGCAGTCGAGAATTCCGCCTCGACCACACAATTGTCCGCACCCTCCGACACAACGGAAGAATCGGCCTTGGAACCCATCAGAAGCGACAATGCTCCAAGAAGAATGGATTTACCGGCTCCGGTCTGGCCCGTAATAATGATCAGACCCTCCGGAAAATCGATTTCCAGAGAGTCTATCAATACGTAATTCCTTACCTGAAGCCCTTTCAGCATAGACTATTCCTCGTCCTGCCTTGCCATTCTGTATGACACTTCGCCTTCCTCGAATTCCTCGATTGCAACAAGGCTTGGCTTAGGCTGTCTTTCGTAATATTTTGAGATCTCGATCTGCTCGCGGTTCTCGAAGATTTCCTCCATTGTATCGCGGTCGTTCTTGAAGTCCTCAAGTTTTCTTGTAAGTTCCTTCTTCTCCGCGATAGCGATCTGGTTTGCTCTCTTCGAAAGAATGACTACTGTCTCGTAGATGTTTCCGGTTGGAGCAGCGAGGTCGCTGAGGTCTCTTGTAAGAGTGTTTGTTGGTGTCTTCTTAGTTGCCATTATCTATAATTTTAATTTCCTTCTATTTAATTATACCCACGGATTCAACGCGAGTTTCAATTTTTTTCAGCCTTTTTCGCTTCTTTCGCCAGTTTTTTCCTTTCTTTTGCGAAATCCTTTTCAGACATTCCTTCATCATCAAGGGCTACATCCCTTCCAAGAGCCTTCTGCGCCTTGCGGTATACATTGTCAAGTTCCTTGCGGTAATGTGAATCAGGAAGTTCTCCCACGAAATTATAATAGTCATCCACAAAGATTAGATATCTTTCCTTCTGCTTCTCCGGAATACTCATATGGGCATATTTGTATGAAGACATCGCAATATAATAAAGTATGTCCTCCCTGTAAATATTCTCCGCATCGTCCTTGAGCACATTCCTGAAAGCCACGCGCGAAGCGAGATAATCCTCCATCCTGTAATAAAGTTTTGCCGCTTCATACGCCTTCTTGTCGAGACGGTCGTTCAGTTCCTGTATCATATCCATACAGGTCTGAAGATGAGGAGTGGTCGGAAATTCGATTATATATTCCGAAATCTCCGTGATAGCCTTATAGGTAGGCGTCTGGTCAAGTTCATACCTCAATGTGGAACGATACAGACAGTCGAGCCTGAGGTATCTTGCCTCGGATGCGAACGGGCTGCGCGGATAACTCTGGAGGAAATTGGCAAAATTGGTCTCCGCAGTATAATAATCCTTGAACTTATAGTTGCTCAATCCCCAATAATACTTTACAGTATCATCACGCTCAGTGCCGTTGGTAAGGACCGAGAGCGACTCGAAAAGCGATCCCGCCTTCGAATATTTTCCTTCATTATAATACTGGAATGCCGCCTCATACTTTGCATCGGCGTCATTGCTGTTAAGAAGCATCTCATACTGAGACTTGCATGAGGAAAGAGCGACTATGGCCATAGCCGCCATGATAAGGTTTCTCAACTTCATCTTCATCATCTGTAATTAAAGCATTTTCAGGAATTTCTCCGCATCCAGGGCAGCACGGCAGCCGGAAGCGGCAGCCGTAATAGCCTGTCTGTAAAGAGGATCCTGCACATCACCTGCCGCAAAGACACCAGGAACGTTGGTCTTCGAAGTCTTTCCGTCAGTCACGATATAGCCCTCTGCATCAACCTCGATCCACTCTCTGAACAGGTCAGAATTAGGATGATGTCCGATTGCGAGGAAAAATCCGTCAATGGCGATATCAAAAACCTCGCCATCCTTTCTCAGAAGCCTTGCTCCGGTCACTCCATATTCGTCACCGAGGACTTCCTGTGTGTTGCAGTTCCAGAGCACCTCGATGTTCTCTGTGTTCCTCACACGCTCCTGCATTGCCTCGGAAGCCCTGAGGACATCCCTGCGGACAATCATATACACCTTCTTGCAAAGGCCGGCAAGATATGTAGCCTCTTCGCAGGCTGTGTCACCGCCACCTACGACAGCGACTGTCTTCTTCCTGTAAAAGAATCCGTCACATGTGGCGCATGCAGACACGCCGAGACCTCTGTACTTGATTTCCGAAGGAAGACCGAGATACTTCGCAGTCGCTCCTGTCGCAATGATAAGAGTCTCCGCCTCGATCTCCTTGTCACCGTCAACGACAATTTTGAAAGGTCTTTCAGAGAGGTCTGCCGATGTGATGGCTCCTGTGCGGACATCAGCACCGAGACGTACAGCCTGCGCCCTCATGGTGTCCACGAGTTGCTGGCCGGAGATTCCGTTCTCGAAACCCGGATAATTCTCGATGTCTGTCGTTGTCGTCAACTGACCGCCTGGCTGGATTCCCTCATACACTACAGGAGAAATGTCCGCTCTTGAAGCATATATCGCTGCTGTATAACCTGCCGGGCCACCTCCGACGATAAGGCATTTAACTCTTTCCATATTCTTCTGAATTTTAATATAATTTGCAAATATACAAACTTTCTCAGACTTTCATAAGATAAGGCTTCGCCTTTCTGTAAACCCATCCCAAAAGACAGTCGGGAAGGATCATGCATATAGGTCTGAAAATATGGTTCAGGACTCCCGGCATGACGCCTCTGCGTCTTCTGAAAGTCGCCTTCAGGGCACTGTCCACCGCCCTTTCCGGAGTAATCATCACGGCAAGTCCCCTGGCAAGTTTCCTCAGGCTGTCCTTGAGCGGGATGAGCGGAGTGTCCACCGCACCGAAATATGCGTTCGTCACGCTCACACCTGTCTTCTGGCACTCGATCCTGAGTTCTCTCGAATAATCCTTCACGAACCTCTTTGTAGAACCGTACATTCCGATGCCAGGCCAGTTCATGCATTCTGCAAGCGAAGAAATGTTCAGGATATAACCTCTGCCCCTTTCCTTCATGGCTCCCACATATTTACGGCAAAGCATCAGAGGCGTGTTCATATGGACCATCATGATCAGTTTCAGCATCTTCTCGCTCGTCTCCGCAATGCCCTGGCAATACATCACGCCTGCATTGTTCACAAGAACCTCCACCTCACATCCGGCGGCTTCCGTCTGCTCATATACCATATCGGCCGCATTCATCTGCGAAAGGTCCTGAACTATAGGGAGAACCTTGAAATCATTCTTGGAAAAAGAAGGCACCTCATCGGAATCCCTTACCTCGGCCTTGACGATGTCTGCGGTCTCTTCCAATCTCGTGCCGTTGATATCCACTATGACGACATTATATCCCATCATGGCAAGACGGCGGGCATACACACGTCCCATGCCGGAAGCGGCACCTGTCACAAGAGCCCATGCCTTATATTCCCTGAAAATCTTCTTCATAATGTGTGCAATTTGAAAAACGGCCGCAAAATTACCATTTTTTTGATGGAAACCATCACATTTTCAAAGAAAATGACATGCTTTCAATTTGGAATATTTCAAATTTATTTTGCATTTCATTCCAAAATGCATATCTTTGCGGCATTATGACAAAAAGCAATAACCTACACAGATGCCCTACAATCGAGGAATACAAGGCTATCCTCAAGAAGCATTCCCTCAAGGCCACCCCTCAGAGGATTGCCGTTCATGAGGCCATGATGTCGCTCGGACATGCATGTGCGGACATGGTCACGG
Organism: Candidatus Cryptobacteroides sp.; assembly: GCA_045539115.1. GTDB lineage: Bacteria > Bacteroidota > Bacteroidia > Bacteroidales > UBA932 > Cryptobacteroides. The sequence continues at coordinate 10,206 of JAZQES010000072.1, read as the reverse complement.
AGGCGATCAAGGAAAAAGGAACGGCCAAGGTGACGCTGGCTTCGGTCTATAACATATTGACCCACATGGCAATGCTGGGGATATATGATTACAGGCTCAGTGCCAACAACAAGATGTACTTCGATGTGAATACATTCAAGCACATCCACTTCTACGACCAGGACAACCATGTGTTCAGAGACGTGATAGACGATGAACTGATAGCCCTGATCGAATCCTACCTCAGCAAGAAGAGGGTGAAGGGATACAAGGTTGAAGGCTACGACATCCAACTTATCGGACGTCCGAGCCGTAAGAAGTATTCGGTCTGAAAAAGACAGAGTTTCAAAGGCCTCATGCAACGATACGGCATGAGGCTGCATCTTATATGTCTGATTCAAATTAAAACATAATGAAAAGAACAATATCAAGAGCATTCATCGGCATTGCTGCGGCAGTTCTCGCACTTGCATCATGCCAGAAAGAAGAAGAACTGCGCCGTTTCAATGTAACGATGGGAAATATCGTTGACGGACGCTTCGTAAGTGACCAGGGCAACACATTCAACATCGTGGAGCAGTTATGCCCGGCAAGACTCGACACAATGACCAGAGCACTCGTAAACTGTGACGTCATCAGGCAGACTGCCGGAAAGGAGAAAGAGTATGACATCAGACTCACACAGATCTTCAGCGTACTCACCAAGGATGTCCTCTACAAGAGTTCAGAGCCATCTGAAAGCACTCTCGGAAACGACGCGATCCACCTCGAAGACCTATGGATATCAGGAGGATACATGAACATGAGCATCATCATTCCGGTAAAGAACGGAGTCGGCGGCAAAAAGCACCTCATCAATCTCGTCCATGATGACACAGACATGAAGGACAACACATTCATATTCCACATCAGGCACAATGCCTATGGAGAGATACTCGGAGCCAACAACAGCGACAAGACTCTCGTAAGGCAGTATGTAAGTTTCCCTGTCTCATCTGTCATCAACCAGGATTCCGCAATGATCGAACTTCACTGGAAAGGATATAAGGCATTCCCTGGCGGACTTTCTTCCGAGACAGAGGATTACAGAGTACAGAGAGGTTACCTCAAATCTGAATTCGAACAGGTTCCGACCACCATCACAGGCATGATGACGACCAGCATAGACTGATAAATACCATCATAAATAAAGATCCGACCGATATGACGGTGACATGTCACCTTATCATATCGGTCGGATCTTTTATAGGATCATGTATTATCTGATCTTGAAATTGTAGAAAGTATTCCAGTTGCTGTTCTGTTCGGCAGCGTTTTCAACCGAATCTTCAAGATTGACGAAGAAATCAAATCCCGTCCACTCTTCGATCTGGTCCACTGTCACCGCATAATTCGTGAACGAAGAACCGCTATGAGGCTCATGCACAAACCAGAAGCCGATACTCTGGGCGGAAGTGACCTTCTTCTCAGAATCCCTTTTCACTTTAAGTACGACCTTCCAGTAATAATTAGGCACAGGACACTCCTTGTTCGTACCCTCTTCGATTTCATTCCTTGGAAGGATCCATGTCACATCCTTTGTCTCCCCCACCTTGGCGAATGCCGCTCCTGTCACGACATACAGCGTGTCTCCGGAAGGAACTGCGCCACGGATCGAATTCTCAAGAGAACTCCAGATTCCTCCGTTGAATCCGTTCTGGATCTGCGGGGTCGAATTGGTCAGATAATAGGTCTGAGAATTCATTGTGGCATGATTGTTCCTGTCCGCATTAGGAATCTGATGACCACGGGAATAATATTCCTTTGTACTGTCATATCCGTCAGGAGTAGTGCTTCCGTAATTCACATTATAAGAATTCTTCAGCACATTTATCTCATACTTGTCTGGCACATTCGGATTCTCCTTCCAACTTCCGGATTCATCTCCACTCATCACAGACTCGTAGAGAGGATAGGCCACCCAAAGCGAAGTGAACATGTCCTTGTCATAATTGTAGGAATAATTACGCGCACCCTCTGCAAACAAGGCCTGCACATATTCCTGATTTCCCTCGGCGCCCGGCAGTTCCAGCCAGCCCTTTTTCAGGGCTGGATCTGCTGTCGGATCTCCGTCAGGGGCTGCGGGCTCATCACCCCCGGCGTCCCCGCCGGATTGTGTTCATTTATACTTAGTTACAGTTTTAATACCACCGACCACAGAAAAATAAGTTGTAATATTTCCGTAGACTGCAACTTCTTTATTTAAATTTTCTGGATTATCAGACAGGTTCAATGCATTACGGACATCTCCGGAAGGCAATTGTACTGGAATTATCAAATCATTCATGCCTATCGCAATATTCGTTGCTTCTGCCCCTTCTGCACCACTGACAAATTTATTGTTCTTATAATATCCCACAATGGTACCCTTAACCCATACTTTTTCCGAAGTAGCGTAGGCTTCCCCTAAAGCGATAGCGTCTGCAACTGTATAAGGATCGTCTTCTGTACCAGAACCTGTTGTCGTAGCAGTTCCCTTCACTGTAATCTTATATGTTGCCGAAGCAGACATATATCCGTTTTCAGCGGCCGCGGTAGCGGTAATTATTGCAGTTCCAGCAGTAGTTCCTAGGGTCACCTTACCGGTAGATGGATCAACAGTTGCTACATCCTCATTATTTGAGGCATAAGTCACAGTAGTCATTGCACCCGACACCGTCTGTCCGGCAAAAGAATCTCCCAAGTCGAACTCATATTCTGCAACTTCAAAACTCAATGACTGTTCAAGGAGCGACCCGGCAACAAGACTGATATCATCTACTCTTGCATTCGAAGACTTAGTATTGGTTATTGATAAATTCAGAACAGCAACGCCTGATGGTACAGTTATCTCACAAACAAAAGTCTTTGCCGTCTTATCAGTAACAGGAGTTCCAATTACCACGCCTGCTGTTTCAGAAGTAACTGACAAATTCCCTGGATTATTACTCTTAAAAGACAACGTCAAATTACCAGATGTGCCATTCAAATCTATATTCGCTGTAAGACTGCCATTGCCACTTGAAATAAGGATTTCCGGAGCGGTACCTCCTGCAGTATTTTGACTATAGACTTTAGTTGTCGAACCTCCTGAAACCAAAGAATACTTTGTATCTATATCATTTCCGCTAAAATCTTCCACCCAAGGGAAAGAAACGACAACAGAAGATGGCGCTGTATTGACAACAAGGGTATATGAAACCGAGGCTGCCATATAGTTATCATCACCGGCTGCAGTTGCCGTAATAGTAGTCTTACCTGCCGCAATCAATGTTACTTTACCTTGATCATCCACAGTTGCAACATTTTCATCTGAACTTGAATATGTTACGGCAGTATTGGCTCCGGAAAGAACTGGCGAAGTAAAAGCGGAACCTATAGTCGCAGTATAACTTTCCTCAGGGAAAGACAATGTCTGTTTCTGCTTTGGTGCATCAGGTGTACCAAGTTCATACATTACGGTTATAGTTTCAATATTGGCTGTCGCTATCAGATTCAAATCAAGAGGATTTGCAGAACCTGTCCATACCTTTGATTCATATACACCACTGTTTGGTTCAAAGACAGAATCTCCGGTTTTCGCGCCTTCGAATACCATATTTTTAATCACATAACCTGACGGCACAGCGAACTTAAGTACATCTGTATTATATGCCCTCATTTCATATGTCGCACCATCACTCTTTGTAAATAAGAGGACCTTGCTTCCGCTATTTGAATCAGGAGTCATAGTAACATCCCCCACTGTTATAGGATCGACGATTTCAACTCCCTTCGATGCTTCTTTTGACGGTTCGATACCATAAAGACTTGGCTTTGTAAAGTCAAATGTCGCGGTCTTTGCAGTAAACGAGAAGTTCACAGTCTTGATCTTGCCGGCAGTGAAGGTTACATCCTTGGTCATCTTGATTGTCTTCGAATAGCCGTTGACAGTGATGATAATTTCCTCTCCTGTCTTAGCAGTAAACGGCTTCACTGCAAGATAAAGGTCTGCGACTCCACCGTTGGCAAGTTCAGTAGCATTTGTCACTTCTACGGTTGCTGTGTTCTTTACACTTTTTGCAGTAAATACCGGCTGATCAGTCGAAAAACCTATATAATATTGTCCTACAATATCTTCCGGAGCAGTGAAAGATGCGTTGTCAACAGTCATCGGACTACCTGATGCGTTTGTAACTCTGATCCTGACAACCGAAGTGAGATGGTTCATCTTGACAGACGGAAGTTCAGAAGCAGGAACATTTTCTGCGATACCGTAAAGAGGACATACAGTATTCTTCAAAGACTTCATATTGTCATAACCGTCCTGTATAAGACCGACGGAATGACCGACAAACGAATATCCTCCTGCAGTATTTGCAGGTGTGGTGATATAACTGCTATAAGGATAGAACGCGTACCAGTCATACGATTTCGATCCGTCGAGAACCCCTCCAAGTTCTCCTTTGAAACGGCCCTGAGCAAGGTTTTCTTCAGTTATTGTAAAAGAATTATCAGATACGTATTCTTCCGATCCGGTCACTGCATGGAAAAGATTGATGGCATCACCAGCGGTCCATTTGGTCTTCATTCCATCATTTTCAGTCTTGGTATCTTCTGAAGCAGAAGCGACGATTTCAAAAGGAATACCGGCTGAAGGTACATCAACTGGCTGATTGACTTCCTTTACACAGTTTGTGAGGGTGAATGTGGCTGCCAACATCAAACCCAAAGAGAAAATTCTTCTTTCCATGATTCTTCAGATTAAATGTTAAGCATTCAGAGGGTCGTTATCCTCTTCCCAATCACCGATTCCGAAATTTCCGCTCTGACAGAGCACGCCCTCGCCTCGGATTTCGAGGACATCTACAGCAGGGGCCTCATAACGCTGCCCCCCCCGATTAAGTTTCAGATCTGTTCCAATCATATTGTTACTTTTTTATATTGTGTTTGCTGATTGTGATTACGCCATTTTTGTATAGCCCCAAATCACAAATGTAGTCATAATTAATATATATACAAATAGTTACCTTTCATAAAATCACAAAAAAGGGAATGATTTATCTGGTTACATCTAAGTGGTTGCCTTCCGACTGTCATGCTGAACAAAGTGAAGCATCTTTGTACAGATTCTTCGCTGACGCTCAGAATGACAGGTGGTGTAAATCAGAACGACAAGTTGTGTAAATCAGAATGGCGGGTAGTGTAAACATGTTTATCATTAGCAAAAAAATCCGCAGCCCGTCATGGACTGCGGATTCATATGAATCATATATGTAACATCATTTCTGAACAAATGCAAGGATTTCGCCTTTGGCCACCATGTCGCCCTGCTTTGCGCATACCGCCACGATACGGCCGTCAGTTGCCGGCACGACTTCCTCCATACCGTAATAAGTCTGCACGAAACTCATAGGCTCGCCGGCCTTCACTTCCGTTCCGACAACCGGAGCAGTCGAAACATCATCGACATCATACTGCCATATGACCTGTCCCTTTACAGGAGCCTGCACCGGCACTGCATCAGGATACTTCGCAGCAAGAGCCTCAACATCGAATTTAGGCATCTCCACAACCGGTCTTGTAACCACTATCGGAGCCCCGGCCTTTGCCTTGGCAGCCTCGAGATCCTTGTTGAATCTTTCCTTGGCCACGCCGCTCTTATAGTCGCGGTACTGTCTTTCATGCATTGCAAACTCGAAGAGTTCCTCATCGTCCTGGCCGCAGTCCCAGCCTTCTTCCTTCATCATCGCACGGAACTTGTCCAGTTCGTTCGGGAAGGCGTCCTGAGGGTTTCCCGTGTAGAATTCAAGGCCCCTTTCCTTTGCAAGAGCGACAATCTCAGGAGCAAGTTCGCCAGGAAGACGTCCCATCTTGCCGAGAATCATGTTCCATGTGTCCTTGTCGATGGTAGTCCATCTTGGTTGTCCTTTAAGAAGAGCCATGAGATTCATGAGAGCCGTATTCTTCACATACTGGCTGAACGGAGTCACAAGAGGCGGATAACCCAGACGAGGCCATACATACTCAACCTCCTGGAAAAGCATCACCATCAGTTGGTCTAGAGAGAGTTCCGGCTTTTTCTGAGCGCGGAGTGAAGCGTTGATCGCCCCATGGAATCCCTTGAGGTCAGCCATCATGGATCCCATCATACCGCCAGGAAGACCGCAACCCACAAGGAGCGAACTCATATGCGAGTTGTTCGGGTCTATCCAATATCCGAGGAATTCATCGATGAACTTCTGAGTCAGGGCGCGCACATCCATATATGCATTCATGTTCAGGTCCTTCACCTTGAAGCCGTCAGCCTTGAGCATCTCACGGATGGTGATCACATCCGGATGGACCTTGCCCCATGAGAGAGGCTCGACCGCAACGTCCAGATAGTCTGCACCGGCGCGTGCCACCTCAAGCATGGATGCAGGAGAGAAGCCCGGGCCGCAATGGCCATGATACTGGACCTTGATATGAGGATATTTCTTCTTGATTCTCGCAGTAAGTTCCGCAAGGAATGTAGGACGGCCGATACCTGCCATATCTTTCAGACAGATCTCATCGCATCCGTACTCTACCACCTTGTCCACCACACCCATATAATAATCTACGGTATGGACAGGCGAATTGGTGATGGAGAGAGCCACCTGAGAGATCATTCCACCCTTCTTGGCATATTCGACGCTCAGACGAAGGTTCCTGTGATCGTTGAGTCCGCAGAACGAACGTGAAATGTCAGTTCCCTGAGCATGCTTGACCTTATACATGAGTTCACGCACATCCGCAGGCACAGGATTCATACGCAAGGCGTTGAGTCCGCGTTCAAGCATGTGGGTCTGGATTCCAGCCTTATGGAATGGAGCCGTCCATTCACGGACAGCCTTGTTCGGATTCTCACCGAAGAGAAGATTGACCTGTTCAAAGGCACCACCATTTGTCTCCACACGGTCAAAGCAACCCATGTCGATAATAGCCGGAGCGACTTCCTTAAGTTGGGCGACAGTAGGAACATATTTTCCTGAAGACTGCCACATATCCCTGTAAACAAGGGAGAATTTTACTTCACGTCCCATATTTCAATATATTAATATTCAAATCCCTGACTGCAAATATAATTAAAAGTTAATTCGTACCTCTCATTATAATGTCAAAAGGGACAGAATCAGCAAGAATGGGGCAAAAAAATCATCTGTGGCGAAAATTTTCGCCTCATGGTATTGTAGATTTCGAAAATATGCGTATATTTGCAGTCCTTAAACCAACATGGTGCCCATAGTTCAGTTGGTTAGAGCGTCAGATTGTGGTTCTGAATGTCGTGGGTTCGAATCCCACTGGGCACCCGAAGAGGAAGTCGAAAGGCTTCCTCTTTTTTTATTTTGCACAGATTCCGGCTGATTTCGAATTCCGGATTTCTTTTTTTAAAAAAAAGTTACAAACTTTAAAGAAAAAGAAAAATCTTCATGCTTTTTGCCACATTATTTTCATTATAAAGAACCGAGTTCATAGATTTGCCGGAAAAAAGGCATGAAGATAAAGGAACTATGCATGGATGAGAGGCCGAGGGAAAAACTGCTGGAGAAAGGTGCCGGTTCCCTCAGCAATGCGGAACTGCTGGCAATACTTCTCCGCACAGGTACGGGATCGATGAATGTTGTGGATGTGGCGAGGGAACTTCTCAAGAAGGGAGAAGGAAAACTAAACTCCGTAGCCCGGATGCCCGTAGAGGTCTTGTGTGACATCAAGGGAATCGGTAAAGACAAGGCTGCGACCATATCTGCGGCATTCGAACTGGGAAAGAGATATGCCCATGAGTCCGTCATAACGGACAAGTCATCGATATCATCTCCCAAGGAAGTGTTCCGGATCATGCTCCCACACATGAAGAATCTCGATCATGAAGAATGCTGGATCATGTTCCTCAACAGAGCCAACTACCTGATATCCAAGGAGAAGATCAGTATCGGAGGCGTTGATTCCACGACCGTCGACAACAGGACCATATTACGGAAGGCTATCGAGAAAAAGGCATCAGGGATAATACTGGTCCATAATCATCCGTCCGGAAGCCCCGTTCCCGGAACCGCCGACATAAACGCGACGAAATCACTTGACAGGGCCTTGAAGGCCTGCGACATATCCCTTCTCGACCATGTGATAATTGCTGAAGACAGTTATTTCAGTTTTGCAGATGAGGTGGTAAAGAAAGCCGGAGAATGAAAAATTTGCTCTTCTCAGCAAATAAAGATATATTTGTTTCAGAAAACAAAACCACATAAAAATGAAAGTCATCAACCTTGGAGAGAAGAATTCCATTCTCAACAAATTCGTTGCGCAGATGCGTGACAAGGGAATCCAGAAGGACAGCATGCGTTTCCGCAGAAATCTCGAAAGACTCGGCGAGATTTTCGCCTATGAGATAAGCCAGCACCTTGACTATACCAGCAAAGAGTATGTGACACCTCTTGGAATAGCGAAGATCCCGACTTATGACAGCAGCATAGTTGTAGCAACCATCCTTCGTGCCGGACTTCCTCTTCATCAGGGTATCCTCAACTACTTCGACGACGCACAGAACGCATTCGTGGCAGCATACAGGAAATATGACAAGGGTGAGGATTTTCACATCAACATCGAATATGCCAGCACTCCTGACCTTACAGGAAAGACTCTGATCCTGGCCGACACCATGCTTGCAACAGGCGCATCTCTCGAAATCGCTTACAAGCGTCTTTGCGAAGAGGGCGAACCGGCTCATACTCACCTAGTTTGTCCTATCTCAAGCGCTTATGCTGTGGAATATCTCCAGAAGAATCTTCCTGGCGACAAGGTGACACTTTGGGTTGCAGCAATCGACGAAGAACTCACCAGCCACTCGTACATCGTTCCTGGCCTCGGTGATGCCGGCGACCTTGCATACGGCGAGAAGAAATAGAAATACTCCATCAAAGTTCTTTTCGGAGTCTGGCCTTCGGGATTCCCAACTGATCGCGATACTTTGCAATTGTCCTTCTTGCCACCTTGTATCCCTTCTCAGTCATCTTCTCGACAAGTTCATCATCCGTGAGAGGCTTGCGCTTGTTCTCATTGTCCACGCACTCGGTAAGAGCCTTCTTGAGTTCTCTGGTAGAGACCTCCTCACCTTCCTGATTTTCAAGACCTTCCGAGAAGAAATACTTCAATGAATATATACCGAAATGGGTTTCGATATATTTACTGTTGACCACTCGAGAAATGGTAGATATGTCGAAACCTGTCTTTTCCGCAATGTCCTTCAGGACCATCGGCTTCAGATGAGCCTCGTCACCGTCGATGAAATAGTCATGCTGATAATCTATGATCGCCTGCATGGTGCTGGACAAGGTATTGTGACGTTGCTTGATAGCCTCTACAAACCATTTTGCGGAATCCAGTTTCTTCTTCACGAATGCGGCGGCTTCCTTCTTTTCCCTTTCGGATGAGTTCGCTGCCTCAACAAGTATATCTGCATATTTCCTGTTGACCTTCAGTTCTGGAACAGAGAAACGTGGCATTGACAACTGCAGTTCACCGTCGCGATATTCGAGAATGAAGTCAGGTACGATCTGCTGAGCCTGATCAGTATAAGAATCATCGATCTGTCCGCCTGGGGAAGGGTTCAGTTTCAGAATCTTCGCCATAGCCGCCTTGAGTTCATCCTCTGAAATGTTCATGCGGGTCATGATCTTCTGGAAATGCTTGTTGGTGAACTCGTTGAAATAGTTCTTGAGAATGCGGACCGCATTGTCCACCTCAGGAGTCTTCTTCAACAGTCTTATCTGAAGGAGAAGGCATTCACGCAGGTCGCGGGCACCGACACCTGCCGGTTCGAACTCCTGGATGATCTTGAGCATATCGGCAACCTCCTGTTCGTCAGTCTCGATGTTAGCCCTGAAAGAAAGGTCATCCACAATGCTGTCAAGGCTCCTGCGCAGATAACCGTCATCATCAAGGCTTCCGATGATGAATGATGCCACCGCATACTGATGTTCTGTGAGATTGCGGTAGCCCAACTGTTCCTGAAGGCTTTGGGTAAAACTTTCCTTCACAGAGAACGTACTGTATTGCGGACGCTCGTCCTTGGTGTTGTAGTTGTCGGACCTCAGACGGTAACTCGGGATAGAATCATCCTCCTTGTATTCGGACAGGGACACTTCCCTAGGAGCCTCATCTTCTTCCTTCTCTTTAGGCGCATCCTCATCCAGAACCGGATTTTCCTCC
>JAZQES010000071.1:0-51945 GCA_045539115.1 Candidatus Cryptobacteroides sp. | reverse complement strand
CATTTACTTTTGTAATGTAAATCTTAATATATATAGGTATCTTTTTCTTTTTCCCTCGTTTCTTTATTCCTATGCCGAACATCCAGACCATTCCCTCTTTTGGGTCGTAATCATTTATGCCTGGGCCTTGGTAGTAATCTTCTGGTTTAAGGTTGTATATGTACTCATCACGTCTAGCGCCCGGCATTTCCAACTCAAGAAGAGTTCGAAGATTCTCTTCTTTATCAATGTCATATTTTATGCCGAATATCTTAGATGTCTCTTTAAACTCGGTTAGGAAGGCTTCAATCTCCTCTAATGTCGCTTTATTATCTGCTCCCATAGTTTTAATTTGGTTTGCAAAGGTATGAACAAACAAACAAACAAACAAATATTTTAATGAAAATTAAAACGGATTCGTTTCGATTTTTGAAGTAATTAGAGGTTTGGAATCAGATTCACCGCTCGTCTCTTGCTCTCATCCACAATCTTTGCATAAATCTGCGTTGTGCGGATATTGCTATGACCGAGCAATTTCGACACGGTGTATAGATCCGCTCCGTAAGTCAGAGTCAAGGTTGCAAACGTATGTCGAGCAACATGGAATGTCACATTTTTCGTGATGCCAGCCTTCCTGATCAAAGTCTTGAGTCTGGAATCGGCATTGCTGGACTGTTCAGGCAATTTCGCAAACACAAGATCAGTGTCCGAAGCCTCACCTCGTTCTGGAAGCCACTTTATCGCATTGTCTGACAGAGGTACCCATATGCTTTTGCCGGTCTTCTTCATCTTTGTCTCAAGCTGAGCCTGTCCGTCATTAGTTGCCGTAATCTCACCCCATGTCATCTTCTTCACATCAGAAAACCTCAAACCACTGAAGCAACAGAACAGAAATGCAGACTTTACGTCATTGTCAGGACGATATTCACACTCAATTATCTGCTTGACCTCCTCAATAGTCAGATAGCAACGAACCTTCTGCTCAGAATGAGGTTTCAACTTCCTGTCGATATCCTTTCCAGGATTCTTAATAATGATTCCATCCCTCTCAGCCTGATTCAATGCCACCATGATCCTAGCAAACAATGCCTCTTTGTATACATCACTCAGTGGCTTCGGCTTGCGATCCTGATCCTTACACTCCTTGTCAAAATCACGAGTCTCATTGTTGAGGAAATCGATATATCCGATCAGGAATTCCTTATTAATATGGTTAAACGTAATGTTCTTACCCTTATATCTGACCATCCTCAAAATAGCACTACGCATCAGTACCGCGCATGAAGTCTGTCCGTTCGCCTCATATTTGGCAGCCATATCCTCGCAGTAAGCAATGAAATTTAACTTGCGAGTCCTATTCTTGTCCTTGAACCCAAACTCACCGTTCTGAATATCTATGATGTACTGAGCCTTGATAGCATTAGCCAACTGCATCTGCTCCTTATTCCACTTCTTATCCTCCCGACTCACCTCCGGACGCAGATAAAGATTCAGGAACTTATACTCCCTGACCCCATTCACATAGCAATCCAAGTAGATAGACTTACTCCCACTCTTCAACTCCTTAAGCCTGATCTTAACCGGCTACTTGACTTCCTTATCGCTATTTTTCCTCTTCATGCAAAAAGCAATTTCATACGACAACAAATATAGAAAAACCTTGACTAATCCGCAATATCCTAAAAAATCAGCCAAAATACCGATAACAATCCGTAACGAAAACCCCTATATACACGCCTAAAACCGCTATTTATCCATATGTTCAGAGTAACAAATGAGTAACAAAATATGCACAAAAATACAGATTTTAACCCAAATTACCATAATTACAGAAAAATGAAAATCGGCAATAGAATGCACTCTACTGCCGATTTTTAATAATTTGTTATCTTTCTCAACGGACTCTATCTTACATAGTCTATGAAATTGCTGTCTGCCATAAAAATATTCTTTCAATCTGCAAAGATAGTCAAAAATACCTAAACGAAACATATGCAAAAGAAAAGCCTCCCGGAATGGAAGGCTTTGTACTTTTATAATTTTATATCCTAGAATCTGTCCATCACTGCGAAGATGCGGTCGCGGACTTCTTCGATTGTGCCGATGCCGTCGATCTCGTGGTATTTCTGGACCTTGTTGTAGTATTCGATGAGAGGTTCGGTCTGATTGTGATATGTGGCGATACGGTTGTTGATCACATCTTCACTTGCATCGTCTGCACGTCCTTCCTTGAGGGCGCGGCCTTTGATACGCTCCATAATCATCGCATCAGGAATCATGATCGAAACGGTAGCAGTGACCTCTTCACCTGTCTTGGCAAGAATCTGGTCAAGAGCATCTGCCTGAGGAAGTGTGCGTGGGAAACCGTCGAGAAGGAATCCGTCAACTCCTGTGACTGTCTTGAATTCACTTTCAATCATTCCTTCCACTACTTCATCCGGTACAAGGCAACCCTGCTCGATGAGAGCCTTGGCCTGAAGACCGAGTTCGGTGCCGGCTGCAATTTCCTTGCGTAGAAGTGCTCCTGTAGAAATGTGATGAAGGTTGTATTTCTCAACCATTGCTGTGGCCTGGGTGCCTTTTCCTGCTCCCGGAGGGCCGAATAAAATGTAGTATTTCATTTCTGCCGATTTTTATTCGTCAAGAGTATAAATGTCTTTCAGGTTACGTCCGAGTTCGTCATAGTCCAGTCCGAACCCTACGATGAAGTCGTTCGGAATTTCCATTGCCACATATTCAAGAACAGTATCTTTCTTGTAGGCATCCGGTTTTAGAAGCATTGTGCAGACGCGCGATTCCGCTGCGCCATGCTCGGCAAGAATCTCCTTGAGTTCGACTATGGTGTTGCCGGTGTCGACGATGTCCTCGACGATGATGACCTTCTTTCCGGTAACGTCAGCAGTCAGTCCCATTGCCTGTTTGACTCTACCGGTCGTGCTGGTTCCCTGGTAAGAGGTGAGTTTTATCGATACGACCTGACAGTTGAATTCGAGCCTTTTCATGAGTTCGCTCATGAACATGATGGATCCGTTAAGGACGCAGAGAAGGATCGGAACGTCTTCTGTGTCTTTGAAGTCGCTGTTGATCTTCTCGGCCACAGTGTCTATGGCAGCCATGATCTTCTCATGGGGAATAAAAGTTCTGAAGGTCTTGTCTTTTAACGTGACTCTCTGCATAGTCATTCTTTTTAAAGCATACAAAAATAGCATAAACCTTTAAAAAAAAGAAAAATCTTAAGTTGTTTTTAGACAAAACAACGATTTTATTAATGTGAACCGATATTTTTACTGAAAATCTGTTTGAGAACGCTATGAGGGGAAGGATAGTCTTTTCAGTCATGTTGATGATTTCATGCTTTCAATTACATTCGCAGGACTTTTCTGCGTTGGATGCAATGCTTTTGTTTTCAGGAATTTCCTCGGCGGAAGAACTTTCCGAAGAAGAAGCGGAAAGACTGGAAGAACTGATCGGACATCCACTGCAGATCAATATGCTTTCACAGGCCCGTCTGGAAGAAAGCGGGCTTCTGACACATTATCAGGTCGTTTCCCTGACTGATTACCGTGAACGTCATGGTGATGTGCTCTCCTTCTCGGAACTTGCTGCTGTCGACGGCTTCGGCGAAGAATTTGTCAGACGTATAAGACCTTTCATATCTTTGGAATCCTCATGTCTGCCGGGATATTCTCCATGTCGGGCCAGGTCTGTCCATAATGACCTTGCCATAAGAACTGACCTCAGGACCGGGTCCACCATGCCGTCTTATGCCCTTAAATATCGTATGGATGCGGGAGGTAGGCTTTGTTGCGGGCTTGCAGTGTCAAGAAGCAATGCCGCATCAGATATGAAGCCGGATGCCGTTTCCGGCTTCGTTTCATGGCATTTCCGTAAATTGCCGGGAAAGGTTGTCCTCGGAGACTTCAATGCCCGTTTCGGTCAAGGACTTGCATTATGGAACGGTATGGGCATCAGTGCGTTATCATCTCCGTCCTCGTTCCTCAAAAGAAGTTACGGCCTTTCCCTGACTTCGTCATTCACTGGCAAATATTCTTTCAAAGGAGTCGGTGCTGACTTATCTTTCGGACCTGTCCGTATCACTTCCATGGTGGCCATGAACGGGACTGACAAGAACGGATTGTCGTTTCTTCCCGCCGTCAATGTCCTCTGGTATGGCTCTGTCGGCAGTCTTGGCCTGACTCATTATTCTCATTTCACACATGCAGGAGGCAATCTCAGGATCCCGGATATGAAGACTTCGCTTGACGCTGCGTTCTGCATAAGAGGAACTGATGTCTATGCAGAGACCTCCTTCGACTGGGTTACACGGGCTCTTGCTGTCCTTGCAGGTGCGTCTTTCAGAGCAGGAGAAGATTTCCGCCTTGCCTCAATGGTCAGATATTATCCCTCTGCATATTCATGTGCATGGAGTGCCGCCGCCAGGAGTACGACTAAGTGCACCAATGAATATGCTCTGTCAGTAAGTGGAGAACTTTCTTCCGGACAATGGATTTCTGTTGACAACGGGGGGAATATGGCTTCGAATGTTAGAAGGGTCAACGGAACGCTGAGTTTAGACGCGGCATGTTTTCCGGAACCTAAGTCTGATGAAGAACGCAGCGTTCAGATCAAGGCTTTGACGGACTGGAAAATCATGCTTTCAGATCGTTTCAGGCTTGATCTTAGGGTTTCGGAAAGAATCAGGTCATGGGGCGAACCTTTCCGCACTGAACTTCGTTCCGAATTGACTCTCATGATGAGTCCGTGGCTGATGAACATGCGCCTTGATGCTGTAAAATGCGACGGATGGGGCCTTCTGGGCTATTGTGAAAGCGGTTTCCGCAATGATGATCTGTCTCTGTACCTCAGGCTCGGGCTGTTCGCGATAGACGATTGGGACGACAGGATATATGTGTATGAAAGAAATGCACCCGGTACATTCAGCGTGCCCGCATATTATGGAAGGGGAGTGTGGGCAGCATTCACTGGTGGCTGGAAATATGCACGGTGGGGCAAGGCATATCTGCGTGCTGCGATGACATCCTATCCCTTAATGAAACAGAAAAAGTCCGGCAAAGCCGAACTTAAACTGCAGTTTGTATTTGATTTCTGATTATTTCTTTGGAATCCTGATCTTCATTCCCGGCTTGATCTTGGTGTTGCTTATACCGTTGAAGTCCATGATGTCCTGGGCACTTACTCCCGGATAATTCTTGGCTATACTGTAGAACGAGTCACCGCTCTGAATAGTGTAAGTGATGTATTCGCCCGAACCTTGCGGAACCGCAGAAGCAGAACTGCCGTTGACCTTGAGTTTCTGACCGATCTTTATGTTGTTGCTGGTCAGGTTGTTCCATTCCTTGAGTTTCGCGACGCTGACTCCATATCTGGTTGCAATGCTGGAGAGTGTATCTCCGCTCTTCACGGTGTAGACAGATGAGCCTGATGGAGCGGACTGCTGTTTCTGTGAACTGCCAGATGATGACGAAGCCGATGCACCAGCAGATGACGATGCCTTGCCGCCTCTATATATCACAAGTCTTTGACCTACGCGTATGTTGTTGCTTCTCAGGTTATTCCATTTCTTGATCGCAGCCACCGAGCATCCATGTCTGCTGGCGATCCTTCCGAGATAGTCTCCGCTCTTGACGCGGTAGATTATCCGTTCACCGTCTCCGCCTTCCTTGATCTTCTTGATGGTGACAGGGTTGAAATATTCTTCGACCTTATGCCTGTAGACGGTGTCTTCAACATCTATGAATGCATTGGTGTATGTGTAAGGCAGTCTGAGGATGTATTCTTTGCTGTCTCCAGGGATGATTTCATGTCTGTACTGCGGATTGAGGTTCTTGAGTTCCTCGACAGGGGCACCGGTAAGGTCGGCAACCTGTCTGAGATGGAGTTGCCTGTTGATTCTGAAGGTGTCTACATGTACAGGCATCTCGACAGCCTCAGGCTTTATGCCATGTTCCTTGTAATATGTCATTGCATATAATGCTCCGACAAATGCAGGGACATATCCTCTTGTTTCGCGTGGAAGATATGGCCAGATGTCCCAGAAGGCACGTTTGCCGCCGCTTCTTCTGATGGCTTTGTTCACATTGCCCGCTCCGCAGTTGTATGAAGCGATGGCAAGGTTCCAGTCTCCGAAGATCTCGTATGCGTCCTGAAGGTATCTTGCCGCTGCGTCAGCGGATTTTACAGGGTCAAGGCGTTCATCTACAAATGAGTTGATGTCCAGTCCGTACATCTTTGCTGTCGAGTACATGAACTGCCACATGCCCTTTGCTCCTGCCCTTGACACAGCAAGAGGATTCATTGCAGACTCTATGACCGCCATCGCCTTGAGTTCTTCAGGAAGGTCATATCTGTTGAATGTCTCCTCGAAGATAGGCATGTAATACTGGCAGAGTCCTAGTATGTTGGCCATCTTGGTCGGCATCTTTTCCGAATAAAGGATGATGTAATTCTTTACGATCTCGTTGTATGGAAGGGTTATGAACGAGTTCATCTTCTTGATTCTCTCGATGTAGACTTCATCCGGAACGTTTGACTGGAATTTCACTGAATCCATGTCGAATGATTCGGAATCTTCATCGGCAGCCATCTTGTGGGCATACCAGATGTTGAGAAGACTGTCTGATATCTCGGCTGTGTAGTCCTCAGGGCTGAGTGTTCCTTCATCTATGACTTCTCCTTCTTCATAGAATTCCAGCATTCCACCGGTGAGACTGTCCGCATACTCAAGGTCGGCACGGTATCTTTCAAGTTCTGCCTTCATCGAGTCGATCTGCTCCCTGAGCCTCTGGTTCTCTTCCTTGAGTCTTGTCTTGTTCCTTTCATCCTTGCGCTCTGCCGCACCGGTCTCAGCCATTGCTGCCGTCGCAATAAAAAGAGCAGCCAAAGCGACTGCTATGGTTCTTATCATTTTCATAGTCAATATGTTTCGTTGATTGTCAGAAGGTAAATCCTATCCTCATTCCGATTGCGGTGTTGCCGGATCCATAGGCTGCCGGGGTATTCATCGCGTACTCGTTGTATGGAGATATGACAGTCGGACTGACACCCATGCTGATGTCGTCGCTGACCTCGAAGTCGTGCATGTAGGCGAATACATTGGCATCGATCACCTGAAGCAGATATACGGCAGCCACGGCTACAATCGAATAGTCTCGATATCTTCTGTAGACGTCCCTGTACCACTTTGCGGTTTCGGCAGAAATCGATTCGGAATATCCGCTGTCAGGAGTCGTAGCCTCGTTGTGTATCCTCTTGAATCTCTTGTAGTTGAGGTTGTTCTTGTAAAGGAAGTCGACCGAAACGAGAAGTCCGCCCCAATAAATCGGAACCTTGAAGAGTTCTCCGTTGTAGATCTGTCCCAGTCCCGGAAGGAGGGCTGAATATATCGTTGCCCTTCCCGGATGAGGATGGGTTTCGGATTCGTAGCATATCACACCGTCCAGCAGGGTTCCCCAGTACATGAGACCTGCTCCTACCATGAGCCATGTTCCGGTCTTCTTGGCCTTCATGTCCGGCTCCATAGGCGCTTCAAAGGGATATTTCACATTGTACTGCTCTTCAAATGCTGTCTTGGATGTGAGATAGTTCTGGTATATCTTGTTCGTCTGGTTGTATCTGTGCAGGTAATAGCCTCCGGTACCGGCAAGCGCACCGATTCCTCCATAAATGATCGGGAGTTTCCAATAATCCTTGTTATATATCTGCGCTGTACCGGGGAGAATTATTGAACCGGCAAACATGGTTCCGATCTTGAGGTCGTTCTTATGTCCCAGTCCTCCGAAATACTCCTTGAAAGAGAAAGTCGCGGCAGTGTCAGCCGACGCTCCTTCCCCTTCCTCGTTGTAGGTCTGAGTGAACGCCTCTTCCTTGAACTGGGCCTCGCTTCTGACAGCGAACCATGTAAGGCAGACGATAATTGCAGATATGTATCTGATCAGTTGTCTGTGCATGTCTGTGTCCAAGACTAGAAGTTAGAGTCTTCGAGCGCTTTCAGGAACTTCTGCACTTCTTCGTCCGAAGTGAAATGTATGGTCATCGTTCCCTTTCCGTTTCCGGAGCGTTTCAGACTGATGTTGTTCTCAAAATATTTGCCGACAATCTCGAGTACCTTGAAATATTCTTCCGGAAGATCCTGGACCTCAGGCTGTTCCTGCTTCTTCTGCTCTGTGAGTTTCTTGATCTTCTCTTCAAGTTGTCTTACGGACATTCCATCCTTGATCACGAGGTCGCAGAGGTATTCCTGGAGTTGAGGGTCTTCTATGCTGAGAAGGACCTTTGCATGACCGACGCTGAGCAGACCTACTTTAAGGTCGTGCTGGATCTTTGCCGGAAGTTTGAGAAGACGGAGCGAATTGGTAACTGAAGCACGCTTCTTGCCCACTCTCACCGCCATCTGCTCCTGGGTCAGACTGCATTCCTCAATAAGCCTCTGGTAACTCAGTGCCACTTCGATAGGGTCCAGATTCTCTCTCTGGATGTTCTCTACGATGGCCATTTCCAGCATGCCCTGGTCGTTGGCTTCGCGTATGTATGCGGGAATCATGTCCATGCCTGCAAGTCTGCAAGCCCTGAACCTGCGTTCACCGCTGATTATCTGGTATCTTCCGTCAGCCTTTCTGCGTACTGTGATAGGCTGTATGAGTCCGAGTGTCCTGATCGAGTCCGCAAGTTCGTCCAATGCTTCCTGGTCGAAGTTCATTCGCGGCTGATAAGGGTTCGGTTCTATCATGTCGATCGGGATACGGAGAACGTCGGCGGTGCTTTCCCTGCTTGTCCTGGTTCCCGCCACTTCCTTGTTCACATATCCGACAGGCTGCCTGAGCGGAGTGAAATCGCTGTCTCCTCCGAGCAGGGCGCTGATGCCTTTACCCAATCCTCTTTGCTGTTTTGCCATTTTCTTTGCGTTAGTTTTCGTTTACTGTCTGCCCGTTTTTCTCAAGCACTTCCTTTGCAAGGTTGAGATAGTTTGTCGTTCCGTTGCAGATCACGTCGTAGAGGATGATTGGCTTTCCGTGCGATGGTGCTTCGCTCAAGCGGATGTTCCTCTGTATTATTGTGTTGAATACCATGTCCTTGAAGTGCTCACGAAGTTGGGTAAGTACCTGGTTGTGGACCTTTGTTCTTCCGTCGAACATGGTCACGACGAATCCTTCGATGGTAAGGGCCGGATTCA
Source organism: Candidatus Cryptobacteroides sp. (assembly GCA_045539115.1). Classification (GTDB taxonomy): domain Bacteria; phylum Bacteroidota; class Bacteroidia; order Bacteroidales; family UBA932; genus Cryptobacteroides. The sequence goes on along the minus strand of JAZQES010000071.1, from coordinate 42,776 downwards.
CTCCGCTCTGGACCAGTCTGATGGTCTGAAGCAGTTTGCCGAGGCCTTCCAATGCGAAAAATTCAGGCTGCACGGGAATGATGACCGAGTCAGCGGCAGTCAGAGAGTTCACCGTGATCAGGCCGAGAGAAGGCGAGCAGTCAATGATGATGAAATCATAGTTGTCCCTTATCTCGCTGAGGGCATTCTTCAGAACAGATTCCCTGTCCTCGTCTTCAAGCATCTCTATCTCAGCACCCACCAGATTGATGTGTGAAGGAATCATATGGAGCCCTGCAATCTCTGTCTGTATGAGTGTGTCGCTGATGTCTATCTGTCCAATCATCACTTCATACAGAGTCCTCTTCTGGTCATTGTCCGGTGAAAAGTTCAGACCTGAGGTCGTGTTTGCCTGAGGGTCTGCGTCAATGATGAGCACCTTCTTCTCCAAAACAGCCAGCGAAGCGGCCAGATTTATGGCAGTGGTAGTCTTTCCGACACCACCCTTCTGATTGGCTATTGCTATTACTTTTCCCATGTTCGTTTCTTTAAGGACATAATTCTCGCAAATTTACAAAAATTATTTCACACCTTGGCTTTATTTACTACTTTTGTTGATAAATTGTTCCTGGTAAGGAAATGATGTACTTGACTAAATGATTGAGATTCATGGTTGTTTCAGAAAATAACGCCATATGGTGTGCTGTTGTGAATGTCTTTGCCGCGTCAAAAAAGGCCGGAAGCCTATGGGGCAAGGCAGAGCGGATGCTCAAGGACAGCGGAGTGTCTTTCGATTGTGTGAGGACCGGTGAAGACGGCAATGTCATGAGCCTTGCATGTGCCTCATGTGAGAAAGGATACAGAAAGTTCATTGCTGTAGGAGGTGACGGGACTGTACATGATGTTCTTGAAGGCATCATGCTTTTCATAGAAAGCCGCAGACTGGCGGGAGAGGATGTTTCTGTCTCGGATTTTACTCTTGCAGTGATCCCGGTAGGTTCGGGAAATGACTGGATCAAGACGGCCGGTATCCCGGCAGACATTCCGAAGGCCGTTTCGCTCTTTACCGAAGGACAGATCTCCAGACAGGACGTGGTGAAGGTGAGCATGCTCGATCCGGAATCTTTGGCTGATGGAAAGGTGCTGAAGGTTTCGTATATGGCCAATGTCGGAGGAGTTGGACTTGATGCCAAGGTTTGCTACAGAGTCAACAGGGATAAATGTCAGGGCAAGAGAGGCAAGATTCTGTATGTCAAGGCTTTGCTTTATAATATATTCCATCGTGCGCCTTCCTTCGTACGTGTTTTCTGTGATGGGAAGGAGGTGTTCGACGGTCCGTTCCTTTCGATTGCATTCGGTATAGGAAAGTATTCGGGAGGCGGCATGAGGCAGACTCCTGAAGCGGTGATGGATGACGGTCTTCTCGACATGACGGTAATCCCTGATATCTCCATGATGGTCATAGCAAAGGAGGCATACAAACTTTTTACGGGAAAATTCCTTACCATCAGGCAGGTCGTAAGTGCCAGAGGGCGAGTGTTTGCCGTCATTCCTTATGATGAATCTCTTCCATGCCAGGCTATATCAGGAGAACTGACCGAAGTGGACGGAGAGGTCGTGGGCAATGCTCCTGTAAAGTTGGAAGTGCTTGAGGAACAGTTGAATATACTGACTACGAAGGGTCCACGTTCAAAGTGATGTGGCCCTCATATTTATAAGATTTCTCGAATTCTCTGACAATCTGGCTAATCCTTTCCTTGTTTTTGTTGAGGGACCTGTCTTTCTTCATGCTGATCCTGATGTTTCTGACGTACATGTCGGCAATCTTGTCGACAGCCGGAGCATATGGACCTGTCACAGGACTTTGCAGAAGTGCTGTTCCTGCCACATGGAATTCGGTCCTGAATCTTTCGGCAAGCCATCCTGCCATCCTTTGAGCGCGTTCTTCATTGCCGTCCCTGACTGTGACTTCCACCATTCGGGTGAATGGCGGGAAATTGAATTCCTTCCTTTCCTGCATCAGGTCCTGACTGACTGAAACCGTGTCTCCATTGACAATCTTTCTGTATACCGGGTGCTCAGGCTGACATGTCTGTATCACGAACATTCCCTTGCTTTCCCTTCTTCCGCAACGTCCTCTGAACTGTTCGAGAATCTGCACGGCCTTTTCGTCCGCACGGAAGTCCTGCATTCCGAACAGGGCGTCGGCCGCTATCACCGCCACCAGGCTCAACCCCTTGAAATCGAATCCCTTGGTGACCATCTGTGTGCCTATGAGGATGTCTATCCCGCCGTTGCTGAAGTCTCTGATGACCTTGGCCTCATATGCCTTGTTCTGAGCGGTGTCGCTGTCCAGTCTCGCAACCCTTGCATCCGGGAAAAGAGCCTTTGTCTCTTCCTCGATCTTCTGCGTACCCGCTCCGATTCCTTCAAGCAGGCCGTTGCACTTTGTACATATGCCTGTATGATGGACACTATATCCGCAATAGTGGCATGTCAGTCTGCCGGACGTGGCGTTCTTATGGAAACTCATGCTGACGTTGCAGTGCGGACATCTGACGATCTCTCCGCAGGAAGTGCATTGCATCGCAGGAGCCCATGAGCGGCGTGAACGGAGCAATATGACCTGTCCGCCACCTTGCAGCGTGCGGTTGATATGGTCCGTGAGTTTTCGGGAGAAGTTGCCTATCATGCCCCTTTTCCGTCTTTCGGCCCTGGTGTCAATGATCTCGATTTCAGCATCCTCCGAGCCATGGTATCTTTCGGTAAGAGATATCATCATATGCTTGCCTGTCAGGCAGTTATACTGCTCTTCGAGTGATGGGGTGGCTGATCCGAGGATTATGTCGCATTTCTGGATCTGATGGAGCATCAGGGCTGTGTCGCGGCCGTTGTATCTCGGAGCGGGGGAGTCCTGCTTGTAGGAACTGTCATGTTCCTCGTCGACTATGATGAGGCCCAGGTCGTGATGGGGAAGAAACAGGGCGGATCTGGTGCCTAGAACTATATAATTACCCTTCTTTCCGGCCATGCCTCTTATAGATTCGGCGACATCCCTTCTGCCGGCTGCGCTCACTCCGGAATGGAAAGTCATTAGTATTTCACCGAAATGCTTGTGGAGCCTGTCTTCGAGTTGTCTGCTCAGGGCGATTTCCGGAACCAGGTACAGGACGTTCCGGCCTCTTTTCAGAGATTCTCCTGCCAGTTTCATGTATATTTCGGTCTTTCCCGAACCGGTCACGCCATTGAGAAGGACAGGCTTTCCATCAGCAAATGCCTTCCTGATATGGCCATATGCCTCATTCTGGGCTGCTGTAAGGCATATTTCCGGATCTGTCTGGGACGATTGCGGACTGTCTTCTGGAGTCTGTCCCGCATATGTAGACTTCAATGCTGCCATGGCGAGATCCAGTTCTTCCTGCAATCTTTCCGCGTCTTTGATATATGCCTCCCTGGAAGAATCCTTTCTGGCCTTGGAAATCATTTCCCGTTTCTTTCCCAGACGGGCTTCCAGTTTCGCGATCTTTCCCTGAATGCTTTCGACGAGCCTCTCCTTTTTCTCCTTAACCTTCGTCAAGGCCTTGGCACGGGCCTGCTCCATGCTGGTCTTGCCATATGGATATGCCGCCTTGTAGACCTCGCCTATGCTGCATAGATAATATCCCGCCACTTTCCGCCACAGGTCTATTTCCTCGGGAAGAATCTGCTCCATTTCCTCCTCGACTGACAATATCGGTCTGATCTTTTCCGGAGCGGTCTCAGGTTTCACATCGGTTCCGCTCACCACTCCCAGATATTTCCTGTTGGCGAACATGACATTCACCCTGCATCCGGTCCTTACCGACTCTCTGCTGATTTCCTCCGGCAGGGAATAGCACGGTTCCCACTCGAGTTTGAGCGGAAGGATGACGGATATGTATGAAGCCTGTACCATAGTTCCGCGAAGATACCAAAACAATCTCAAATCCCGCTTCCCAAACCATGAAAACTGAAAAAATGTCGCTTTTTTGAAAATTTTCTTCAGAAAAATTTGCAGGTAAAGAAAAAATGCCTAACTTTGCAATCCCAAACGAAAAGAATGGGAGTTCTTAAAACAAAACTGGTGTCATAGCTCAGTTGGTAGAGCAAAGGACTGAAAATCCTTGTGTCCCTGGTTCGATTCCCGGTGACACCACGACGAAACCGCAATAGAAGTGATTCTGTTGCGGTTTTTTCGTGTTTTGACGGGATTTTTGTATCACTATATGTATAACTGTTTTGCAACCTCCTGCAATTAAATTTTCGAATTTGATACTTCCTGCAATTGCAAAATCGGCCTTCTGAGCCGTTTCAAGGCCTTTATGAGAATCTCTGCCATCAGCCTCGATACAGCAATTTCATTGTATAACTATTTGTATAACTGTGCTTTATTCCCCTTTTTAAACTTTCTTTTATGATTCGCGTGTTGTGGATTCCCCGAAGGAATCGAATCGCTAACTGAAAATACAATAAAATTGGATAACTACACTAGTCATTTACCTCATATTTCAGACGCACGCTGTTACATTTTAGATATCGTACAAAATTCTAGGAAAGGTGTAGATTGGCAGTTTGCAAAAATCTAGGAAAAGTGATTCTTGTTTACTTGTATTTGCGTCTAATATGTTGGTGTGTTGAACATTGCTCATTGAGGATTTTACCTACTTAGTATTTCACATGATATGGTTGCGAAACCACAGTTTCCGAAACAACGATTTCGCAACTGAGTATTCATTCCATTTAATGAACGTTTTTGAATAAATATCACTATCTTAGCAATATTAAATATTGTTATTATGGAACAGGAAATTCTATATGTTAGCACTGACAATTTGCTAAGTGATGTGAGGATGATTATTGATAGTGCGCGAACTAAAGCGTATGCGGCTGTCAATGTTGCGTTAGTTGAGAGAAATTGGCTTTTAGGTAAGCGTATTGCAGAAGAAGAATTGCAGGGAGAGGAACGTGCAGCATATGGAGCGAGTGTTATCAAGAAACTGTCAAAAGAACTTACTGAAGAGTATGGAAAGGGTTTTGAGGAAACTAGCCTTTATTGGTTCGTACGCTTCTATAAAGGTTTTCCAGAGATTTTTGACACAGTGTGTAAAAAATCTGTTCTTCGTCTGTCGTGGTCACATTTCAGAACCTTGTTGCAGGTAGAAGATTCATCTGCTCGGACCTGGTATATGCAGGAGGCAATAAGCCAGACTTGGAGTGTACGCACTCTTCAAAGAAACATTTCGTCCCAATATTATTATAGGTTGCTTCAATCTCAACGCAAAGATCTTGTAGAGAAGGAGATGTTGGAGATTACTGCACCGATGCAGGATACTGATAAGTATGAGTTTGTTAAGAATCCTGTGGTAGCAGAATTTCTAGGCCTTGCTCAGAATACAGACTTTACGGAGTCATGTCTTGAAGGAGCTATCATTACACATCTTCAGAAATTCATGATGGAGCTTGGTAAGGGCTATGCCTTTGTTGCAAGGCAGCAGCATATACATACCGAGAAGCAGGATTACTATATTGATTTGGTCTTCTATAACTATATCTTAAAAGCTTTTGTGCTGATTGATTGCAAGACATCAAAGGTGACACATCAGGATGTAGGACAGATGGATATGTATATCAGAATGTATGATGAACTTAAACGTACTGAGCATGATAATCCGACAATTGGCATTATTCTCTGTGCTGATACGGATGATGACATTGCCAGATATTCAATTATGCATGGCAATGACCAGCTGTTCGCATCCAAATATAAACTATATCTGCCTACCAATGAAGAACTTCGTGCAGAGATAGAAACTCAGAAACAGCTGTTCTATTTACAGCATCAAGATAAAAAGTAACTTTAATGTAGGTTAGATAAGCATATGGTATTGATATCCCCGAAATACAGAACTCGACTTATTAAAGAGATTGCATCTGCTATTTGGAAAGAATTTCCAACCTAGATGGTTGGCATTACGTGAATACTAGTAGGGATGGAGATGTGGAAAATTTTGAAATCTTGTTAAGTTATTATGAATGCATTAGAATTAAAGGAGAAAATCGATTCATTATTCCCATGCAAATGCCAAGGTGATTTCGTGGATGATTTAAATGACCTATTTTCCAAATTTATCGAGATTGTCAAGAAGAGTGATGACTTGAATCAAGAATCTCTATCATTCATAGAGGAATTGTGCAAAACAATCACAGAAGTTATTAAATATTATTATGAAGGACGTAGGTGGCTCGCATTCGAGAAATTTACCGGTATTATGAATGGTACTGGATACAATATTGGACTGTTTGATAGTCTTGGAAAAATTAGTATCACGAAAGGTGATTATCTATACAGAGGAAGACTAAAAGATAATGACAACATATTTAGCATAGAGGATATGTTTCATATTCCATTAGATAGAAGAGGGTTAGTCAAAACTCAACGTTTTAGTAGTCCTGGATTTCCGTGTTTATATTTAGGTAGCAGTATATATTGTTGTTGGAAAGAGCTAAAATGTAAGCCCTTGGGGTCTATGATTTTTTCTGCTTTCAGGGCAAGACGTAAATTTGGTCTGTTTGACTTAAGAATTCCTGGTGTCGATGACTATCAAGTTGATAAAATAGATCAAACGCTAAAACGCTTGCCGCTAATTTTGGCCTGTAGTATTGTCGTAAGATCTCCTGATGATGTTTTTAAGCCAGAATACATTATCCCACAGTTTATCACAGATACTATAATTATGCGAAATAAGGCACTTATTAAAGATAAACCAATTATAGAAAATGATAATAACATTTTGGGGGTCATTTATTCATCTACTCAGATTCATAAAGACTGCTCATATGGCATGAGATATCTCGAGAATATTATGCTACCCATTGTGGATACTAATTCAAGGAAAAAATACTGTCAGTACTTAGCATCTCTATTTGAGATCTCAAAGCCATCATGCTATGAATGCGACAATAATCATGTATACAGATCACACAATGCTATAAGTACTAAAGACATGCCTGTTGATACAAATATACAGTACGAAAACTCTATAATGGAATTTATTGAGGATGATTTGCAAAAAATAGAATTCGAAGAATTAGATTATTTTCACATACCAGAAGGTGTAATTGAACTTGATTATTTAGGTAATCCTATTGGTGTTCCCGTATATGCTAACTGCAAATGGATAATTGAATGAGTATGAGTGAATCTTTGCTGAATAAAGATTAGTTAAAAACTATATGATATTTAATTATATTATATGTTGTAAAGTAGCTTATGACATCTCATAGTAAACAATATTGTTTGTATCAATAAACCTTTGGTAGAAGGAGATTGTAGAACTATGTGTATCACGAATTCTTTACTTCCTGCAACTAAATACAGTTGCAACGAGTATCAAAATGAACGTACGAATCGAACTTGATACGAAAAACAGTTGCAGGGAGTATCAAATTTGCAAGCCGGTGGCACCACTTAAAAAGGCTTTTAGGTATCTAGAGAGCCTTTTTTGTCCCATTATTGTCCCGCAGTGCATAGAAAATGCTCATGATAGTTAAACTTTCATGAGCAGGTATGGAAAATCATTACAACTGGCGACTGCGTGCTGACAGGAACAGATGTCGAGATGATGAGCGACGAACAGTTGAAGGATATGGCCGGCAATGTGGCAGTATTCGCCCGTGTGGCCCCGGAGCATAAGGTCCGTATAGTCAACGCATTCCAGAGCCACGGCAATGTCGTGGCGATGACAGGTGACGGAGTGAATGATGCTCCTGCATTGAAACTCGCTGACATCGGTGTAGCGATGGGAATTACTGGAACAGATGTGGCAAAGGAAGCCGCGGATGTTGTGCTGACTGACGACAACTTTGCAACAATCGTTTCATCTGTACGTGAAGGACGAAGAATATATGACAATCTCATGAAGTCTATCCAGTTCATGATTTCGACCAATCTTGGAGAAATTGTCCTCCTTCTGATTGCAGTACTTGTAAATCTGGATATGCCGCTCCTGCCGATTCAACTGCTCTTCATCAACCTCGTGGGAGACTCTCTTCCATCTCTTGCATTGAGCGTAGACCACGCGGGCAAGGACATAATGAGACGCAAGCCGATAAATCCGAACCAGGGAATATTCACAAAGCATTTCACTACAAGAGTCATCATACAGTCATTGATAATAGGTCTCACCACTCTTGCTGCCTATATGATAGGAATTAAGACTTCCGTTGATGTTGCCAGGACAATGACATTTGCAGTGATGGTGTTCAGTCAACTGACAATAATATTCAGCATCAGATCCGGACACAACTGGTTCACTGACAGGATGTTCACCAACAGATGGCTCTGGCTGACAATCGTGTTCGTGACCGCCATCACATTGCTTGTCCTCCTTGTACCGGGAATGCAGTCGCTCTTCAAACTTGCTCCTATGACCTCCGGGCAGTGGTGGACAGTAATCGGCCTCTCATTCGGTGTACTGGAGTTGAGCGAACTGTTCAAACTGTTTACAAGGAAAAGACAATGAATCCGGATCAGTATGTCAGCGCCTCCTCATGATATGTGTCGAAGCAAGGATAACTTTCCAGCGGGTCCGGCTGGCAGAAACCGGTTCCTTCGAAGATAGGGGAGTCTGTCTGGCCTGCCGGTTCGTGAATCTGCAGTTTGGCCTGGATGCCTTCAAGTTCTACGGAAACCTTTCCGCCGGCATATCTGTAATGGAGGACTCCGTCTCCGATCTTCACCGATGTTTCCAGGGATGTTATTTCGGATGGGATACGTGGTTCTATGACGATCTCGCCTTTAAGTAGGTCAGGACGTATGCCGAGGAAATGCTGGTACCATACGCGAAGGTGTTCGGCATTGCTCCATGCTTGAAGGAAGGTTCCTGAACGTTTTACCCAGGTCTGGCCTTCGCGTGGATGAGCGTCGGCATTCTCGCTGAGACTTCCGACCGCTCCTTCGTGGAGAGCCTGACGGTTCATGTTCTTGAAAAGTTCCCATGCGAGGTCCACCTGACCGTATTCGATCATGCGCTGCATTGCCATTCCGTTGTTCCAGAGCCAGATGGTTCCGTTATGGTAGGCATCGTCCTTGTGGTAGTAATGCCAGTTTTCGTGCTGCGGATGGAATTGGCTGTCCCATTGTGCGAGTGAGGCTACGCCCCAAGGATATACGAGTTCTTCCCATACGCGGCGGGTTACCTTCTGCTTGAATTCATCGTCGTTGACAAGGTCGAAGCAATATACCTGGTTAGGACGGAACTGCGTGTCCGGAGTGCCGTCAGCATTGAGATGGTCATAGATCATGGATCCTTCCTTGTCGCAATAGTCGCTTTCGAAATTGCCTGCAAGGGTCTGTGCAAGGCTGTTCCATTTCCCGGCAGACTCTTCGTCTCCCATTATTGCGGCAATTCTGCTTCCTGCCGTGAGTTGGCCGTACCAGAGGGCCTGGATGTCGTTAGCACGGTTGCCGCGCGGAGAACCCGGTATGCCGTTCCTCTTGACATCCATCCATGTATCTGCGTCAGCATGAGTGAGATAGCCTTTGGAATCGGTATAATTGCTGATTGATGCGTCAATGCTTGTCTTGATCGCCGGATAGATCTCGTGAAGGAATTCCGTGTCTCCGGAATACTGTGCGAGTTCATATGCCTGTATCACAAGGCGTGGAGTACCGTCGGTCGTGTTGTAAAGAATGCCTTCAAGGTTTGCACGGTTTGGAATACGGCCATATGTCTCCGAATCCGGATCAGTGTCCTGAAGTTTGACGAAGTCCTTGAGGATCTGCTTAGCGACGTCGAACTGTCCTGTGACAAGGCATGCTCCCGGCATTGAAATGAACATGTCCCTGCCCCAATATTCGTTGAACCAAGGGAGACCTGCATATATTCCGTTGCCCTGCTGTTCGGTGATGAGTTCGTCCATCGTGATGGTGATCCATGCCAGCGACTTGTCGAGTTCAGGAATATTGGATTTCAACGGGTTATATTCTGTGACAAGTCCGTTGATACGCTCCTTCCTTGCTTTCAGAAGGTCTTCTCCATCCTTGCGGAACTCGTCTGCAAGAGCACGGCATTCCTCTTCCGTTCCGTATGTGAGTATGAAACCCTTCGCAGCGGAAGGAGCCTTGATGCCCTCCTGGAGTGCCCTGAACGGTACATCTGCGACAGGAGCAAGCATTATCTTCTTGTCACGGGCTTCGTTCGGAGTGAAGAAAATCCCGTCTTCCATAGCCTCGACAGCCACGATATGGCTCATGTCGAGAGTGCAGAAAACGGAATCGGCAACCGACTCCAAACCTATGTATACGACAGGTCTGGAGTCAACAAGAGCGAAAGTCTCATGGGCGTTGTCCCATTTCCTTTCTATTCTGTCCGGATATACAATGCATTCAGCGGCTTCGCTTCTGCGAAGTGCGTCGTCTCCGGTTCCAAGAGTATAGTCGGCAAGGATGCGTTTCTTGGCCATGTTCCATCCTGACCACCATTCGGTCTGTTCCTGATGTGTGGTGCCGTACCAGTAGCCGGCCTTCTTGTCTGTATAGGAATATTCGCGGTTCTCTTCTTTTGTCACCTTGACGCCAAGGCTGTCAGTGAGATATTCGGGATTGTTGCATGACGCTGCAAATGCGGCGGTAGCGATCATGATTGCTGCGGTTTTCAGTTTCATTGTCAGTTGCAGTTGGTTGATTCTGCGAATTTAAACAAAAAAACTGAATGCCATCCCGTTGCGATGGCGATTATTGGAGCATAAGGCTCATTGTCTTGTTCTTGCCCGGTAAGATTGTCAATGTCATTGACTGGTCCGTGTAGTTGGACACCGCCCATGTTCCGTTGATGATAGGGCAGTCGACACTGATGTTCTGGCCGGAAACCGAGTAACTCATCTGGTAGGTTTCCTTGCCTGCTGCACCTTTGTCCTTGTGGGTAAGTTGTCCTTCTGATGCTGTGTTGAAGCGGATCGTGACTTCTGATGTGCTTTTGACAACCTTACCTTCCATTTCCTTGAGGGTGCCATCCCATTTTGTTCCTGGCAGTTTGTCAGCAGTGAATAAGTTTTTCGCTTCTTCCGGGCCGCATGCGGCGAGTGTCGCCATTGCGACGATGATTGCAAAGATTCGTTTCATATTGTTTTGTCTTGATTTGCTTATAAGACGCATATGTTTGAAAAAAGTACTATGCTTCGGCAAAGATAATGCCATGAATAGGGGAAATAAAAAAAGGGAAAGCGTAATACATCGCACCGCTACGACCTCCTACCCTTGCTGCGGTCAAGCCCTGGGGGAATTCAGAGGGAGCTGGTCGTGTATGACTTTCCCGGATGCAAAGGTACTACTTTTTTTCGCATCTGCAAAAAAAACGTGCCTGGACTTATGTCATTTCTATATGCTGTCGAAGATCAGAGGGAGAAGGTCGTCCACTTTTTCAAATTTCCAGACCTTTTTCCTGCCGATCAGAAGGATGCTCATAGGGCTTCCGCTTTTGGTCTGGTATTGTGCCATCACCTGCCGGCATGCTCCGCAAGGAGTGGCAGGACTGTCGCAGATATTGCCGTCCTGGCTGGCCACGATGGCAATCGATGTTATCGAGTTCTCAGGGTAAGTGGCTGCTGCATAGAACATTGCGGTTCTTTCTGCACATGTTCCCGAAGGATATGCCGCGTTTTCCTGATTGGATCCTTTGATGATCTTCCCGCTGTCAAGACGCACTGCTGCTCCTACATTGAACTTGGAGTACGGGGCATAAGAACCTGCTGTCGCTTCGATGGCCGCTTCAGCGAGTTCCTTGTCGGAAGGATCAAGACTGTCTACCGATTCATACTCCAGATAGGCGATTTTTATTTCTTTGCTTGTCATAACAGTTCAATTAAGTTATCTTTGCAAGTCTTACAAATATAATGCTTTTTATTGAAAATGTCTCATATTATGGCAGATAACGCGAAAATAAAGGTGTGTATAGGTCTTTCCGGAGGCGTTGATTCCAGTGTCGCCGCTCTGTTGCTTAAAAGACAGGGCTATGATGTCTTTGCTCTTTTCATGCAGAACTGGCATGACGCATCCACTACTCTTCACGGAGACTGTGAATGGGAGGAAGACCGTTTTGTCGCTGAAATGGTCGCCAGAAAGATTGGCATACCGTTCTATTTCGTGGATCTGAGCGAGGAATATCGTCAGAGGGTGGTGGACTATATGTTCGATGAATATGAGAAAGGCCGGACGCCGAATCCTGATGTGCTTTGCAACAGGGAGATCAAGTTCGACGCTTTCCTCAAATGTGCGAAGAAGATGGGGGCCGATTATGTAGCAACCGGCCATTACTGCCGTAAGGAGACGATAGAAGGCCCTGACGGACCGGTGTACCGTATCCTTGCCGGAACTGATCCGAACAAGGATCAGAGTTATTTCCTGTGCCAACTCACGCAGGAGCAACTTTCATGCGCCATGTTCCCGATAGGTGACATAATAAAGCCGGAAGTAAGACGTATCGCACAGGAAGCGGACCTTCCGTCCGCAGACAAGAAGGACTCACAGGGAATATGTTTTGTCGGAAAGGTGGACCTTCCTACATTCCTGCAGCAGAAACTTAAGCCTTGCGAGGGCGATGTGGTTGAGGTGTATGATGAATATTATGCGGACAATGCCCATTACACCTTCCTGAAGGAGACTCTTGATTCATTGCAGAAGGACGGTAACGAAGCGAAGATGATCACCGATTATGTTTCGGAAGACAAGGCCTCTCCATCTGTCGTACAGGCATGTCCGTTCGATATGGACAAGGTGAAGGCTCTTTCGGACGAGCAGTTCATGCAGTTGTCGCAGCCTGTCACATATGACATCCGATTCGAGACCGAGACGTACAGAAGCGGCAGAAAGCATATAAAGAAGACCCGTTACAAGGATAATCCGTACGGCAAGATAGTGGGAAAGCATGACGGCGCGCAGTTCTATACCATAGGCCAGAGAAAGGGTCTCAACATTGGCGGCCACAAGGATTCAATATTCGTAATCGAGACAGACATCCCGCACAATATCATATATGTCGGAGAAGGCCACACCCATAAGGGACTATCACGCAGTTGTCTGAGGATCGATCCTTCTGAAATACATTGGATACGCCGTGACCTGGCCATGAATCCGGGAGAAATGCGTCGTTGCCGAGTACGCATACGTTACCGTCAGCCTCTTCAGGACGCTACCTTGATAATGCGTCCAAACGGGCTGTACATCTTGTTTGACACGCCTCAGAGGGGTATCACTCCGGGACAGTTCGCCGTGTGGTATGACGGCGACGAGATGATAGGTTCAGGTGTCATTTAAGACTTCTGGCAGCAGATATTCCGGCAAGATAACCGGTTGAGAATGCCGTCTGGAGATTGTATCCTCCTGTGTCGGCGTCAAGGTTCATGACCTCTCCGGCGAAATAAAGGCCCGGAACTATTCTGGATTCCATAGTCTTTGGGGTCAGTTCATCCAGGGAAACGCCTCCTGCCGTGACCACGCATCTTTCATATCCTACGAATCCGACGATCTCCATCTTCCAGTTCTTGAGTGCCTTCGGAAGTGTCTTGTGGTCCAGATTGGCATTAGTTTTTACAAATGCTGGGATAAGTGATGATGGGAGTACTTTGCCGAGCAGAATCCTGAACTTGTCCTTGTAGAGTCTGTTGGCGTTTCTCTTGTCTTTTGAAATTTCGTTCCAGAGCGTGTTTATCCTCACAGTCAGGTCTTCAGGGTCGACAGCCGGCTTGAGGTCGATGACTGCGGTTATTTTCGAGCCGTTTATGGCTGCGTTGACACATTTCCTGCTCACCTTGAAGCCGATGGGACCTTCGATTCCTCCGTCTGTGAAGTCCATGTCTCCGAATTCGTTCTGTGCTTCGTTGCCGTCAATGACGACACTCAGACCGACATTCTTGAGTTGGTTACCGCATAATGCCTCTCCGATTTCTGTAAGGGGAGTGCTTCTGTCTATATGGCCTTTGAGTGTCCCGCCCTTGGTCGGAACATCAATCTTATATCCCTTGGGAACAATGGCGGTAAGTGACGGGAACAACGGGCTTATATGATGGCCAAGGCCTTCAGCCCATGAATACCCGTCTCCGCTGGATCCGGTCTTCGGATATGACAGTCCTCCTGTGCATATGATGAGTCTGTGTGCGGAGAATATGTCTCCGTCCTCACAGGTGATGCGGAAACCGGAATCGTCGGCAGCAACTTCCCTTACAGCCTTATTGCATATGATTTCCGCTCCGGCATCTTCCGCGGATTTTACCAGCGCATCAACCACGTCAGAGGCGAGATGCGAGGCCGGAAAAGCCCTGTCGCCGCGTTCCACGACGTATTCCATGCCGTTGGAAGCAAGGAAGTCCAGCATCTTCTCCGACGATAGATTGTAGAAGGCTGATTTAAGGAAATTCGGCTTGGGATGTATGTGGCCGGAAAATTCGTTCCACTGCTTGACATTTGTGAAATTGCATCTGCCTTTGCCTGTTATCATTATCTTCCTGCCGGGCCTTGGCATTTTTTCAAGCACAATCACTCTGCCGCCTTCCATATGCCCCGCCGCACCTGCCGCAGCCATTAGTCCTGCCGCACCGCCGCCTATGACAATCACGTCTGCCGAATAGTTTCCCATAATCATCTTTGTAAGAAATTCGTGCAAATTTATCAAAAAACTCTCTATATTTGCAGTCCCTTCCTGACAAAGTGAGGAAGGAGTTTCGTTGCCACTTTAGCTTAGTCGGTAGAGCATCGCATTCGTAACGCGAAGGTCGTGGGTTCGAATCCCATAGGTGGCTCAAAGAAGGTAGGTGCTTATCTCGCTGCGGAACTTGGCCTTGTCTCGCGCTCCTACCGTCATTACCGGTTCCCCTTCTGCAGGAATATAAAGGATTGCAGGAATTGAACTTATCCCGAATGCTTCTGCAAGTTTCCTCTCCTTGTCGATATCTACCTTATAGATGACGATCTTGTCATTGTATTCTGTTGCGAGTTCTTCAAGGATCGGGGCTATTCTCTGGCATGGACCGCACCATGATGCGGTGAAGTCGACAATTGCAGGTTTGTCTCCCAGATATTCAAGGGCGTCAGAATCAAGGTCATATACCATTGAATCGAATTGAGCCGCATTCAGTTCCATGACCTTTTTTGCATCGGTTGTCTTTGCCTGTTTCTTGTCGTTCTGCGCTCCGGCATTTCCGCATGCGCTCATCAGAACCGCAGTCGCGATTGCAATGATGACTGTCTTGTATGTCGTTTTCATATATTTGTGTTTTGTGCAAATCTAATAATAAAAATCGTGTTTTTCAGCAGGGTCCGGTGCATTCAATGCTTCAGCAAGATCAAGGCCCAATGCCGCGGCGACTCCGGATCCATAAGACGGGTCGGCCTTGTAGCAGTTCCTGATGTGCCTCTGCTTGATGAACAGAAGTGCATCTCCCATCGCTCTGGCCGTGTTTTCGCATGTCACCTTCTGATCTTCCGGACTCATCAGTCTCCACAGTTTTCCGGGCTGTGTGTAATAGTCGTCATCGTATTCCCTTTCATTGTAATTATATGCGGGACCTCCGTCCATAGGCGGTTCCTTCATGTCCGGCGAGTCCTTCCATTCTCCGAAACTGTTAGGCTCATATGGGGTCGCTCCGCCGTAATTTCCGTCCGTACGCATCATTCCGTCGCGGTGATATGCATGGAACGGACATCTTGGCCTGTTGACAGGGATTTCGTTGTGGTTGACTCCGAGACGATATCTTTGGGCGTCACCGTATGAGAAGAGCCTTCCCTGGAGCATCTTGTCAGGAGAAAAACCGATTCCGTCGATTACATTCATCGGATTGAAAGCCGCCTGCTCCACTTCGGCAAAGAAATTTTCCGGATTGCGGTTCAGTTCAAGGATGCCTACGTCCATCAGAGGGAAATCCTTGTGATACCACACCTTCGTCAGGTCGAAAGGATTGATATGGTACTCTTTGGCCTGCTGCTCGGTCATGAGTTGGATCTGCATCTTCCAGCGTGGGAAATCTCCGCATTCGATCGCTTCGTAGAGGTCTCTCTGGTGCGATTCCCTGTCTTTCGCGATCACGGCTTCGGCTTCAGCGTCAGTCATGTTCCTGATGCCTTGGAGAGTGCGCAGATGGAACTTCACCCATGTACGCTTGCCTTCCTTGCTGATGAAACTGTAAGTGTGGCTTCCGAATCCGTGCATGTGACGGTAGGAGAGGGGAATTCCTCGCGGGCTCATAGTTATCGTCACCTGGTGCAGCGCTTCCGGAAGGAGGGTCCAGAAGTCCCAGTTGTTGGTGGCGCTTCTCATTCCGGTCCGGGGATCGCGCTTGATCGCATGGTTGAGGTCAGGGAATTTGAGCGGGTCACGGAGGAAGAAGACAGGTGTGTTGTTTCCTACAAGGTCCCAGTTGCCTGTGTCCGTGTAGAATTTCATGGCGAATCCTCTGATGTCTCTTTCCGCATCAGCGGCGCCTCGTTCTCCTGCGACTGTCGAGAATCTGACGAAGCATTCGGTCTGTTTGCCGACTTCCGCAAAAATGGACGCTCTGGTCCATTCGCTTATGTCATGAGTGACGGTAAATGTTCCGTATGCACCTGATCCTTTTGCGTGCATGCGTCTTTCAGGAATGACCTCGCGGTCGAAATGAGCAAGTTTTTCGATGAACCATGGGTCCTGCATGGTTACCGGGCCGGGACGTCCTGCTGTCTGGATGTTCTGATTGTCGGCGATTGGCCTTCCGTTCTCGGAGGTCAATCTGTGGGGATTTCTGTTGTCGTTCATTTTGGATGGATTTTAGTCTCTGCACATTTCAAATCAAATGCCAATTTTGTTAACTTTGCGTGTTGTTGACCGGACGGATATGAAAGGACGTTTGATGATATTCATATGCTTGCTGCTGCTTGGGGCATGCAGGGACAGGGAAGAGGGAGTTTCCGAAACATCTTCCCTCTATGCAAGGTATTTCGAGATACTGGACAATCCGGCCCGTGTCGTCGTCAGGTCTCCATATACAGGCGTATGTGACACTCTTACGACAGGAGAACTTACAGATGTCATATGCATGTCTTCCTCGCATGTGGCGGCACTTTCCGCTCTTGGTGCCGATACCTTGATTTCCGCTGTTTCCGGGATACGGTATATATCCGATCCGGACCTTCGGGAGCGTTGGATTATGACAAGTGACAATGCTCTGAGCCCAGAGATCAAACCCGTGTATGATATTGGTTATGAGGCTGATCTGGATTATGAACGGATAATGAAGATAGACCCTGATCTTCTTCTGACATATACCGTTTCAGGTGCAGAGCCTCAATATGTGGCAAAGTTGAGATCTCTCGGCATTCCAGTTCTTGTCCTTCATGACCACCTTGAAAACCATCCTCTTGCAAGGGCGGAATATCTCCGTCTTTTCGGCGCTCTGACGGGCCGTCAGGACCTTGCTGATTCCCTTTTCAATGAAGTGCGGGAGAGATATCTGTCGCTCTGTTCTGACGAGGTGACATGCAGGGTGCTGCTGAATATTCCTTACGGAGATGCGTGGTATATACCGGGAGGGGACAGTTACATGTCCCGTCTTGTGCGTGATGCAGGAGGGGAGGTCCTTGGTGCAGAAAAAGGATCACGTCATTCAAGCGTCGTGAGCATGGAACAGGCATATATGCTTTCGCAACAGGCTGACATATGGCTGAATCCGGGACATTGCCGGAGCCGTGATGAACTTTCGCGTATCCATCAGTTGTTCCCGAAGTTCGGCCCTCTCGCAAAGGGTTTGCCTATATATAACAACACCCTCAGGACGACGCCCGAGGGTGGTAATGATTTCTGGGAATCAGGAGCAGTCCGGCCGGACCTTGTGCTGGAGGACCTTAGGGATATCTTCAGCGGCGCCGTCACTGATAGCCTGAATTACCATATAAAAGTCGACTAGAAGATTATTTTCAGGTCGTAGAGGTCATTCTCGCAGTAGGTGGCTTTAAGCGACACCTCGCCTTCTGCCCTTTCGGCAAGCAGACTTGTCGGAGTGAGTTCCACAGCGACAAAATCGCCGATCCTCAATGATGTAAGGCCGGATGCGCTGCATATGGCCTCTTCTATCATTTCCTTTACAGATGATTCTCCGCATACCGGCCCTCTGGCAAAATGGAGTTTGGGCATGCCGAAAACGGTCTCTCCGTTCCTTTTCACCTCATGGACATTCTCTTCATTTTCCATCACGACAGGATTGTATAGAGGTGCCGGAAGCAGTGACGAGTGGTCTATGCATGAAGTGAATGCTATCTCTCCTGAATTGCAGTAAAGCAATGCACCGAAGTTGAATGCGTCATAGTATCTTGACGCGAATTTTGCTCCGATACATTTTCCGGCCTTGCTGATGCGTGCAAAGACTATCGGCGCCCAATATATCTCATCGATGCATTCAGGGGCGTAGAAGTCCTTGTTCTCCCTTTCCCATGTGGTGTCGGGACGGCAGTAGCACAATCCGCTGCCGAACGGCTTCACTATTATATTCATAAATGTCAGTCTTCTTCTTGTGAGAACAGGCTGCCGAGTTCTTCGAACGGAGTGTAGCCCTTCGTCCTTGGAACATATGTAGTCTGCTTCTTCTTCTCGGCTGTCATCGATTTCTTCTCGGCCTCGAACTTTGCCTTGAGAGTGGCGAACTGCCTCTTCGTGTCGAGAGTGAAGTCGCCGTTGTCGATCCATGCGAAATAAGACGGTTCGCTGAAATAAACTTCTCTGGCTGTCTTTCCCTTGTGCTTTCCGAAACTTATTACAGGTTCGTCCTTGTCGTTGAGGATGAGTCTGCCGGCATAGTCCACTGTGCGCTGCTTTGTAGAGAATTTAGCCAGTTTCTCGACATTGTTCTCGATCCTCGGATCGGAAGCATATCTGTCAAGTTGGCCTTTGAGCACTTCATAGGTTGCAAGTGTGTCAGCCTCGGCTGCATGGGCGTTTTCGAGGTCCTTGCCGCAGTAGAAAAGGTATGCGGCCTTGAGTGTACGAGGCTCCATCGCGTGGAATATGTTCTGCACATCCACCATCTTCATCGCATGGAGGTCGATGGCAGGCTGCTTGTCGGTGTGCCTGCGTACTCGCTCAATCTCTTCCGCGAGCATAGGAAGGTCGAACTTGGCGGAATTGAATCCTGCAAGGTCACACCCTTCGAGCCACTCGGCCACTTCGTCAGCGATCTGATAGAATGTAGGCTCTCCTGCAAGATCTTCGAGCGAAATGCCGTGTACTGCCTGTGCGGACGGATTTATCTGTCTCAGACAGTTGTTTTCATAGTCCCATGGCCTTACTCTCCATGTCTTCACCCATTTTTCGCCTCCCGGCAGGATCTTCACGAAGCAAAGTTCGATGATCGAGTCGGTGGCGATGTTGAGTCCGGTACTCTCTATGTCGAAGAAAAGCAGAGGTCTTTCGAGATTCAGTTCCATATTATGAAATCATTATCGGCATGATGATTCCGCAGATCTTCTCGCTGTCTTCCTCCTCTTCTGCCGGAACTACGAGGGCTGCTCTCTTGCTGTCAAGGAATTTCATCACGAGTTCGCCGCAGTTCATGTTTGAAAGGATCTCGATGATGAACGGTGACTTGAATCCGATCGTGAGGTCTTCGCCGTCATACTGGCACTGCATGGTCTCGTGTGCGGCGATAGAGAATCCGAGGTCCTGTGCAGACACCATGAGGCTTCCGCTCTTGAGGTCGAACTTGATGTGGTTCGATGCCTTGTTTGAACATACGGATACACGACGCACTGTGTTGAGCAACTGGAGCCTGTTGATCTTCAGCACGTTGGAATTGTTCTGAGGGATGACGTCGCGATATTTCGGATATTTTCCGACCACCAGACGGCAGATCACCATTGTAGAGCCGAACTTGAACACGGCGTTCTTCGAGTCGAATGAGATCTCCACTGTCTCCACGTCCTTGCCGATAACTGCCTTGAGGATTGCGGCCGGTTTCTTGTGGAGGATGAATGACGCCTTTTCGGATGCGTTCACGTCCGCAGTGGTGTAGCATATGAGTTTATGCGAGTCAGATGCCACGAGTGTTGTCGAATTGAGGTCGATGTCGAAGAGGATACCGTTCATTGCCGGACGGATCTCATCGTCTGCTGTTGCATAGATGGTGCTTGAAATACCTTCCACGAGGCTCTGTGCAGGGAACTGGAGTGTCACTGCGGTGTCGTCTGTCCTGATGATCTCAGGGTAGTCCTCGGCAGGGAAGTAAGGGAGAGTGGATTCTCCGCTTGCCCATACGCATGTGAATGAACTGTCGCTTGAAGTGCTGATTGTAAGAGGCTGGTCAGGAAGTTCCTTGAGAAGATCCATCATGTGCTTTGCAGGAACGGCAATTCTTCCTTCCTCAGCAGTGCTTTCCACCTCGATCTGAGTCTTCAGCGTGAGTTCGGAGTCAGAAGCGGTGATTTCAAGCGTGTTGCCCTTGAGGTCGAACAGAAAGTTCTCGAGAATTGGAAGCGGTGACTTTGCAGGTATGGCCTTGGATACTGCCATTATACCTCTTAAAAGTTCAGAACTTGAAATGATGAGTTTCATAATTTATGTATTTTTAATATTATTTTCAGTCATTCTGGCTTATATGCATATTACGCCATATTAAGTCAACAAATATAGTAAATATTTTCCGTGACGTTGGCATATTTTTTGATTTTTTCGGTCTTGATTTATTTAACTGACAGAAATGTCAGCAAAAAACAGACTTAAACTGCATAATTGGATAATTTCAATACAGATTTAAATATGAAGAAAGGTTTTTTAATTGTGTTGCTTTCCGCACTGGTCGGAGGGCTGACTGCTTATGCTGTGGTAAATGTGACTGACAAGGGTGTCAAGGAAGTTGTCATGACATCTGAAGGCGCTCAGTTCAGGACTGTCAATCTGACACATGAGAACTGGCCGGATTTTACATATGCCGCTGAGTCTGCAGTAGATGCCGTAGTTTATGTAAAGGTGACTTCAACTGCAAATTCGATGCAGGCTCCAAGTTCGATATTCGATTTCTTCTTCGGAACACCTGGAACCCCGCAGCAGCGTGAGCAGGTCGGCAGCGGATCTGGTGTGATCATCCGCGAAGACGGCTATATCGTGACAAACAATCATGTGATCGACGGTGCCAGCAAGATCGAAGTGACTCTCAACAGCAATCAGACATATCCTGCAACATTGGTCGGCACAGACCCTGCTACGGATGTGGCGCTTCTCAAGATCGATGCTTCCGGTCTTCCTGTGATCCCTTTCGGCGATTCAGACAAACTCCGTCTTGGAGAGTGGGTCATCGCCATCGGTTCGCCATATGACCTGCGTTCTACGATCACAGCCGGAATCGTAAGTGCGAAAGGACGTTCGATGCCGAATTATTCGGGTGAGTTCAAGATCGAGTCCTTCATCCAGACCGATGCTGCCGTCAATCCGGGCAACAGCGGTGGCGCGCTTGTGGACAGAGCGGGTAATCTTGTAGGTATAAACACCGCCATAATTTCCCAGACTGGTTCATATACAGGTTATTCATTCGCCGTGCCTTCGAACATCGTGAAGAAGATCGCTTATGACCTGATGGATTTCGGCAGTGTGAAGAGGGCTGTCCTAGGTATCGTAATGCAGCCGATTGACGACAAAATTGCAGATGAATTGAAACTTTCGTCCAGAAACGGCGTATATATTAACGAGGTTTCTAAAAGCAGTGCCGCTGAAAAGGCCGGAATCAAGGCCGGCGACGTGCTTGTAGCGATTGATTCCGTGAAGATTACAGGAACTTCTTCCGTTCAGGAAGTGGTGAGCAGATTCTCTCCTGGGGACACTGCGGTTGTAACTGTTCTGAGAGACGGCAAGGAACTCGATCTTGAAGTCACATTCAAGGGAACATCACAGGAAAACGGTACTGTATCTGACGATGGTACAGTCGCTTTCTACGGATCGTCAATCAAGGCAGCGTCGGAGGAGACTCTTGCAAGATACGGCATCAAGAGCGGTGTAGAGGTCGTGGAACTCGGCCCGGGCAAACTTATGGAAGCCGGAGCTGTGGAGGGATTCATAATCCAGTATGTCAATGACCAGCCGGTCAAGACACCGCAGGATGTGATAGACATAGTGAAGAAGTCGAAGAGGGCTGTGTTCGTTGAAGGACTTACACCTTCCGGCAGGACTGGATATTTCGGCTTCGGAGTATAGAAGTAAAGGAATAACTTAATTTATACTGATGAGACAACTTAAGATTACAAAATCGATTACGAATCGTGAGAGTGCCTCACTTGACAAGTATCTTCAGGAGATCGGTCGAGAGGAACTCATCACAGTGGAGGAGGAAGTGGAACTCGCCCAGAGGATCCGAAAAGGTGACCAGCAGGCTTTGGAAAAACTTACAAGGGCTAACCTGCGTTTCGTGGTGTCTGTAGCAAAACAGTACCAGAATCAGGGCCTAAGTCTTCCGGACCTTATCAACGAGGGTAACCTCGGACTGATCAAGGCGGCGGAGAAGTTTGACGAGACCAGAGGTTTCAAGTTCATTTCATATGCGGTGTGGTGGATCCGTCAGTCTATCCTTCAGGCGCTTGCAGAGCAGTCGAGAATCGTGAGGTTGCCTCTTAACCAGGTGGGATCTCTCAACAAGATCAACAAGGCTCTGTCAAAGTTCGAGCAGGAGAACGAGCGTATGCCTTCAAGCGAGGAACTTTCGGAGATGATAGATGTCCCTAAGGACAAGATCGCAGATACCCTCAGGGTTTCAGGACGCCATGTTTCGGTTGATGCTCCATTCGTCGAAGGTGAGGACAACAGCCTTCTTGACGTGCTCGTGAACAACGATTCTCCAAGTGCGGACCGCGGACTTGTGAACGAGTCTCTCAACAAAGAGATTGAAAGAGCACTTTCGACTCTCGCTACCCGTGAAAGAGAAATCATCAAGTCATTCTTCGGCATCGGCTGCCAGGAGATGACCCTCGAGGAGATCGGAGAGAGGTTCGGACTTACTAGAGAGCGTGTGCGTCAGATCAAGGAGAAGGCAATCCGCAAACTCAAGAATAATTCAAGAAGCAAACTTTTGAAAAGTTATTTAGGATAATGACACCGGAAACATTCATCATATCGAAAGCGTCTGAAGCAATTCAGGCGCTTTACGGCGTACAAGTGCCTGAGACTCAACTCCAGGTACAGGTGACACGCAAGGAGTTTGAGGGTGACTATACACTCGTCGTATTCCCGCTACTCAAAGTATCAAAGACAACACCGGAGAACACCGGAAATGCCATCGGAGAGTGGCTCAAGACAAATGTGGCTGAGATCGCCGGATACAATACCGTCAAGGGCTTCCTCAACATCTCTTTCTCAGAGGTGTACTGGAACAATGTATTCGCAGAAATCGCTGCTGCCGAGGATTTCGGACAACTTGCTCCGACCGGCAGGACCATCATGGTGGAGTACTCTTCTCCTAACACCAACAAGCCTCTTCACCTGGGACATATCCGTAACAACCTTCTCGGATGGTCGGTTGCGAAACTTCTCGAAGTCTGCGGACATAACGTGATGAAGGTCAACCTTGTAAATGACCGTGGTATCCACATCTGCAAGTCGATGTATGCATGGAAGGTCCTCGGTAACGGAGAGACTCCTCAGTCGAGCGGCAAGAAGGGTGACCATCTTGTGGGTGATTACTATGTCGCTTTCAACAATCTTTACAAGAAGGAGGTTGACGCACTTGTGGCTGGCGGAATGAGCAAGGAGGAGGCTGAGAAGAATGCTCCTTCACTCAAGGCTGCACAGGAAATGCTCTTCAAGTGGGAGAACGGAGACGCTGAGGTAGTTGAACTCTGGAAGACCATGAACGGATGGGTATACGAAGGCTTCGACAAAACTTATTCTGACCTCGGAATCAGTTTCGACAGGACATATTATGAGTCCCAGACCTATCTTTTCGGAAAGGCTCTCGTGCAGAAAGGCCTCGAGGCCGGCATTTTCGAGAAGCAGGAGGATGGCTCTGTATGGTGCGACCTCACTGCTGACGGTCTCGACCGCAAACTCCTCCTCCGTGGCGACGGTACATCTGTCTACATGACGCAGGACCTCGGAACAGCGGAGCAGCGTTTTGCGGAGTACAGCCTTGACGAACATATCTATGTTGTAGGAAACGAGCAGAACTACCATTTCCAGGTACTCAAACTCATTCTCGGCAAACTCGGTTTCGACTGGGCGGACAGCATCTACCACCTTTCATACGGAATGGTGGAACTTCCGGAAGGAAAGATGAAGTCGCGTGAGGGAACAGTGGTTGACGCTGACGACCTTATCGCCGACATGTACAACACTGCAAAGGAGACATCCCTCGAACTCGGAAAGATCGACAATCTCAGCGAGCAGGAGCAGGATGAACTCTTCAAGATGATCAGCCTCGGCGCTCTCAAATATTTCATCCTCAAGGTGGATCCGAAGAAGACCATGCTCTTCGATCCTAAGGAGTCGATCGACTTCAACGGCAACACAGGTCCTTTCGTGCAGTATACTCATGCACGTATCAAGTCAATCCTCAGAAAGGCTGACGAGAAGGGAATCCCTCATGCTGCATCAGCGGTGACTCCGGAGTCGGAACTCACACCTAAGGAGGTGCGTATCATCAAGATACTCAATACATTCCCGTCTAAGGTTGCAGAGGCAGGTGCTGCTCATTCGCCGGCAGTGATCGCGAATTACGCATATGAACTTGCGAAGGAGTTCAACCAGTATTACCACGACACTCCTATCCTGCGCGAAGAGAATCAGGCTCTTCTTCAGTACCGCCTTGTCCTCGTGGAGACAATCGCAAAGGTACTCAGCAAGGCCATGTCGATTCTTGGAATCACTCTTCCTGAAAGGATGTAGCATTTACTGCATATAAATCAGAGCGACCGTATATACCGGTGACCCCCGCCTGCCTATGGCAGGCACCCCCCTAGCCGGGGGTGGCATGTCACCTTATATATACGGTCGCTCTGATTTATGTTCTTATGTTTGCAAGATTATGATATGAGAATGAACATAAAAAAGACTAATGATATATCAGTTTACAATCCTTGCAGAAAAAACGCATGATTTCTTTGCAAGGATTGTCGTTTTATCCTCAGAATGCCGTATTTGAGGACCTTTGAGTAAATCTTGCACAAAAAAAGTGTCAATTTTTATGCGAGGACAGTTTTATCGTTACAGTCTGTATTCACACAGCCACCATTATTATAGATCATCTGGTGGAAACATTTATATCATTCCCTAAAAAAGAATCGGTTCTTGTCCTCTCTCGCCTCTTTCACTGCCGCCATTGTTTGAGTATTTGGTGTGCGATAGACAGCGTCCATAAGAACACTCTCTACAAAGTTGTTAAGGCTGCGATTCTGTTTGCGAGCCTCGGCCTTCAGTCTCTTCAACAATTCAGTGCTGAGTCTGAATGCAGTCTGTGTCCTGGTTATAGTATTTTCCATCTTCTTCATATGTCTTATATCACAAACGTATAACACTTATATAACATTTGCAGGAAAAGTGCTGAAATCCCTCACTCCTATGCCGAATCTCGCCGATCATTCATATCTTTGTGTCCGCAACCTATTGCAGGACCTCAATAAGAATTATGGCAAAGATTTACGTAGCAAGCAGTTGGAGAAACCAATATTTCCCTGATGTCGTGAAGAAACTCCGGGAGCATGGTCATGAAGTCTATGATTTTCGCAACCCACCACACAATCAAGGTGCATTCTATTGGAGAGACATCGATCCGGAATATGACAAGTGGGATGTGCAACAGTATAAGAAGGGGCTGGGACATCCGTCGTCCGAAAGGCAGTTCAGGGCGGATCTGGATGCGCTCGAATGGGCCGATACATGTCTGCTGGTGCTTCCATGCGGCCGCAGTGCCCATACCGAAGCGGGATGGATGAAGGGGAAAGGACGGAGGACGATCGTCTATATTCCGGAGATGCAGGAAGCCGAACTTATGTACAAGTTGTTCGACCTGGTGACAGGGGATTTGCAGGAAGTACTGGATATACTTTAAGATATCTGTTTGTAAAAACGCCTTCTGTGGCCTTCTGCGGCCTGTGTTGAAAACTGTGTTGAAAAAATGCTCATGTTTCGTTATGAGTCATAGTCAATAAATGGATAACTTCGCAAACTTACATTGATTAACTATAACTATAACCATATATGAGCAGCGCAGAAATCACCATCATCAAGAGAGATGGCAAGAGAAAGACTTTCTCCGTGGAGAAGATCAAGAATGCCATACGCAAGGCCTTCCTTTCGGTAGGTGCATTTGCAACCGAGGAGGATCTTGTCAACATCCTTTCGCATGTCCGCATCACTGAGGGAATGCACGTCGAGGAAATTCAGAATCAGGTAGAAGTAGGCCTCATGGCGGAACAGTATTTTGCTGTAGCAAAGTCGTATATGCTTTACCGTCAGAGACATACGGAGGATCGTGAGGTGCGTGACCATCTCGACTTCCTAATTCAGTACTGCCAGGCTGAGAACGCTGCGACAGGCAGCAAGTACGACGCCAATGCCAATATCGAGAAAAAGAACCTCGCCACACTCATCGGTGAACTTCCGAAGAAGAACTTCATTCGTCTGAACCGTCGTATCCTTACCGACAGGATGAAGAAGATGTATGGAAAGGAACTGTCGGACAAATATATCCGTCTGCTGAAGAATCATCACATCTACAAAAATGACGAGACTTCTCTTGCTAACTATTGTGCGAGCATCACCATGTATCCTTGGCTGCTCGAGGGTACGAAGCCTATCGGCGGAAATTCAATAGGACCGACTAACCTCAAATCTTTCTGTGGCGGTTTCATCAATCTGGTGTTCATGGTTTCCAGCATGCTCAGCGGTGCCTGCGCGACTCCGGAGTTCCTTATGTACATGAACTATTTCGTGGGTAAGGAATATGGTCTGGACTATTGGAAAAATCCTGACAGGCAGGCCGACATGTCCATAAAGAAACGTACTATCGACAAGATAATCACCGACTGCTTTGAGCAGATCGTATATTCCATCAACCAGCCTACAGGAGCAAGAAACTTCCAGGCTGTGTTCTGGAACATCTCTTATTATGACAAGAACTATTTCGAAAGCATTTTCGGAGAATTCCGCTTCCCTGACGGTTCCAAGCCTGATTGGGACGGCCTTTCATGGCTCCAGAAGAGGTTCATGAAATGGTTCAATGCAGAGCGTCTCAAGACCCCTCTTACCTTCCCTGTGGAGACAATGGCACTGCTTACGGAGAACAACGAGGTGAAGGATAAGGAGTGGGGAGACTTCACAGCGGAAATGTATTCCGAGGGACATTCATTCTTCACATACATGAGTGACAATGCCGACTCTCTGGCATCATGCTGCCGTCTACGCAACGAGATTCAGGACAACGGGTTCAGTTACACCCTCGGTGCGGGTGGCGTTTCTACCGGATCCAAGAGCGTGCTCACCATCAACCTCAACCGCTGCGTACAGTATGCTGTCAAGAACGGCCGCGATTATCTGACTTATCTTTCAGAGGTTGTAGACCTTGTCCATAAGGTACAACTTGCTTATGACGAGAACCTCAAATCGCTCAAGGAGCAGGGTATGCTTCCTCTTTTCGATGCCGGTTTCATCAACATCGGCCGTCAGTATCTCACAGTCGGAATCAACGGTCTTGTGGAGGCTGCGGAATTCCTCGGCATCGAGATCAATGACAATCCGAAATATGTCGAGTTCGTCCAGAGTACTCTCGGCCTTATCGAGGATTACAACAAGAAGTATCGCACCAAGACAACCCTTTTCAACTGTGAGATGATTCCTGCAGAGAATGTAGGTGTGAAGCATGCGAAGTGGGATAGGGAAGATGGTTATTTCGTTCCTCGTGACTGTTATAACAGTTATTTCTATATTGTTGAGGACAAGTCACTTAATATAATCGACAAGATGCGTCTCCATGGAAGGAAGTACATCGAGCATCTGACCGGAGGATCCGCTCTCCATCTCAACCTTGAAGAGCATCTTACTAAGGCTCAGTATGCCCAACTTCTCCGCGTGGCTGCCCAGGAAGGCTGCAACTATTTCACATTCAACATTCCTAACACCATCTGCAACAAGTGCGGACACATCAGCAAGCACTATCTCAAGGAATGCCCTGAATGCCATAGCGAAGACATTGACTATCTGACACGTATCATCGGTTATATGAAGCGTGTAAGCAACTTCTCTATGGCCCGTCAGGAGGAGGCAGCAAGACGTCACTATCACCGTGATGAAGGAAAGCACTTATGCTAAAATGCTATAGTTACGACATTGTCTGCCAGGAGATCCCCGACGAGATCAGCCTGGCAGTCAATATTTCATGCTGTCCCAACAGATGTCCCGGCTGCCACAGTCCATGGCTGTGGGAAAACGAAGGAGAGGACATGACCGAGGAAATGCTTTCCGCCTTGATCGGAAGATATGAGGCTGCAATCACATGCTTCTGCTTCATGGGAGGTGATGCCGAACCCTTGGAGGTCGAAAGGATATCAAGATGGATCAAATCCAGATGGCCGCATATCAAGACTGCATGGTACTCCGGAAAGGAATCTCTCCCGGAAGGATTCGATATAAAGGTGATGGATTACATCAAACTCGGTCCCTATAAGGCGGAACTGGGAGGCCTGAAATCACCTCATACGAATCAGGCCTTGTACAGGATCGCGGAAGACGGTACTTTTGTGAAATGTACTCTCTGAACCGTCAGCATCTGAAGATTTCCTTCATGAATCTGTTGCAGTAATCGACCCAGTTGTACCATTCGTGTCCTCCCTTGGTCACGATGTATGTGTGAGGGTATCCATGCTCGTTCAGATAACTTGAGAAGGAATCCATATGTGTACAGAAAAAGTCCATCCGTCCTATCATGATCCAATACATGCAGGGCGGATTTTTGAATTGTTCCTTCAATTTATTCCTGATTCCATGATAGAAATCTGAATATTCGCTTTTCTGGTGTGGTGGAGTGACGAAAGGGGAGAACAGACCTATATATCCGAACATGTCAGGATATGAAGCGGAAATGTGTATGGACTGCATTCCACCCATCGAGAGTCCGGCAATAGCCCTCATCTCTTTGACAGGGACGGTCCTGTAGAGGCTGTCAATGGTGGTGACCACGTCGCGGATGAAGCAGGTTTCAGCCGTGCCGTCAGGTCCCAGGAAACTTTCCAGCGGCCCTTTTGCCCGTGAGAAACCATAATCCGCATCATTGTCATATTGATTCATGTTCGGAAAGACCACTATCGCTTCCTCCATTTCATTCTTTTTTACCAGATTGTCTATCTCTCTGAGTATCATTCCCTTCATGATCCAGGATGTCTCGTTGCCGTTTGCACCGTGAAGCAGATACAGCACAGGATAATCCTTGCCGGATTCATCATATCCTTCGGGAAGATATACCAAAGTCCTTCTCGCTTCCGGTCCCGGTACGGATGACTTGCAGAACACCTCTTCCAGAGTTCCGTCCGGATGATAATATGTGTCCGTTCCGGGATATCCTTCCTCGGACATTGACGCCACGGATGCTGCACATGAATTCAGTATGATAATGATAAGGGCGGATGTCTGTACTGAAGTTTTCATGACACGGACGCTTTATATGAACCGCTTCCGATACCATTATCATACCATCTTGGGATCATATCTGAAAATAACTATATTTGCAGGATCATGACAGAAAACGCTACATATATGTTCCCGACCTCCATAAAGGAGGTGAAGGCTCTCGGATGGGATTACATAGATGTCATCCTTTTCACAGGTGATGCATTTGTGGACCATCCGTCATTTGGAACGGCCGTCATTGCGCGCTGGCTTCAGAAGTACGGTTACAGGGTGGCTGTGGTGCCTCAGCCCAACTGGCGGGATGATCTGAGGGATTTCCGCAAACTGGGCGCTCCCAGACTGTATTTCGGTGTGAATGCAGGTGCCATGGATTCCATGGTCAATCATTATACGGCAGCCAAGCGTCTGCGCAGTGACGATGCCTATACTCCCGAAGGAAAGGCAGGCCAGAGGCCGGATTATGCCGTCACGGTATATACCAGGATCCTGAAGGAAATATATCCGGACATTCCGGTCATCATAGGCGGAATCGAGGCGTCGCTCCGTCGTGTGACACATTATGACTATTGGCAGGATGCATTGAAGCCGTCCGTGCTGGTAGAAAGCGGGGCGGACTGGCTTTGCTACGGAATGGGTGAGAGGACAATGATTGAGTTCACAAGGGCGATAGAGGCCGGAAGGAACATAAGCGACATCCGCAAGATTCCGCAACTGGGCTTCTATATGGACGGAAAGTGCCGTCTGAACGATGCCGTGATACTCAATTCTTATGAGCGTTGCTGCAAGGACAAGATCGCCTTTGCCGAGAATTTCCATGTAGTGGAGACCTACGCCAATATGCTTCAGCCTCCTGTACTTGTGGAGCCTGTCGGAAACGGATATGTCCAGATAAATCCTACGTGGCCTCCTGCAAGTCAGGATGAGATGGATTCGTTCTGGGACCTTCCATATACCAAACTTCCTCATCCGAGATACAAGGGAAAGCATATTCCTGCTTTCGAGATGATCAAATTCTCGATCAATACCCACAGGGGATGTTTCGGAGGCTGCAATTTCTGTACGATAGCGGCCCATCAGGGCAAATTCATCCAGTCCCGCAGCGAGGAGTCCATCCTGAAGGAGATCAGGGGACTGAACAGCCTTCCGGGCTTTGCCGGCAATATTTCCGATGTAGGGGCCCCTACCGCAAATATGTACGGAATGAAGGGAAAGGACGGGAGTCTTTGTGCGAAATGCCGCAGGAAATCATGTCTCTTCCCGGTTCCTTGCAAGAATATGGACCGCTCACATGAGAGGCTCCTGAAATTGTATGAGAGGATTTCACAGGTCAAGGGCATAAGGCATGCGTACATCGGCAGCGGCATAAGATATGACCTTTTCCTTGACGAGAAGGGATTTGTCGATGAGACTTCATATCCATATCTGAAAGAACTTGTGCTGGAGCATACTTCGGGACGTCTCAAAGTGGCTCCGGAGCATACGGAGGATTCCGTGCTGAAACTTATGGCGAAACCTTCTTTCAGACTTTTCGAACGTCTTCGTGTGGAATTCGACAATATAGTCCGTTCGAGCGGAAGAAAGTGTGAACTTGTCCCTTATTTCATATCCGGACATCCTGGCTGCGGTATGCGTGAAATGCAGAGGCTGGCCCGTAATCCGGCATTGGCAGGCCTGTATATGGATCAGGTCCAGGATTTTACTCCTACGCCTATGACCACATCTTCTGTGATGTTCTACACAGGCCTGGATCCTAAAAATCTGCAGAAAGTATTTGTAGAGAGAGACATACAGTGCAAGAAGGAACAGAAGTCCTTTTTCTTCAAGAGAGGAAAGTGACATATTTTTCATAAAAAAGTGCGTTCAGTGTTGCTCAATTGAAAAAAATGTCCTACAATTGCACCGTATTTAGAACCAAAAACAGAATAACATATGTCAACAACACCAAAGAGGAGAGCGGTATGCAGTTTCGAGAATATGTCAGACGAACTTGCAGCGGCATTTGCAGAAAAGTATCCTAAGGGATACAGCGACTATTTTCCTGATCTGGTAAAGTATGATAAGCCGGATGGAACATGTTTCTATGCAGTCACAGTTGAGATTCCTGATGCGATCTATCTCGTGAAGATCAAGGTTAAGACAGATGATGTGGAGGATCTCGAGCGTTGGCTTGACGGAGACGAAGGCGATGATTCAGATGGAAATGACGGTGAAAGCCTTCCAGATGACAACATCTCTCAGTATTCAAGTGAGGATGATGCTGCAGACGGTGAGTAGTCGAGGCATTCCAGACATATGCCGGCCGGATTTTTCCGGTCGGCTTTTTTTTGCTTGATGTCACGAATTTCTTATCTTTGCATGTTCTGACCGGATGACTATGAAATCAAGATTCATTGTAAAGGATATACTCTCTCCGTTAAGACGTCTTCTGATGAAGATGTCCGAGAGGGATGTGATGATAATCCTTTCTCTCTTCGTGGGAATCTGCTGCGGTCTTGCTGCTGTCCTTCTGAAAGTCTCCATAGAATTCATACATCATTCGTTGACGTCATGGTTTGACCATGAGGCATATAACTTCCTTTTCCTCATATATCCGGGCATAGGTATGCTCATTGCCATGCTTTTCGTGAAATATGTCGTCAAGGATAATATCGGCCATGGTGTCACCAAGGTGCTTGTGGCAGTCTCGAAGAACGATTCCAAGATCAAGCCGCATAACATGTGGACTTCCATGGCAGCCTCTTCCGTTACCATCGGATTCGGAGGATCGGTCGGTGCTGAGGCTCCTATCGTATATACAGGTGCGGCTATAGGCTCGAATGTGGCCAGATATATGGGACTGTCATACAAGAACATGACCATCCTTCTGGGCTGCGGTGCGGCCGGTGCGGTGGCGGGAATCTTCAAGGCTCCTTTGGCCGGAGTCCTCTTCACATTGGAGATTCTTCTGTTCAACATCTCCATGACCTCCATACTTCCGCTTCTGCTGTCGACTATCTCGGCGACTGTGATTTCGTATATATTCCTCGGTGACAAGCCGCCTTTCGAATGTACGATATCGCCGTTTGCGATGGGTAATATCCCGTATTATATCCTTCTGGGACTGTTCTGTGCGGCATGTTCGGTGTATTTCACCAGGATGACCCTCTGGCTGGAAGACAAGATCAAGAGCATACAGAAGCCGTTTGTCCGCTGGGCGATTTCGGCTTCATGCCTGGGTCTGCTCATCTTCCTTTTCCCTCCTCTTTTCGGTGAGGGCTATGAGTATCTGCATGAACTCCTTAACGGCGGAACCATCGATATGGACGGTCAGACCGTCCTTGCCTTCCTCCTGCATAAGGCTTGGCTTGTGCCGGTCTTCTTCCTGCTTGTACTTCTTCTGAAAGTGTTCTCGATGTCATTCACCAATGCTGGAGGCGGTGTCGGAGGAACATTCGGCCCAACTCTTTTCATCGGTGCGATTGCGGGATTCGTGCTTTCTAGGACAATCAATCTGATTGCCGGATCGGGACTGGTGCCTGAGCAGAATTTCGTGCTTGTGGGAATGGCCGGTCTCATGGCCGGAGTCATGCAGGCTCCGATGACTGCAATCTTCCTTATCGCGGACATGACCGGAGGCTATGACCTTCTCATTCCGCTGATTCTCACTTCTACGATATCATATGCGGCTACAAGGGCGGTAGAGCCGTATTCCATCTATACCAAGCGAATTGCCAAGAAGGGAGAACTTCTGACACATGACAGCGACCAGGCAGTGCTTACCTTGCTCAAGACCAGCGAACTGGTCGAGTCTGATTTCACTACTGTCAAGATCGATGCGACTCTTGGTGAACTGGTCGATGTGGTTGCAGAGTCAAAACGAAATATTTTCCCGGTTGTCGATTCCAGGAATCATTTCCAGGGTTTTGTCTCGCTTGAGGATGTCCGCAGGGATATGTTCAAGAAGGAACTTTATCAGACTGCCCATGTGTACAATTATATGAAATCGGCTCCAGCATATGTGTATGTCGATGAGAAGATGGACAGTGTCATGATCAAGTTCGAGCAGACGGATGCGTGGAATCTTCCTGTTGTGGAGCATGACAGGACATATGTCGGATTTGTTTCGAAATCGAATATTTTTGCTGCATATAGAAATCAGTTGAAACAGGTATCGCACGATTGACGGTGATATTTGCTTCGGTGACCCCCGTCCTCCCGATGGTCGGACACCCCCTAGCCGGGGGTTGCATGTCGCCTTCGAAATATCACCGTCAATCTGAAATGATACGGTTGGGAAATAGGATAATACATTTTGTAATATGAAGGATATATACGTTAATGCTGTTGCGGAAAGGATAGGGGTGAGAGAATGGCAGGTAGAGAATTGTGCCAAACTTTTTGAGGAAGGTGCGACAATCCCTTTTGTGAGCCGTTACCGTAAGGAAAGGACAGGAGGACTTGATGAGGTCGCTGTAGCCGAGGTGAGGCATTGGGTAGATGTGTTTGCTGAGATGGAGAAACGCAAGGCTACGGTTCTGGAGACCATTTCTCAGGCTGGAGGTCTGACTCCGGAACTCAAATCCAGAATCGAAAACAGTGTGGATGCTCGTGAAATCGAGGACCTGTATCTTCCCTTCAAGCCAAAACGACGCACTCGTGCTACCATAGCAAAGGAAGCAGGACTTGAACCTTTGGCTGACAAGATGTACAATGTCTCTATTGTCGATCCGGTTCCGGAAGCCCGCAAATATGTCGGAGAAAAGGTCGCTACCGTTGAGGATGCCCTTGCGGGAGCCCGTGATATCATCGCTGAGCGTCTGAGTGAGACGGCATCGGTACGCGAGACTCTTCGTCAGATATTCAAGACCCGTCGTATCGTGACCAAGGCCACTAAGAAGGCGGTAGGACCGGAAGCGATGAAATACAGGTCATATTTCGACTATTCCGAATCCTTGGAAAGAATCGCTCCGCACCGTCTGCTTGCTATTCTGCGTGCGGAAGACGAGGGCTTCCTTAACGTAAAGATCGATGCAGATCCGGAGAAATGCGGAAAGAAGATATATTATGATTTCTGCCAGGAACGCAGGTATCCCGCCCAGCCTCTTGCCGAGCATATTCATATGGCATTTGACGATGCATTCAAGCGATTGCTTGAGCCGTCAATCTCCAATGAGGTGATGAAGGAGGCCAAGGAAAAGGCTGATGTGGAATCTATCAGAATCTTCGGCGAGAATCTTCGTCAGTTGCTGCTTGCGGCGCCGATAGGCCAGAAACGTGTTCTTGCAATCGATCCCGGATTCAGGACAGGATGCAAGGTGG
Source organism: Candidatus Cryptobacteroides sp. (assembly GCA_045539115.1). Taxonomy (GTDB): domain Bacteria; phylum Bacteroidota; class Bacteroidia; order Bacteroidales; family UBA932; genus Cryptobacteroides. Next base: position 7,872 of record JAZQES010000071.1, on the reverse strand, counting down.
TATGTCTTGATGAACAGGGAAATCTTCTGCACAATGAGGCAATTTTCCCTCATCCTCCAGTAAGCGAGAAGGTGAAGGCCATTCAGGCAGTATCTGCAATGGTACAGAAATATGGCGTTGAGGTCATTGCCATCGGAAACGGTACGGCAAGCCGAGAGACAGAAGAATTCATACGTCGGGTTCCGCTTCCGAAAGGTGTGCGTGTCTTTACTGTCAGCGAGGATGGAGCATCCATATATTCTGCGTCTGAAGTCGCACGCGCTGAATTTCCTGACCATGATGTAACCGTGCGAGGTGCTGTGTCAATAGGCCGTCGTCTGATGGACCCGCTTGCGGAACTTGTGAAGATCGATCCTAAATCCCTTGGAGTAGGACAGTATCAGCATGATGTCGATCAGGCACTTCTGAAAGAGACTCTTGACAATACGGTTGAAAGTTGTGTCAACAGCGTAGGTGTCAACTTGAATACAGCCAGCAGTTATCTTTTGAGTTATGTTTCGGGCATCGGCCCTTCACTGGCAGAGAACATAGTCGAATATCGTTCGGAGCATGGAGCATACAGGTCGCGCCGTGACCTTCTGAAGGTCAAACGTCTGGGAGACAAGGCTTTCGAACAGTGTGCCGGTTTTCTCAGGATACATGGTGCGGAAAATCCTCTCGACAATTCAGCAGTTCATCCCGAAGCATATCATATAGTTTACAAGATGGCCCGTGACCTGTCCGTTTCCCCACGTGAACTTGTGGGAAATGTGGAACTTTGCTCGAAGATTGATGCTTCCAGATATGTGGAGGGCGATTTCGGACTTCCTACTATCAATGATATCATCGCCGAACTCCGCAAGCCTGGCCGTGATCCTCGTGAGTCTGCACAGGAATTCGAATTTGCTCATGACATCAAGACAATCGAAGACCTTAAGACTGGAATGGAACTTCCGGGCATAGTGACAAATATCACCGCTTTCGGTGCATTCGTGGACGTCGGTATAAAACAGAACGGCCTCATCCATGCATCCCAGATGGGAGTGAAAGGAATGGCCGATCCGTCGAAAGTCCTCAAACTTCATCAGCAGGTCAAGGTCACTGTCGTATCAATAGATCTTGACCGAGGTCGTGTCGGACTCAGATTGATGAAGTAGGGTATATCTTATTTCTTCTTGATTGTGTATTGCGACAGGATCACTCCAAGTGATGATATCGCAATGCCCATCCATTGACGCGAATTGAGCAGTTCGTGTCCGAGTACCCATGCTATGATCGCTGCGGCAACCGGGATGAGTGCAGAGAATATGCTTGATTTGGCTACTCCCAGATTCTTGATGGTACTTACCCAGAGCGAGAATGCCAGGCTTGAACAGAGGACTGCCAGACATGTTATCGGGTACCATACTTCGGGAGTGAAATAAGTCTTGATGTCAAATCCGTCAAGTCCTTTCCACAAGAATAACGGTAAGAGGTATACCGCTCCAATGAGGAACTGGTACATGACGATGATCTGGCTGGAGTAATTGCCTGACAGACTTTTGGTTATGGAGGCATGACCCACCTCGGATATGACGGCCACGAGAAGCAGTACGACTCCCCAGATGAAGTTTTCTCCGAGTTCGCCCTTAGCCATTGCCACCATTACGATGCCTATCAGCGAGAATACGATACCTATGACGTTGATGAAGTTTATCTTCTCCTTGAAGAAGAAAATTCCAGCGCCGATGGAAAAGATCGGTATAGTCGCAACTACCATGGCACTCAAAGTAGGCGATCCGGTAAGTTTCAGCCCATAGGTCTCGCAGATGAAATATATGAACGGCTCAAAGAATGCCAGAAGAAGGAATTTCGGGAGGTCCTGTTTCTGTATTCTCTTGATCCTGCCGTATGCGGTGTTGAAAAGGAACAGCACGATACCGGCAAGCAGGATTCTGACAAACACGAAATAAAAGATCGGAATGTCAAGCGCAATCAGTTTGTCTGTCCATATGTAGGACATTCCCCAAAGCGTGATCGCAAAAATGGATGCGATGTAGATCAGCAGTTTGCTGGGCTTTACTCTAGGTGCCATAGTCAATCATCGGTTATTCATTAATCATCGGGAGACGACCTTTCCGTCTATCAGAACATGCTCGATGACGCCTCTGAGTTCCTCTCCTTCGTAAGGCGTCCATCCGCATTTGCTCTTCTGGTCTTCATTCCTGACTGTAAATGTCTTGCTGTAATCAAATATCACAAGATCCGCTTCGTAACCCTTTTCTATCTTTCCTCTGTTCAGACCGTAGATCCTGGCTGCATTTTCCGAAAATACGGAAGCAATCCTGGTGAGAGGAATCTCATCCTGTGCGGCAATCGTAAGCAATATCGGAAGACTCTGCTGTATTGTAGGAAGTCCTGACGGCACTTTGGTGTAAGGACCTTCTTTCTCTGTCAGAAGATGTGGAGCATGATCCGAGCCTATTGTGTCGATCATACCGTTGGCCAATGCTTCCCTCAGTGCTGCTCTGTCGTCGGATGTCTTGACAGAAGGATTGCATTTGAGCCTGCTTCCGAGCCTGTCGTAGTCTTCATCGCAGAACCAGAGGTAATTGCATGAAGTTTCCGCAATAATATCGGGATTGTTCGACTTGGCTGCACGTACCATCTCGATCTCTTCCTTTGTGGAAATATGGCAGAGAACCAGTCTTGTTCCATGCTTTATGGCCATTTCAAGGGCCTTTATGCTGGATTTTATGCACGCTTTGCGGCTGCGGATGTTCTTGTGTTCCGAGAACGGAATGGCATCTCCATATTTCTCGACAGCCGCTGCAAGATTCTCTCTGATGGTATCCTCGTCCTCGCAGTGTACCAGCACCGGCTTGCTCTTGATCTCGAACAGGCTTTCAAGTGCGGAACCCTTGTCCACCAGCATGTTTCCGGTGGAAGATCCCATGAAAACCTTGACGCCGGGAATGTCTTCCGGCCTGATTCTGTTTGCCTGGTCGCCTTCATTGACGAGTTTGCATATCATCTCGGCGTTGCTGTTGGTCGCACCGATGTGGAAACCTATCTTTGCAGCAGAACGCCCCTCGGCGAGTCCGATCTTCTCCTTAAGCGTTTCCGTGCTTGTTGTCGGAGGGTTTGTGTTTGGCATGTCGAAGACAGTGGTCACTCCGCCTGCAACAGCGGCCTTGGACTCTGTGGCCATGTCAGCCTTATGTGTGAGCCCTGGTTCGCGGAAATGGACATGTGCGTCAATTCCGCCGGCCATGATATGTCTGCCTTCCAGTTCCATCACTCCGGCCTCCGGATGTGACATCATGAATCTCGCAACCTTGAAGTCATAATCTTCGGAGTCGCGGAACATCACATCAGCAATCTTTCCATCCTCGATAATTATCGTACCGACTTCCTCTTTCTCTGCGGTGACGATCGTACCATTATGAAGAATCAGCATGATCAAACGGTTCTTGGTCTTATTTTATGTAACTTAAGTTTCATGACACCCCAGAATGCTTCTCCGAAGATGCCGCTGCTCATCTTTGATGTGCCTTCTTTTCTGTCAACAAAGATGATAGGAACCTCCTGGATCTTGAATCCGAGTCTGTAAGTCGAATATTTCATCTCTATCTGGAAACCGTATCCCTTCATCTGCACCTTGTCAAGGTCGATGGTTTCAAGCACTCTTCTTCTGTAACACTTGAAACCGGCAGTAGTGTCATATACCTTCATGCCCAGTACTGTACGTACATATACCGAAGCATAATAAGACATGATCACTCGACCTATCGGCCAGTTGATGACGCTGATTCCGTTGCAGTATCTTGAACCGATGGCAAGGTCCGCTCCGTCTTTTGCACATGCTTCGTAAAGCCTTGGAAGGTCTTCGGGATTGTGTGAGAAATCGGCATCCATCTCGAAGATATAATCGTACTTCTGTTCCACAGACCACTTGAAGCCTGTTATATAAGCGGTGCCAAGCCCGAGTTTCCCTTTTCGCTCTATCATGAACAACCTCTCAGGAAATTCTTCCTGGAGTGTCTTTACGATGGCTGCGGTTCCGTCCGGTGAGCCGTCTTCGATTACAAGAATATGAAATCCTCCTTCAAGAGAGAAAACCGCTCTGATTATCTTCTCGATGTTTTCCTTCTCATTGTAAGTAGGGATGATGACAATTTTTCTGTCCATATCGGTTATAGTTTTATTTGTTTATTTCCTTCAACATTTCTGCGACAGCGGCCTCCAACTGCATGTCTTCACCGCGAAGAACTGATGCCGGCTCGTTATATACGATAATGTCAGGTTCTATCTGCATGTTTTCCAGATATCTGCCTTCCTTTACTCCCAGGGCTCCTACCTGTGGAATGCCGAATACAAGTGACGGGTCGATCTGCGTCTCCCACCATACGGCTGTCATGGTGCCCGGCACCGGAGCGCCTATGAGTTTTCCGATTCCCAATGTCTTGTAAACATATGGGAATCCGCATGCATCAGAGTAATTGTCTTCTCCGATGAGAACGCATGACGGCTTAGTCCATTTGTTGTACGGCTCTGTCCCTATGTACTGTCCTCTCGGCTCGAACCTGATGTATCCGGTTCCGTCAAGCAATGTGGCAAGGTCGTCGTGGAGCCATCCGCCTCCGTTGTGACGCGTATCCACGATTACAGCCTCGCAAGTGCGGTATTTGCCGAGAAGGTCCGAAAATACTCTGCGGAAACTCTCCGAATCCATGCCTTCCACATGCACATATCCGATTCTTCCGTCAGAAAGTTTTCTGACCATTTCTTCTCTCTGTCTTACCCATCTGTTGTACATCTGCCTGTAATCGGTGTATGACGGCTCGATGAAGAGGTCCTTCTCCTTCTTGCCTTTCTGCTTCACGGTTATGACGATCTTCTTTCCTGCCTTGCCTTTAAGCATATGGCTGTAATCGGCTCCTGCCTTGATCTCTTCTCCGTTGATTGCAGTGATGATGTCTCCGGCCTCTATGTCAGGATGTTGCAGATATAGCGCCCCGCCTTTGATTATTTCCTGGATCTTCAAGCCGTCGCCTTCGTATCCGTTGTCGAAGAATGCTCCAAGCGATCCGTTGGTCAGTCCGCTTCTGTAAGAGTATCTTGCTCCTGTATGGGAACCGTTGAGTTCTCCGAGCATTTCGGAGAGCATTTCCTGGAAATCGAAATTGTTGTCGATATGAGGGAGGAACTTGGCATATGTGTTCCTGTAGCCTTCCCAGTCGATTCCGTGGATTTCAGGATCATAGAACTTCTCGCTGACCTGTTTCCATATGTGGTTGAAGATATATTCACGCTCCTTGGCCGGCTTACGCTCGAATTCTCCGCTGAAAGGTATGCTTTCCTTCTTTCCGGATGCAATGTTGATACGAGAAATGCCGCTTCCCGTGTGCAGGAACAGATATTTTTCATCGGCGCTCGGATGTATCGAACCCATCACGCCCTTCTGCAACACCTTGACACTGTTGTCTTCAAGGTCCATCACGCAGAGGTCCATGCTCTTTTCGAGTCTCACTGAGTAATACAGTTTCTTGCCGTCCCGGGTCAGGTAGTGGTCTCCCAGTCTGCCGGAGAAACGGGTGAGTTTTATGATTCTGTCCTTTCTGTCGTCAAGATCCATCACAAGTTTTTCCTGCTTTTTCTCGACCTTGGCGCTGTCCTTCTTCTCCTTCCTGTTCTTCTTCTCATCTCCCATGATCTTGGCGATCTCCCTGTCTTCCTTGTCTTTGAGGAAGTCGGCATATGCCTTGCCGTCGAAGAACATTATATATATGTCTCTCTCCGCACCCCAACTTCCGTGGCTGCGGTATCCGGCCTTGTCGGATGTCCATGTCATGGCCTTTCCTTTGAGCGCCCATCTGAATCCTCCGTCAGAATAGCCGCTTTCCGTGAGGGCGGTGATCTCTCCGGTCTCGACATCAATCATCGCTACATCTTCATTGTTCCATCCTCCGTCTGCCTGGTAGTTGCAGAGAATGTAGCGGCTGTCCGGACTCCATTCGTAAGACTGGTCTCCGTCTGTGTATGAATAATTGACCATGCGGTCGAGAAGGATTCTTTCTTTTCCGCTCTTGAGATCCATCACCGCGATTGCGGTCCTGTCCTTGAGATATGCGAGATATTCTCCGTCAGGAGAAACCTGTGGCTGGAAACATGTCTGGCCGGGTGCTGTGACCATTTCTTCCTTCATCTTGACGGCATAAGTGAACATCTTGTCTTCCTTTTCTGTCAATGATGTCTTCCATATGCCCCAGTGGCCGTTTCGCTCTGCGGCATAATAGATCGTCCTGCCGTCTTTCGAGAATGTCAGGCCGCGTTCCTGCTCAGGAGTGTTTGTGATTCTCTGGGTCGTCTTGTAGTCAACCGAGGTGACGAACACATCGCCCCTGACGGTTATTGCGATTTCATTTCCTTCCGGTGATATGGCCATGTGGGTCGCTCCGGACGTCAATGTCTGGACTTCTGCTTCCTTCTCTATCTGGTCGGTGATAATCTGTATCGCAACCTTTTCCGGCTTTCCTCCGTTCCTGATCGTGTAGAGTTCTCCGTCATATGAGTAGCACAATGTGCCGTTGTCGGCGATTGAGAGATATCTTACAGGATTCCCTTTGTAGAATGTGATCTGCTGCGGCTTGATTTCTTCGTTGACGAGCACGTTTTCAGGAATCCTGCTGTAATAGATGTTCAGAGTACCGTCCTGCTCGCTGAGATAATAATATGCCTTGCCGTCCGGAGTGAATACCGGATTTCTGTCTTCACCTTTGAAAGATGAGAGTTTTGTGAATATGCTTATTCCGTCAATCCTTAATCCGTCTGATGGTCCTGCTGTCGGAACACATATCCAGATGTCACGGGTTACTGACGACGTGTGATGCTTTCTCAGAGGATCTTCATATCCTTTATAATCTTCGTAGATGACTGTTCCGTCCGGAGCGACGCTCATGTCTGCAATCTGAAGCGAAGTCACCAACTCTGGACGCCCGCCGTCCGGCCCTGTCCTATATACTTGTGATCCCCCCGGGAAGTCGCCGTACTGCGCATCCTGCTGGATGTTTGCACTGAATACGACGCTGCCGTCTTCAAGGACAGTCAGCGGAGTCTCGTTGCCCGGATGGGAAGTGAGCCGTACCGGTTTGCCTCCTTCCGCAGATACCTTATATATATCCTTGCTTTTTTCTCTGTACGAACTGAAGATGATGCTCTTTCCGTCCGGTGACCACATCGGGTCGCTGTCATGGCTTTGGTTTGAAGTCAACTGGTAGGCACGTCCTCCTTCTGTCGGTACGGTGTATATGTTTCCTTTATATGTGAAGGCAATCTTGGTGCCGTCAGGTGAAATGTCGTTTTTTCTGAGCCAGAGAGGGGAGTCCTGGGCCATGGCAGATCCTGCTGTAATAAGCAATGCTGTCAAGAATGTTAATTTCCGCTTCATATTTATTAATATATATAGGTGTATCATGCAAATATAATAAAAATGTCCGTCTGTCCATATATTTCGAGTCCGAAAAGAATGTGTCTGAAAGGTGATTTTGTAGGATCTGTGGGATGATGATGGAAGTTATATCGTTTTAACAAATTTGTAACAATCTTCTACGGCCATGTGACTCAGAGAGTTAGTCATCCATGGCCGTAGATTTTTTGTTCGGTCGTCATTTCCGGTGCGAAATAAATTTGGAAGTAATGAAAAAAGTCGTACCTTTGCACTCCCGTTTGAGAAAAGGGTGTCTGAAAGGGCAGAGTTCTTGACAAGACTGACGCTGAAAAATAAAAATTGAAAAATTTTTGCGAAAAAGTTTGGAGATTAAAAAATAAAGCGTACCTTTGCAACCCCAAACGAAAAAGGGCGTTCTTCGGAACGAAAAGTAAGTTCATTGAAAAGACTGATCTACTGTACAA
>JAZQES010000070.1:0-68990 GCA_045539115.1 Candidatus Cryptobacteroides sp. | reverse complement strand
ATATGATATTCCGCATGCCTTGTCGGACTCATCGTTGCCGGATGTCTTCAGTCTGGAATTCATTGCAGGACGAGCGGAAGATTATAGGAACGAGAATGACATCCTGTTGTCGGAGAAATATGCCAGGATGATTTTCGGTGATGAAAATCCCATAGGAAGGATAGTGACATTGGAGATGGAGGATGAACCGTTGAAGGTAGTAGGAGTATACAGGACTCTGCCTGAAAACTGCACAATAATCAATGGAATGCTCATATGCATCGGAGATGCAGACCTGACACTCCCCAACTATAATCCGCACGTCGGATTCTTTCGTCTGAGGGATGGTGCCTCAGCAGAGAAGGTCACAGACGATTTCAGAAAAGCATACACGAATTTCATCACGTCCAGCGGGCTAGAATTGCAGGATCATCAGGCCGAAGAGATCGCAGGCATGAGACTGACACCTATTGCCGAGACTCATTTTCTTGAAGATGCAATGCCAGGAATAAAGCCTTATGCTGACAGGACACAGACAATGATCCTGCTGTCCATATCACTGCTTTTCCTGCTCATCGCCATCTTCAATTATATCTACTTCTCCATGGCATCAATACCGTTCAAGATCAATGACATCAACATTGAGAAGGTATTCGGATCCAGCAGGAAAAGATTGATATTCAACCAGTTGAAAAACAGCACACTGATTGCGCTCGTATCCTTTGCATTGGCGGCAGGGCTCATGCAACTTGTTTCCGGTTCCGGGTTCGCAGCATTCAGTTGCTGTTCGCTTGCATTAGCAGACAACATGCCCGCAATCGCAATATGTCTCATCGTATCGCTCGTCGCTGCTGCAATCGGAGGTTATGTTACGGCTCTGTACAGTACGTCCTTTGCTCCCGGCATCGTGCTGAAAGGTTCCTTCGTCATTTCAGGAAAAGGCATCGTATTCAGAAGAATAAGCCTTATAACCCAATTCGTACTTTCATGCACATTCCTTATATGCGGTCTTATGATCAGCAGACAGACCAACTATATGATTGATAAGGACAACGGTTTCAGATCGGAGAATATCGTTCATATAAACAACAACCTGTGGTATCGCTGGCACGAGTGCTTCGATAAGTTCCTGAAGAATCCGGAAATCATTGAAGTGACGTGCGGAAACTCCCCTATGGAAGCAGGTCTGTCATCACGTTCACAGTTGATGTCGAAGGACAATGAACCGGTATGGTACAGTATCAGGAACGCATACCATAACTACTTTGATTTTTTCGGCTTTGAACTGGTGGAGGGAAGATTTCCGAATGAGGGTGAATTCGGAGTGGCTGTGATCAACGAAACATTCGCTGCAACATATCCGGACTACAATATAGGCAGCAAGATATGGAGCATGACAAGAAGGCAATATGAGATAACAGGCATAGTCAAGGATTTCAATGCAAGACCGTTGATGCATGATACAGAGCCGATGATCTACCATATCGACAATCTCAACTGCACAGACCTGTATTTCAAGATACGAAGCGATGACATGACAGGTACAATCGAATGGATCAGGAATGTCATGAGGAACCGGATCGGGGAAAAGGGAGCGGATGCAAGCCAGATAACAATGACTGCCACCTTCCTGGACGATGACATAGAAAATTTGTACAGCAAGGAAATCGGACAGGCAAGACTCATCACATATTCATCAGTCCTCTGCCTTATCATTGCCCTGCTCGGCGTCTTAGGCATCGTTTACTTCGAGACTCAGGTCATGAAGAAGGAAATCGCCATAAGGAAAGTGAACGGTGCCACAATTCCGGAGATAATACGCAGTCTTTCAGGGAAATACATTCTGATCAGCACGACAGGTTTTGCTGTCGCTGTTCCTCTCAGTATCATGATCATGAACCGTTGGCTTTCAGGATTTGCGTTCCGCACAGATATTTCAGTATGGATATTCATCGTCGCTTACCTGATCATAACGTCGCTCGTGGCTGCCACAATCATCCTGCGAAGTTGGTCAGCAGCATCAGAGAATCCGATAGAAGCATTGAAAATGGAATAAATATACATATTATGAAAACAACCAAATTATTAATTATTGCCGCACTCGCTTTTGCGGGAACTGCACTGCAGGCACAGGAAGTGAAACCGGTCGAGGCATCGGTGGAGGATTATATAGCCCTCTTGAATCAGAACGGATATCAGGCATATTCATTTGACATCTCACACCTGAAAGACACAACGTACAACATCCTGTTCGAGGTAAGGGAATATGTTGCAGGCAATCCTGAACCTGTTAAGGTGACGCCATACGGACGAAGACTTCATAACAGGACTATGGTCAAGGATTTCATGTGGAGAGAGTTGAGCGAAGAGGAACTTTCTGAAATCAAAGCAGCATCCATAGACTTTGAAAACGGGGTGTATTCGCGTGCCGAGAAAATCACGGTAGGATTCCTTCCGTGCAAGAACGACTCAACAGAGATAGGCCGGATATTCGTTGAGAATCAGGGAAATGTCGGATTCAGTCTGATGTTGAAACCCATCGATCATAAAGGTGCATATGATAACGATGTGATTTATCAATATAACACATTGCCGTTCAAGGCATCCGCATTCGAAGAAGGAAAATTCATTCCTCTTGCCACATATGCATCATTCTGGTTCGATGAGAGATTCAACATCATCAGGTTCTGCGGTGCCGAGGAAGTTGACCCGGACATGACGACAGACATCCTCGAAGAAACTCCGCACTACTTCGTGATAGGAGTGATTTTCAATAAGGCATAGATGCCCGGTCGGGGCCGGGCATGACGGGATCCGACCGGCATGACGAGATCCGACGGGCATGACGGAATCCGACCGGCATGACGGGATCCGACCGGCATGACGGGTGAAACGCTTTTTGTCAGGAGATATTGTTCAACTTTTCACATCTGATAATTTCATGAAACAATTCTTTTCTTTTGTTGCGGCAATTGTATGCGCGGCAGCATGCAATCACGTCAATGACAGCAACATATGCATCATCGAAGGCAATCTGTCCGGTCTTGATGGAGACGGATGGATCTATATGACTGACATGTGGAACGATTCTGAGATCATTGATTCCGTTGAATATCACGACGGAGCATTCAGGTTTGAAGTATGTGCAGACGAGCCTACAATGGTATTTCTCCATGCCGATTGTTTTGGTGAACTGCATAGTTTCTTCAATGACCCTGGAACAATCACCTTGTCAGGTTCGGTCGAGGATGCCAGAAAAGCCCAAGTGACAGGAACACCTATGAACGATGCAGTTCTGGAAATGCACAGGAATCTCGATAAATTAATGTCTGAGCCTTCAATGGTAAAAAGAGCAGAATATTGTACTGAATACTTCACCAAGGAATTGAATGCCAACAAAGGCAACGCCTATTATCTGTCCTTGATCCAGATGTGTGAATCAGGCATGCATCCGCTTGTGTTGCTGGATTATATGGAATCTCTCGAGCCATATCTGAAAGACAAAGCATTCACCTCAACACTGAAAGACAGATTGGAACGCCTGACTGCGGTATCTCCTTATATGGAAGGAAGCGATGTGAGGCCATATTACATTGATATGGAATATCTTGATACAGAAGGTAATCCGGTACGTCTGTCCGAAGTTGTCTCCAAGCCGGGCAACAGATTTGTGTATATAGATTTCTGGGCGACATGGTGCGGGCCATGCAGAGCCTATATGAAATCCCTCAAAGAGACATATGCCCAATATAAAGATAAAGGATTTGAGGTGTTTGCCGTATCATGCGACAAGGATCTTGAAGCATGGAAGAAATGCATTGAAGACGATGGTCACGGATGGATCAGTGTGAGAGGAGAACTATATTCACCCGAATGGAAGGCATATATGGCAGACGGCCTCCCGACAACGATTCTTATCGACTGCTCTACCGGTCTGATCGTGGGCAGGGACCTTATCGGTGACATGCTGACTACGAAACTTGATGAACTTATGCATTGATTTTGAATGTATTTTGATATATTTGCAGACATAAAAGGATAATCCAAAGTTATCACCGGTAGCATTTGAAGATTCATTTCCTCGGTGATGTAGCCAAAGTCGATGGACCCTTTGCTGTTCAGCACGAAAGGAGAACCGTTTTCATCCATAGCAAGACGATAATTCTTCATTTGTTTCATATCCAATCATTTGCAAACATCCAATGAAGGTCGGTCACAAGAATCGGACAGGGAAAAATTTGTGGCGAAATCCTAAAGATTTTTCTATTTTTTTAAAAGATTGCATTTTTCTTTAATGAATATTAATTTGCACTTTACACATATGTAAAATAACTTTACATCATCAGAAGCACATCATAGACATAAATAACTGATAGACAACAAATTGACACTTTTGGCACAGAAATGGTCCGATTCCTCGCGGAACACTATCAAAAACACAAGAAAATGGTACTGAGAAATCTGACAAACACATTGAGAAGCCACAAGACCGCTTCCATCCTTAATATCATAGGACTTGCCGTAGCATTCACCACATTCTATATCATAGCCGCACAGATATGGTATTCCGTGACATACAACTCCCCGATCGACGATTCTGAAAGAATCTATCTTGTCTCGCCGAACTGGAATACCGGAGAAGACGGGGAATATGTATGGTCAGAAAACTCTCCACAACCTGTTACACGCGAAGCCGTGGAAGCATGTCCGGATGCAGAACTTTACACTTGGTTCCGCTCGTTTGCATGGCCTGATCATATATGGACCAAGAATGCCTCTGATGATCTTATCCGGCATAATTTCGGCTGCTATGTGATGGGAACAGACGGAGTGGAAATGTTCGGATTCAAGACTGTTGCCGGCGACCTGAACAGATTGCGTGAACCGAACACCGTCATAATTTCCGAAACCGCCGCAGACAGACTGAGATGCAAAGTCGGTGACGCAATATGGATAAACGGTGAAAATCATTATGAGAATCCTGATGATTATCAGATGAATACCGTCGTAGGCATATATGAAGATTTTCCAAGAAATACATTTCTTCATGACCATCACATCTTCATCGATGACCAATGTGCCTGGGGGCAGGAGAACAGCGGATGGAACTACTCCGCATTCGTACGCATGAAGGAGGGTTCCGACCCTGCGGACTTCGCAGAAATCTGGGAAAAAAGAATTGAAACATGGTTTCTGGGAATGCTGGAAGAATGGGAAAGAGAATACGGTGACACCGGATATGAGGAGGGTGAAGAAAAACGTCATGTAAAGATGATATCTCTCGACAAGATGTATTATTTTTCAGATTTCCAAAACTCATATTATGAAACCGGTTCACAAAAGACAACGATGACATTGACGGCAATCGCACTGCTCATAATAATCATTGCGTTCATCAATTTCTTCAATTTCTATATGGCTCTGGTACCTTCGAGAATCAGGGGCGTAAACATCAACAAGGTATTGGGAGCGACACAGAAACAACTCAGGTTCAGACTGATAGCAGAGGCTATACTTCTCACTTCACTGGCATTATGTCTCGCCCTGATTCTGATATCCATTTTGAAAAACAGTTTTGCAAGCACTTATGTGACCTGTTCGCTGGCAGTCAAAGACAATATCGGAGTGCTTCTTGTCATCGGAACGCTCATGGTTGGCATCGCCGCGATTTCATCATTCTTCCCTGCAATATACTCGACAAACGCCAACACATCGATGGCTGTAAAGACCGGTTTTGCACAGTCAAGGTCCGGACGGATTCTGAGATATGTCCTTGTCGGACTTCAGTTCACGATATCGATGGCACTGATCATCATCACGGCCGTGTTCTACATGCAATACAGGTATATGACCCGATTTGACATCGGATTTGAAAAGGAGAACATGCTTACATTCAGTTGCAGGGAACTGGGTGCCAGATGCGAGACCACAATCGGCATTCTCAAGAATCATCCTGATATAGAAGCGGTTACCGCGACAAACTCCGACATATTCTCCACATTCCATAATATCTGGGGAAGGGAAATAAACGGCAAAAACGTACAGATCGAGGCTTTTGCCGTAAGATGGGATTTTCCGGAAGTGATGGGCATAGAGTTCATCGATGGCGATGGTTTTTCCGGAAATGTTTCCGAAGGATATCAGATAGCATTCACCCGCAGTACGATGCCGGCAGTAAAGGATGCCTGCTCTGACGGTACATTCGACGAATACAAGGTCAAAGGCACTATCAGCGACATCAGGCTCACTCCGGTCAGCAGACATGATGTCCTTACATGCCTGTACACTCATCCTTTGCTGCAACTGTCTACATTCTACATACGCACCCGTCCTCAGGCAGACATGAATGCAGTCATTGATTTCATAAACGACAAGGTAGAAGAACTGGCTCCCGGAGCCGCAGACCCATGTGTCACATTCGTAAACGAGAAGATCAAGGCAGCATATACGCAGACACTCCGGCAGACAACGATAATCGGAATCTTCGCACTCATAGCGGTCATGATTTCATTGATGGGAGTATTCAGCATAGTCATGTTCGAGACCAGGCACAAGGAATCGGAAATATCAATCAGAAAGGTCTACGGCGCTTCTGTAGAGGACATCATAAGAATGTTCAACAGGAAATACATCATCATTGTATCTGTATGTTTCCTCATCGCTTCACCTGTAGCATACATGGTCTGCGGACGCTGGCTGGAACAGTTTGCCCACCGCATAAGCATCCCGTTGTGGGTCTTCCCTGCCTCACTCGCTCTTGTGGTTGCCCTCACGGTAGCCATCGTGACAGCGCGCAGTGTCCGTGCAGCACATTCAAACCCGTCAGAGACGTTGAAAAAAGAGTAAGTCTCATGATTTTTAATTACTTTTGTAGAGTGAACATTATTCAAGATGGCAAAGAGCAAGGCAAAAATACTGGTAGTTGACGACAACAGCGGAATAAGAGCGGCATTGAAACTGCTGCTTCCAATGCATTTCGCACAAGTGGAACTGATTCCGTCACCGAAGGAACTTGTAAGCAGGCTGGCGGAATTCCGTCCTGATGTCGTGCTGCTGGACATGAATTTTCACACGGACATCAACACAGGCAACGAGGGGCTCTACTGGCTTTCCGAAATAAAGAAACGAAACCACGACATCGAAGTGGTGCTGTTTACAGCATATGCGGACATCCAACTCGCAGTAGAAGGCATGAAGCGTGGAGCATTCGACTTCATAGTAAAGCCTTGGGACAACGACAAACTGGTGGAAACCCTTCAGACTGCATATTCCAACCGCAGCAAGGAGGCACGCGAAGCAGACTCGATGCCCGCATCTGCAATACCGATGCTATGGGGCAAGGGACCGGCAATGACAGGCATACGGAAAACCGTCGAAAAGGTTGCAACGACCGACGCCACTGTGCTGATCACAGGAGAAAACGGCACAGGAAAGGATGTGCTTGCCGGAGAAATACACAGAATGTCATTACGTGCCTTGAAACCGATGGTATGCGTGGATGCTGGTGCATTGACCGAAACACTTTTTGAAAGTGAACTTTTCGGTCATGTGAAAGGAGCGTTCACAGACGCCCATTCTGACCATAAGGGAAAATTCGAACAGGCTGACGGAGGCACACTGTTCCTCGATGAAATAGGCAACATACCTCTCCATCTTCAGGCGAAGTTGCTCAGAGCCTTGCAGAACAGGACAATAACCCGCGTAGGAGATACCAAGGCGATACCCGTAGACATAAGGCTCATATGTGCCACCAACAAGGATCTTGAAAAGATGGTCCGGGAAGGAGAATTCCGTGAAGACCTGTACTACCGCATAAACACGATGCACCTCCACCTCCCTGCCCTGCGTGAAAGAACGGACGAAATTCTCCCTCTGGCGGAAATGTTCATAGAGAAATATGCTGTAAGGTACCGTCGTACAGTGACTGGAATGACTTCTGATGCTATTGAAAAACTGGTCTCACACAGATGGAGCGGCAACATACGTGAATTACAGAACTGCATCGAAAAGGCGGTAATACTGTCTGACAGTGAGAAACTTACAGACATCGACATACAGTTTGTCCCTTCACACGAGGTCAATGAGAATGCGGACATGAAAGGAGAAGACTCTCTGGAAATGGTAGAGGAAAAGGCCATACGCGCTGCGATGAACAGATTCGGAGGGAATCTTTCGATGGTGGCAAAGTCACTGGAGATCAGCAGGCCTACGTTGTATGCGAAATTGAAGAAGTATAACATCTAGATTTCCTGACTTCCTGCGGTTGCCCGGAATAGTTGATAGTCCCTCGAAATGACACCTGTACAGATAATATTGACAATTGTTGCGACAATCGTGCTGACTGCCGTAGTGAGCGTCATGCTTACTTCCCGACGGATGCGCAGAAAGGTGGCATACATGCTGGATGCCTTGGAGGACAAGGAACTGAATTTCCGTTTTGATGAGAAACGGCTCCGTGACAGGCGTTTCAACAGGACACTCAACCGTCTTCGCAACATATTTGACAAAGAAAGGAGGGAAATTCTGGAACAGGAGCAATACTACGGGCTTATGCTGGATCATGTCAGGACCGGAGTCGCCGTAATCGAAGCGGACGGACGGGTGAACTGGTGCAACAAGACCGCTCTGAGCATGCTCGGCATAGCGACATTCAGCCATATTCGTCAACTTCGCGCTGTCAGCGAATCCCTTTACGAAGCGTTCAGCAAGGTAACCGGGATGAATGAGGAAAGAGCCAGTTTCTTCAACGAAGCAGGAAAGAAGACCATAGCGCTGACCGCTTCCGGAGCAAAAATCGGAGGAAAGAACGTCAAAGTGGTGGCATTCAATGACATAAGCGACGAGATGGCTGACAACGAGCAGGAATCATGGACAAGGCTCATCAGAGTCCTGACACATGAGATCATGAATACGGTGACGCCGATAGCCTCATTGAGTGAAACTCTCTACAAATATCTTGATAAGGAATCCTCTGCATGCAGCCCTGAACTTCTGACCGGTCTGGAAACCATTTCTCAATCTTCACGCGGACTCATCAGGTTTGTAGAGTCGTACCGCAACCTGACAAGAGTCGCTGCGCCGTCAAAGAAGGCTTTCGCCCTTAAAGAACTCATTGACAGAGTGTTCCAACTCACAGGAAGACAGACGGCAGGAGTAACATGCACTTATGTGGAAAAATCCGACGACATACTGCTCTATGCAGACGAAAACCAGATTTCACAGATACTGGTCAATCTGGTGAAGAATGCTTGTCAGGCCGGTGCTGACAAGATTGAAATCACTGCGGAAATCGATATCTCCGAAAACATCATCATCAATGTTGCAAACAACGGCAGACCGATAAGCAAGGAAAGCCAGGAAGAGATTTTCGTACCGTTCTACACTACCAAACAGGACGGAACAGGCATAGGTCTGAGTCTCTCCCGTCAGATAATGCGCCTGCACAACGGCTCATTGAGGCTTTCAAGAAGCGACGAGAAGAGTACCGTCTTCACTTTGCAATTCAAATGAAAACTTTTTTTTATTTTTTCAGTACCTTGTGTTGCAAGGTATTTAAAAATTTATATATCTTTGCAGTGTCATAGTAGTTGGCGGTGCTGACAAAAGACAGAAAGGCACAATTAATGAAACAAGTATATAAAAAGGAACAATTATGAAAAAGACAATCAACGTAGCAATCGGAGGATGCAGTTTTACAATCGATGAAGATGCCTACAACGCATTGAGCGACTATCTTGACAGATTCAAGGCATCCCTTGACGCAAGCAGTTCAAGCACGGATGTAATGGACGAACTCGAAGGCAGGATTGCCGATCAGTTGAAACTGAAACTCGGCGGCAGACAGGTAGTGGATCTTAAGATGACACAGGAAGTGATCGGGCAACTTGGATATCCGGAAGGATACAACCATGCTGAGAATCAGGAACATGGCACAGGTTCAACCTCGACAGAGCAGAACAGCCGCTATGAAGACAAGCCTGTAAGGAAACTTTTCAGGGACCCTGACGGGAAGAAGATCGCGGGAGTATGCTCGGGCCTTGCCCTCTTCCTCGGAGTGGATGTAGTGCTCATCAGAGTCATCTTCCTCGTCGCTCTCATCTGCGGTTCAGCCGGCTTCTGGATCTATCTCGTGATCTGGATTGCGGCACCTGAGGCGAACACGGCGGCAGAAAAATGCGAACTCAGAGGTATCCCGGCCACTGCGGAAAACATAAGAAGATTCACTAGCGGAATATAAAATGGAAGCAACAGGCATAATCGAGAACAACAAGACGCAGATGAGGCGTGGAGTGCTGGAATACAGTATCCTGCTGATTCTCGCTTCCGGAGATGAATATGCCTCGTCGATAATCCAGAAACTAAAGGAAGTCAATATAATCGTGGCGGAAGGGACCACCTATCCCCTGCTTATCCGCCTCAAGAAACTCGGACTTCTGAACTACAGATGGGAGGAATCGACGCAAGGCCCTCCGAGAAAATACTACATGATCACAGATCTGGGCAGAGAGCAACTCGCCGGCCTCGATCAGGCATGGGATGAACTTGCAAAAGGCATTGAAAGCATAAGAAACCGTAATTTATGAAAACTACTGAAAACATAAGTCTCGCTGGATACGCATTCACAATCGAGACCGATGCATACGAGACTCTGAGCCGCTATCTGGCTGAAATAAGGAAAGGATTCGAGGGAGACCCTAGTGCTGACGAAATCGTTTCGGACATCGAGGAACGCATCGCCGAACTCCTCAGCGAAAGATGTCCGGCCGGTATGGTGGTGAATGTCAGCATGATAGAAGACATCAGAAAGAGGATCGGAGATCCCGAGGTACTGGCACAGACTGAATCCGACAATGCCGGCACACCTGCTCCGGAGTCGAAGGAAGAAAAGAAGACATCACGCTCCAAGAGACTTTACAGGAATATGGAAGAAAGGATTTTCGGAGGTGTATGCTCCGGACTGGGATCATATTTCGGAATAGACAAGGTCATCTTCAGGCTCATCTTCCTCATCATATTCTTCATAGGTTTCATGGATGAAGGAGGATTATGCGGAATTGCAACAATCGCCTACATCTGCCTGTGGATAGCGATGCCGGCGGCAAGGACCGTAGAGCAGAAATGCGAAATGCACGGCAAGCCTATCAATCTCGACGGGTTCCGCTCGAAAGACTTCAATCTGGAAAAGGAAGTGAAGGATGCGTCACAATCCCCTGCCGGACAGACATTCAAACGTGCCGGAGGCGTATTCCTGGGTCTGATCCTTCTGTGCTGCGGCCTCAGCGGCCTTCTCGGATGCATATTCATCCCGACTCTTCCGACCATCATCGGCCACGAGATCACAGAGGAAATCATGGAACTGGGCATGCTTGATGCACAGGAACAGTTCCTGACCGACATGGTATGCGGCACCCAGTTCTGGGGACTCGTGCTAATGGTGACAGGCCTTGCATGCATAGGCATGATATACGGAGGCATAATGCTTCTGTTCGACTTGAAGGCCCCTTCATGGAGACCTGGCCTCGTATTGTTCATAGCCTGGATCATCAGCCTTTTCATCCTCATCGGATGGGTAGTCAAGAGCGTCGCAGAGGCTCTTCCGACATTGGTGAACATTTTCTGATAAAAAAAACGCATGTCCTTGTAGCAAATGGCACGGAATATGCGTCTATATAAATAACTTTTGTTTAGTTAGACATAAATATTGAACTTACAGGAAAGCCGCCCGCCGAAGTGATTCGTCGGGCGGTTATCTTTTATACATGCATATGCCTCATTTTCCAAAACAGTTCATTATATTTGTCTAAACTGATTCTCATGATGAAACATACCCTGCCCTTCCTCATAAGCATATTATTGGTTTCATGCACAGGAATGAATCCTGAGCCTGTATCGGACCTTCTCGACAGGATAGGAGGAGAAGGAGCCTCAGAACTTTTCGAGACAAGGATATGCGAAGACATTTCGGAAAACGGAGAAGACACCTTCATCATAGGCGCCAGAAGAGGCAAGCCATATATCAGGGGCAGTTCAATCAGTGCCCTTACGGCGGGCATAGGATGGTACCTGAACCATCATGCGCATATCAATCTGTCGTGGAACAATCTGACGACGGATTTATCCTGCACCGTCCTTCCCCTGCCCTCTGAGGAAGAGAAAAGAGCCTGTTCCGCCGTCCACAGATATTACCTGAACTATTGTACATTCTCTTATTCGATGGCCTTCTGGACCAAGGACAGATGGCAGAAGGAGATGGACTGGATGGCCCTTCACGGCATAAACATGCCTCTGATGCTCGTAGGAACGGATGTCGTATGGAAAAACATGCTTGAAGAAGTCGGATATACGGGCAATGAGATATCCGAGTTCATTGCAGGTCCCGGATTCCAGGCCTGGTGGCTGATGAACAACCTCGAAGGATGGGGCGGTCCGAATCCCGAATGGTGGTACGAAAGGCAGGAAGACCTGTGCAGATTCATTCTGGAAAGGATGCGGAGTCTGGGAATGGAACCTGTCCTTCCGGGTTACAGCGGGATGCTGCCTTCCGATGCCGCTGAAAAAATGGGAGTCAATGTCGCAGACCCGGGCAAATGGTGCGCCGCTTTCAGGAGGCCGGCGTTCCTCCAACCGACAGATGACAGGTTCGGTGAAATAGCCGGAATGTATTACCGTCATCTTGAAGCATTGATGGGAAAGTCACGCTATTACAGCATGGACCCTTTCCATGAAGGCGGAAGCACGGAAGGAGTCGATGTAAAGGCTGCATATCAGGCCATATGGACCCAGATGAGGGCTCATTCACCCGAGTCGGCATGGGTGATTCAGAGTTGGCAGGAAAATCCGCGCAAGGAGGCCTTGGAGGCCGTTCCTCATGGAGGATATGTGATTCTGGACCTGTTTTCCGACGGTCTTCCGAAATGGCATGAGGGATATGAAGGCCACGATTTCACATGGTGCATGCTCCATAATTTCGGAGGCAGGACAGGAATGCACGGCCGTCTGGACTCGACCATGAAAGGATATTTCGAAGCATTGGAAAAATATCCGGAAACGATGAAAGGAATCGGTGCCACTCCGGAGGGAATAGAGACGAATCCGATTCTTTATGATGCATTGTTCGAACTCCCATGGATGAGGAAGGAAGAATGCAGCGGATGGATAAAGAACTACACGACAGCGAGATACGGGGTTTCAAGTGAAGCGATGAAAGAAGCATGGAACCTTCTCTCGTCGTCTGTCCTCGACTGTCCTACATCGCAGCAGGGAGTAAGCGAACCGGTAGTCTGCGCCCGTCCGTCGTTAAAGGTGAAGTCTGTTTCCGA
This sequence comes from Candidatus Cryptobacteroides sp., assembly GCA_045539115.1. Classification (GTDB taxonomy): domain Bacteria; phylum Bacteroidota; class Bacteroidia; order Bacteroidales; family UBA932; genus Cryptobacteroides. The sequence goes on along the minus strand of JAZQES010000070.1, from coordinate 55,692 downwards.
ATGGAGTACATGCTCGATCTATCACGATACGGACATGGTAAGAAAGGCGGCTGCACTTATGTTGAAGGAAAAACACACGCTATCTGATCATCCGAATTATGCTCATGATGTCGTGGATGTAGTCCGGCAGGCACTCACAGACTCTTCATACTTCCTTCTTGAAAAAATAGCAGGTCATTGGAAAAAAGGCGACAGGAAGGGTTTCAAGACCGGTTATGAAGCATTTCTGGAAATGATTGAAGACATGGACATGCTCCTGTCCTCAACCGACTTGTTCTCGCTTGAAAGATGGATTTCCTCCGCCAGAGGCATATGTGATGAAGTGGACGGTACCACTGAGGAAGACAGGGACTGGATGGAATGGAACGCAAGGACTCTGGTCAGCGTTTGGGGCCCGGAAGGTGCTGCCGAACAGGGACATCTTCATGACTATTCCAACAGACAATGGGGAGGCCTGCTGAAGGATTTCTACCTTCCAAGATGGGAAACCTTCTTTGAGGCATTGGAAAACGGAAGACCTGTTCCGGATTCACATGAATGGTTCAGCATAGAGAATGAATGGGCACATAGGACCGGCATGCCGGAGAGGAAGTACGAAAATCCGGCCGACATCGCCGAAGACCTTTACATGAAATACTTTTCTTTGTAAATTTGCGGACATGACACAGATCCCGACAGAAAGACACCCATTGGAGCCCTTTCTTCCCGCAGGAGCCCGCATACTTATGCTGGGCAGTTTCCCTCCTGCAAGGAAAAGATGGTCCATGGAATTCTTCTATCCCAACTGGATAAACGACATGTGGAGGATAATGGGGCTCGTGTTCTTCTCGGACAAGGATCACTTCGTAGCCGAAAACGCTGACGGAAGCAAGGCCAGAAGATTCTCCCGGGAGAAATGTGCAGGATTTGCGGAAGAAAGAGGCATAGCCATGTATGACACCGCATGTGAGATCAGAAGGCTCAAGGACAACGCTTCTGACAAGTTTCTGGAAGTTGTGACCCCGACAGACCTTACTTCCCTGCTCTCGAAGATTCCGGACTGCAAAGCAATAGTGACCACCGGGCAGAAAGCCACGGACGTGGTCTGCGGACTGTTCGGATGCAAGGAACCGGCAGTTGGAAGTTGGACAGAATGCACCTTTACTGACAACGAAGGCCGCACCCGAGCCATAAGGTTCTGGCGTATGCCGTCATCCTCCCGTGCCTATCCGCTCCCGCTGGACAAAAAGACGGAGTTCTACCGGAAATTGTTCCTGCATGAACTGTAAATTTTGCATAAAATACTGAATATAAAATAATTTAAGCACCACGATATGAATAACAGAACAAGACTTATCGCGATCGTCACACTGATTCTGATGGGAATATCTGCAAGAGCAGACGAAGGCATGTGGCTTCCGTCACTGATTTCGCAGCGTATTGCAGACATGCAGGAAAAGGGATTCAGACTCAGTGCTGACGACATCTACAGCATCAATCAGGCATCGCTCAAAGATGCTGTCGTGCTTTTCGGCAGAGGATGCACCGGAGAACTCATTTCTCCCGAGGGACTTCTTCTGACCAACCACCATTGCGGATACGGACAGATCCAGAAGCACAGCAGTGTGGAGCACGACTACCTCAAGGACGGATTCTGGGCTATGAGCCGCGAAGAGGAACTTCCTAATCCCGGACTTTCCGTAAGTTTCCTGGAAAGGATGGAAGATGTTACCGACACCATCCTCAAAGGCTATGAGGAAGGAATGGACGAAGCACAGAGAGTGGAGATAGTAAAGAAGAATTCCGAGGCATTGATTGCAGAAGTCACCAAGGAAGGGAAAGGTCTCAGAGCCACTGTGGAAGCACTTTACTATGGCAACCAGTATTTCCTTTTCCTTTACAGACAGTACGAGGACGTGCGTCTTGTGGGTGCACCGCCTTCATCGATAGGAAAGTTCGGAGGTGACACCGACAACTGGATGTGGCCTCGTCATACCGGCGATTTCTCGATGTTCCGCATATATGCCGACAAGGACAACAATCCTGCTCCATATTCGGAAGATAATGTTCCTTACAAACCTAAGAAATATTTCCGCATATCCACCAAGGGCGTACAGGAAGGCGATTTCACATTCATATACGGTTTCCCGGGACGCACTCAGGAATATATCCACTCCGAGGGCGTTAGATATATCGAAGAGATCGGAGATCCTCACAAGATCCATCTCCGCACCCTCCGTCTGGACATCATGAACAGGTATCAGGCTGAAAGCCAGAAGGTACGCATCCAATATTCTTCAAAGAACGCCAACGTCTCGAATGCATGGAAGAAATGGCAAGGTGAGGTAAAGGGCATAAAGAAGATGAATACGGTCCAGACCAAGCGTGATTTCGAGAAGGCTTTCGACAGATGGGCTCAAGGCGGCGAATTTGACGGAGTCATATCAAGAATCGAAGGAATCTACAAGGAACTGGAGCCTTATCAGTTCGCAACAGACTATTATTCGGAGACAGTACGTACAGTGGAGATAGCGAACTTTGCTATGAGCATTGCGAGACTTTTCATCCAGGAGGATTCAACAACTGTTTTCGATGCAGTGCAGGCCGCCAGACTTGCGGAATCATTCTACAAGGACTGGTATCTTCCGATCGACAAGGAATCATTCATTGCGGTCATGAATGAATATGAAAGGAATGTCCCTGCGGACTTCAAGCCGGAATATTACAAGTCAAGACTGGCTTCGTACGGTTCTGTGGAGGCATGGGCGGAAGACATGTTCACCAACAGTATTTTCATTGATCCTGAAAAGGTCAAGACACTCACACCAGAAGACAGGGATGCTGTCATGACTGACCCTGCGACTGAATTCTTCAATGAATTCCTCAAATGGTACTATAACGACATTCTCCCTGTCACAACACGTCTGAATCAGGATCTCCAACTTGCCTACCGCGATTACATGCGCGGCCAGATGGTTTATTGCCGAACCCAGAGAATTATGAAGGATTTCTATCCTGACGCGAATCTCACTCTCCGCGTGGCCTACGGTCACATAAAGGGCTACTCCCCTGCCGACGGAGTATATTACACTCCGTCATCTACAATCAAGGGCATAATGGAGAAGGATAATCCGGAAATCTTCGATTACAATATCCCTCAGCGCCTCCGCGACATTTATGCGACCAAGGACTATGGACGTTGGGCGGATGCATCCGGAGAGGTTCCAGTGTGCTTCATCGCCACAAACCACACCACAGGCGGCAATTCAGGAAGCCCTGTCATCAATGCTGACGGCGACCTGATCGGCCTCAACTTCGACCGCGTATGGGAAGGCACTATGAGCGACATAGTCTTCGACCCGGAGATCTGCCGCAACATAGCCCTCGACATCCGCTATGTCCTCTTCACCATCGACAAGATCGGTGAGGCTGACTATCTTCTTGACGAAATGACTTTTACAGAATAACACTATGGCACACGAAGACAATCTATCGATAGGAGTATTCATCGACGGCGGCTATTATGCAAAGATCGATGAAGGACTTGCAAAGAAAAACATGGGAAAAGTCAATGTGAAAGGGCTTTTCCAGTACATTCCCGAGATGATTTCGAAGCATTTCGGAATCGACAGGAAACTGCTCTACATCACGGAAGCACATTATTACAGAGGACGTTTCCGTGCTGCTGACGCCGAAAACAGACACCTGCTTTTGGAGGAAAGGAAATTTGAGGATTCCCTTATAGAGAACGACATAATCTTCCACTACAAGCACCTGCGTCCCAATCCGTCAGGCGGCGTTATAGAGAAAGGGATCGACACATGGTTCGCTCTCGACACATACGAAATGACACTTTTCAGACAGTTCGATTATGTGGTCCTCATCAGCGGCGATGCCGATCATGAAATGCTGGCAAGGAAACTCAAGGCATTGAAGACCCACACGATTCTCCTTACATGGGATCCGGCCAATACAGGTTCGACTTCACGCTTCCTCAGCGAAGAAGTCTGCACACATATAGATATGATGAAACAGGTCGGGAAAGAGCCGGAACTGCTCAAAAGAGTGACTTCGGACAAATAAAAAAGAAAGATTTTCAAGACACACCCCGCTTTTGCCACCGATTGGCACAAGCGGGGTATATCTTTGCCACATAAACCTAAAAAAACAATCATTATGTGGCTTGCAGTTATTATTTTCGTCAGTCTTTCAGTAGAAGTATTGAGTTACCTTACAGGCAGCAACTCCGAAGCCGCATAGACGGTTCCGGAGTTGCCAGAAGGTGAAATATGATGAGCCTCAGCGTCTGGTCGGCCTAACCACAGCCAGAGGACGAATGTGCTATCTGACCTTCAGATATCGGACGGGGCGGCTGCGTATCCTGTCCAAAGGGCGGGACTGAATCCGTACCTTTCTGAAATCAATATTCAACAGGTCTATGCAACGGATGCTGTTGTCACGGTCGGTGCTGAAATATAGTTTCATGGCAGCCTGATCGGCAGCGCAGGTTATGAGGAAACGGTCCGAATACTCCTGAACGACAGGCACATACAGACTGTCCAGGATATGGAACGACTGCATGACGGTGTCATATCCATTTGTAAGAGCAGAATCTGAGGACGCGGACTGTTCACCCTCACTAAGCAGCGGAATACCATCGCATACGTCTATATAAGCGATATGTCCTCCCGGTTCGGTTATTCTCCATCGGATGCCGGAAATTCCATCAGAATTTCTGACATTACCGCTCTCCTCCAGGACATCCTTTATCTGATCTATGGACGAAAATTCCGAAAGTATCCATGAAACGAAATTCCTGCTGCATATGTCGACATTGTCACCTATACGGACCGACGACATGCATTGGAGGGAATCTGGCATGCAGAAGAGCCCAGCACATAATCCGGCCTCATTCATCCCTTCCACCACTGATGACTCATCTCCTGCATAAATGCCCACATAGCCATACAATGTCCTGAAATTCAAACCATTGCCACCATCACACCGATAAAGGCAATGATGATATCCACGAGGAATCACAAGGAAACCACATTCCAAAGGATCGTCATGCCACTCTATTATCCTGGCCGTCACCCTGCTTCCGTCCCCTGCCCTTACATACAGTCCCTTACCTGCTGCCGCCGAGCCGTACAGCAGCATACAGATGATCAAGACCATATATGTCATATTCCTTCTCATAAACAGTTGATTGCCTGCCTGAGATAAGCAAGGTCCAGACCAATGAACAAAAAAAGCCGCCCTTTTTTACAAGGACGGCTCCATATGGATCATAAGATCTTAGTAAGTCATTGTTGCAGGAAGTTCCTTTGCATGATCGATCATCTTCTGTACTTCCTTTGCCACTGGAACGCGGCGTACGAGGTGCTTCTCCTCATTTACTTCAAGCATCTTTGCAGCAAGATTCTCAGCATTGCGATGTCCGAGTTCCTTTACTGTATCAACGCCAGCAGCCTCGAGAAGTTCAGCGAACTGAGGGCCTACTCCCTTTACGCGGAAAAGGTCAGCATGGTTGCACCATTTGAGGATGAGTTTGCCAGAGATGCCAGTTTCCTCTTCAAGAGCCTTGCGTCCTGCCGGAGCAGCACATTTTGCAAGAAGTTGAGCAGCAGTCTCAAGACCAGCAGCGGTAAGTTTCTCAGCATAAGCAGCGCCTACACCTTCGATGTCAATTACTTTGTATGCCATAGTTATATTTAAATTAAGTGGTTAATAAATTTCGAATCGATTTTCAAAATTACATAAATTATTGAAACTAACAAATCATGACAATCCCTTTCGACAAAAACACGAGTCAGTTTCACGTAAAATTCAAGTATGACTATTTGCTGAACTGCGCTCTGAGCACCTCGTTCTTCGCGTCTGCGTCAGCACCCTTGATGCCGAAATAGAACTTGATCTTAGGCTCGGTACCTGAAGGACGTACAGTCACGACATCGCCAGCCTCATTATAGAACTGGAGAACATTAGATGCTGGAAGGCCTGTTTCCTCAGGCTTGGTATAGTCGATAACCTTGATAACCGGAGAACCTGCAAGTTCCTGAGGAGGATTGCTGCGATAATCAACCATCATCTGAGCGATTTCCTCGAGACCGGCCTTACCCTTCTTGGTTACTGAAATGAGGGACTCCTTGTAATATCCGAACTCAGCATAGATGTCCTGGAGGAGTTGATAGAGGGTCTTGCCCTGCTCGGCAGCCCATGCAGCACACTCTGCGATCATTGCGCATGAGATAGGAGCATCCTTGTCGCGTACGAACTCACCTACGTTGAAGCCGTAACTTTCCTCACCACCGCATACGAATGTAGTCTTGCCCTCATTCTTCTTCACGATGTCAGCGATCCACTTGAATCCTGTAAGGACATTGTAAACCTTCACGCCATACTTCTCGGCGATTGCACGGAGGAGTTCAGAAGTCACGATGGTCTTCACTATGTACTGCTTGCCGTCGAGTTTGCCGAGTTCAGACCAGCGGCGGAGAATATAATATGTAAGGATTGAAGCGGTCTGGTTACCGTTGAGAAGCACCATCTTGCCTTCGTTGTCACGTACAGCGATACCGAGACGGTCAGCGTCAGGGTCAGTTGCCATCACGAGGTCTGCACCTTCCTTGTCAGCGACTGCAACAGCCATTGCAAGAGCAGAAGGCTCCTCTGGGTTAGGAGACATCACTGTAGGAAAATTACCATCTACAACGTCCTGCTCCGGAACATGATAAATGTTCTCGAAACCGAGCCTCTGGAGGAATTCAGGAACGATCTCCACACCTGATCCATGGATAGGAGTATAGACGATCTTGATGTCCTTGTGGGCAGCGACAGCCTCCGGAGAAAGCATGAGGGTAGATACTGCATCGAGATATGCCTCGTCCATCTCATGGCTCATCACCTCGATAGGAGCAGCACCTTCACCCGGTTCGAACTTCACCATTGAAGGGTCAGTGATCTTTGCAACCTCGGCAACGATGTCCTTGTCAACAGGAGAAGTCACCTGCGCTCCGTCAGACCAGAACACCTTGTAACCGTTATATTCCTTAGGGTTGTGCGATGCTGTGATCATGATACCGGCAGTGGCCTTCTTTGTCCTCACCGAATAACTCATGAGGGCGATAGGATGAAGTTTGTCGAAGATGAATACGTGGATTCCGTTTGCTGCAAGCACGTTTGCAGTGATCTGAGCAAACTCAGGGCTGTTATTGCGGCTGTCGAAAGAGATGCAGACACTGAGAGGTCCTTCGCAGTTAGCCTTCATGTAGTTTGCAAGACCCTGTGTAGCCATACCCACTGTGTACTTGTTCATGCGGTTTGTTCCGACACCCATGATGCCTCGAAGTCCGCCTGTACCGAACTCAAGGTTTCTGTAGAATGCATCTTCGAGTGCAACAGGATCTGTTTCCTGAAGAGCGACGATCTGTGCCTTTGTTGCTTCATCGAAATTACCGTCCAGCCAACTCTGGACAACGGTTCTGAAATCTCTTTCCATATTGGTTATAGTGTTAAAATGTTGAATTTGCTTATATCCGAGCAAATATACTCATAAATATCAGACAAAAAGCCTATTTTTGCATAAAATTTCTATACAAAATGGAGAAATTGGCTGAATTTGTTTCACAGCACATGTCTGACGACACTGCAAGGCTCATCATGAATCGCAAAAGATGGCCCGACATCGACATGGACATGGCGGTGAACAGCATCGAGAGCAGACGGAAACTGAAAGGAAAAGTTCAGGAATGGCACGACAATCCGGGCCTGGTCTTTCCATTGAAACTATCAGCCGAACAGTGCAGCAGCAGTGCCACAGGCCGTTACAAGGCCGATCTGGCAGAGCGCATGGCGGGTCCGGCAGCAGGATGGTCCGTCGCAGATCTGACCGGAGGTCTCGGAGTCGACTGCTGGTTCTTCTCCATGAAGGCAGGAAAGGTAATCTACAACGAAATGCAGACTCCCCTGTGCGAAGCCGCAAGACATAACTTCAAGGCATTGGGAGCAGGAAACATTTCCGTCGTGAACGAGATTGCAGAACAGGGAAACATAGGGAACATCCTTGGCGAGACCGTCCCCGACATCGTCTATATGGACCCTGCACGTCGCGGTGAAGGCGGCAGGAAAGTCTTTCTGATCGAAGAATGTACGCCGGACGTCCTCACTTTGAAGGAAGAAATCTTCACATACACCCGACATATACTCATCAAACTTTCGCCGATGGCGGATATAAGCATGGTATGCGGCAGATTGGGCAGCAGTTGCCGTGAGGTCCATGTGGTGGCAAGCGGCGGTGAATGCAAGGAACTGCTAATATGGATGGACCGAGAATGGCAGGACGGGTACACCATAACTGCCGTCGAGATTCATAATGACGGCATGGTGTCCGGATTTACCTTTTCCCCTTCGGAAGAGAAAGCCGCAAAGCCCCTGCACGGGAGCGGGAAAATGCCGATTGCGGACTTCTGCCGGCAGGGATGCTATCTGTTTGAACCTGGAAAGGCATTGATGAAGGCAGGAGCATTCAACCTCATAAGCGAGCGGTTCGGAATAGGCAAACTTGGGGTTTCCACACATTATTATATTATAGAAAATGAGGACAAGGCTAAGGAACTGTCCCATCACGGCAAGATATTCCGGATAATCAGGTGCAGTCCTTTGGATAAAAGAAGCATAAAGGCAGCCGGCAATGATTTCCCGAAGGCAGAAGTGACTGCCAGGAACATTCCGATGGATACTGACACCCTGCGCAAGAAACTCGGCACATCATCCGGAGACGACATTCATATCTTCGGACTCAAATCCGACAAGGAAGGCAACCTCCTGTTCGTCACCGCCCGTTCATAAAGCATCAGATAAAACCCTCACACATAAGCACTTACGCAATATGCCTGCTGTCTTTTGACAGCAGGCATTTTATATAACACACTGATTATCAATCAGTTGAAAGAATCACTAATTCTGGTGTGCAGGACGGAGAAGATCGAGAACTACCTTCACAGGATTGAATGTAGCGAGCGGAACCTCAACGAAAAGAGTGTTCCAGTTGCTCATGGCACCATTCCAGAGGCCCGGAAGTTCGAGAGCCTTGAGTTCGCGGCCCTGATAACTCTTCGAACTTATGAATCCTGCGTCCTCATCCACATATTTCAGAAGGTCGAAACTCTGTCCCTTATAATCATGGAGGCAGCATACGATGTCAACCGGATTGAAATGGGTAGCAGAAGCAAGTGCATTGCGTGCATGGTCGTCTGACATGTTGATCTGCACGCTTTCGAGAACCTGAAGCGAAGTAGAGCCATCCTTTTCTGCGATGATGAAAGGACCGCCGCCAGGCTCACCCTGATTCTTCACCATACCAGCAACACGGATAGGACGGTCGAGTTTCGCACGGAGTGCAGCCACACGTGCTTCAAAGTCAGCACTTTCAGGAAGAGTAACGCAAAGAGTATTGTCAAGGAATGCCTCGATTTCGTCGCAAAGTGCAGGTGTGGCCTCTGCGTCAAGGGCATTCAGATAGCCATAAATCCTGTCTCTGAGTTCGAGAGCCTTTCCAAGAAGAACCTTCTTCCATGTAGCGGTTTCAGGAAGGAGACGCTCGTTGGCCACGTTGTCGATATTCTTGATCGAAACGACTTCCTCTTCGATCCTGTTGAGATTATAGATGAGGGCTCCGTGACCTGCAGGACGGAAAAGAAGAGAATCAGTCTCTGTCCTGAAAGGCTTGTTCTCGACGTCTACGGCCACGGTATCGGTAGCCTTGTCCTGGAATGTGAAGGTGATGTTGTACTTCACGCCGTACTTGGCCTCATATGCCTCCTTGACCTCTGCATAAGCCTCTTCAAAAAGATGCTGATGTTCAGGAGAAATTGTCACGACGAGGTTTGCAGTGCCGTCCTCGTTTCTCATATAGTTCTGAGCCTCAACGAGATGCTCTGCAAAAGCAGTGCGGATTTCGCCGTCTGTGTACTTATGGAATTTAAGGACTCCCTTTGGCTTTGCACCATAGCCGAGACCTTCGTCCGTAAGTGTCTTTGCAAGGACATCCTTTCTGTATTCAGGACATTTGCATGACTTTTCTCCGAAAAGTTCAGGAGTATAGAACGCAAATTCAGCGATTCTGTCCACGAACTTTGCAGCAGGAGCATCATCAGCGAGTTCCTTGCCGGCCTTGAGAGCGTCAAGACCTCCGAAAAGGTCCTTGAACATACGTGATGCAGCACCGGAAGCAGGAACAAACTTGCATTTTCCGTTGATCTTCGCACCGTCGTAATACTTTGCAGCAGCCTCGACCGCAGCCTCGTCAAGTACCTGAATACCTCTTTCCGGTGTAGCAGGAGCAACAATCTTCATCCATGGAAATCCCTGTTTGAAACGCTCTACCTGCTGTTCTACTGTCTGCACATCCGAACCTCTTTGCTCGATCTGTGCGATGTCTTCTTTTGTAAACATGTCTGGTTATCGGTTTGTTAGTGTTATTCTACGTATATTTCCCTGCGGTATTGATATTCCGAACGGAGTTTCTCGAACTTATGAGGTTCCATACGGAATCTGAAATCGTCTGTAAATATAGGATAATTATATTGGAAAACAGCGGTTATCTCTCCCTGATTTTTACCTTTCAGGTCAAGAAGCACCGGATCGTGGTCAGGATGGCTGTCATCAGCGACAAATCCTGCCAATGAATCGAGTCCGAAATGAGCCGCAAGAGCCCTTACAGCCATCGTGGTTCCGTTCTGCTTTCCCTGGTATGAATATCCTGCAATATGTGGAGTGGCTATATCTGCGGCATCGATAAGCCTCTCATTCACATCAGGTTCATTGCACCATGTATCAATCACGATAGCACCCAGTTTAGGACTGGCCGCTATCAGAGCCTCTTCATCGATCACTTCTCCTCTGGCGGAATTTATGAAAATCGCCCCAGGCTGCATCATCGTGAAGAAATCCGCATTGGCCATGCCTCTTGTCATATCATCCAAAGGCACATGCATCGTGATCACCTGGGAATTTTCCACCAGATATTCAAGAGAACAGAATCCTTCCGGGCCTTCGGCTCTGGCACGCGGAGGATCACATCTAAGGACGTTGAAACCTAGATATTCAGCCATATCGGCGACCTTCTGTCCCACATGACCGGCGCCTATGACTCCGAAATTGCATCCGTCTATCTTTATGCCCTTCCTTGCAGTGACTCCATACAATGCCGAAAACACATACTGCATGACACCGCCGGCATTGCAACCTGCTGCATTCGCCACCTCTATACCTTTGTTCCTGCAATAATCCAGGTCAATATGGTCTGTTCCGATAGTCGCGGTAGCCACCATGCTGACCTTGGTACCTTCCAACAAGGAGGCGTCACATCTGGTCCTTGTACGGACTATCAGTGCGTCGGCATCAACGACATCCTCGCGTGAAATCTCGATTCCCTTCTTGTAAACCACCTCGGCATAAGGCTCGAACACACCTTCGAGGAAAGGCACATCAATATCTGCAACTATCTTCATAACTATCTCAAAATCAAATTTCTGACTATGACTCCGTCCTTATCCTCCCTGACGAACATCTCATCGGCGGAAAGATATTCGTTAAGTTTCCGCACAAGGACATCCCTCTGGAAATACAACTGGTTGCGCACTACCGAAGAACTGAGTGTGCAGGTCATTATTCCACGTTCGAAATATACGTCAAGAGTGTATCTCGCCGCTCCCGACACGCTGTTCCATGCTTCCAGAGCCCTCTGACGGTTAAGTCCGGACGCCAGTTTCATTTCCTTTATGAACTGATTCACCAGTTCATCCATTCCGACCGCCTCCTGCCGGCGCATCTTGTTCCTGCCCTTGTCTTCCGCCATCTTTATAGTTTCGTGAATGTACCGGCCGATGTATCATAATATACCCTGTCCTTTGTCAGTCCGTCAACGATCGAAGACATCCTGACCTTGTTGCTGTCAGTAATGAATATCTGGCCGAAATCATTGCTGGCAACCATCTGGAGCAGATTGGATATGCGTCCCATGTCAAGTTTGTCGAAGACATCATCCAGAAGAAGCAGCGGAGCAAAGCCGTAGTTCTTCTTCATTATGTCATATTGTGCGAACTTGAGCGACACGAGGAAGGATTTCTGCTGCCCCTGTGAACCGTGGCGACGGATCGGATATCCGTTCATGCTGAATGCGAAATCATCCCTTTGAAGGCCCGCAGATGTATATTTGAGAATCCTGTCCTTCTCGAACGAAGCGGCAAGAAGTTCATCTAGAGGAGCCTTCGAGAGTTCGGATTCATAGACGATGCCGACAGTTTCAGAACCTCCCGAAAGGGCCTTGTAATACTCGGCGACAATAGGATTCAGGTCTTCCACAAGCCGTTTTCTTGCCTCATATACAGGAAGAGCAAGAGCAGACATCCTCATGTCTATCACTTCCATCAGCGACCTGTCCGGATTCATTTCCTTGAGCATCCTGTTACGCTGGAGAAGAAGCCTGTTGTATTGCTGCAAGGCAGACATATATTCCCTGTCCATCTGCGACAGCACCGCATTGACGAAACGCCTGCGCTCCTCTCCGGAATCGCTCACCAGAGACACGTCCGAAGGAGAGACCATCACTACCGGAAGGACGCCAACATGCTCCGAAACCCTGCCGTACTGCTTGTCGTCACGCTTGACCTTCTTCTCCCCCTTCGAATTCATCTTCAAGGCGAACTTGCTGCTCAGGCCGTTCTCCATGCGATATGTGCCTGCTATCGCAAACTCATCCGTTCCATGACGGAAATTGAATCTGTCTGAAGTGGAAAACGCGCTCTTTGTCATTGAGAGATAATAGATTGCGTCCAGAAGATTGGTCTTTCCCTCGCCGTTGTTACCGCTTATGCAGTTCACATTCGGAGAGAAATCAAGTTCCTGAATCTGTATGTTCCTGAAGTCTGAAATGACTATTTTTTCCAGTACGGGCATATAATTGTTTCGATATCCAGGCAAAGATAAACAAACTTTAAGACAAATTTAACTATATATGTTCGAAAATAGACAAAGAACTTCTCATAAAAACTCCGAGTAGGAATGGGACTAAAATTATTCTTGTTATTTTTAACAAATTTTAGTAAATTTGCCGCCTGTTTGGGCTGACTGTATATCAGTGTGCCACATTCAGGGGCTTTTTACTGCCCTTATCCTTACACGTAATAATATAAAAATCAAACAGATATGGCAAAAGAAATCAAAAATGAAAATGCCGAGGCAGTAGTTGAGGCGGTTTCAAAGACAGAGCAGTTCTTCAACAAGAACGGCAAACTCCTTTCTATCATCTGCGCAGCAGTTGTAGTATTGTGTGCAGCAGTTTTCTGCTGGTATAAGTTCGTCAACCAGCCGAAGGTTGAGGAAGCAATGGGTCAGATGGCTCTCGCCGAGGACAATTTCCGTGCAGGTAACTTCGAACTCGCCCTCAACGGCGACGGCAACACTCTCGGATTCGTTCAGATTCTTGACGAGTACGGCACAAAGGCCGGCAAGGCTGTCAACTTCTACGCTGGCGTATGCGAACTCCAACTCGGAAACTGGGAGTCAGCAATCAAGTATCTCCAGGCTTACAAGGGCAAGGACGCTATCCTCGCTGCACGTGCAAAGGCTTGCATCGGTGATGCTTATGTAGGACTTGAGGATTACAAGAAGGCCCTCGGTTACTTCGAGCAGGCTGCTGCCGAGATCGACAACATCTATGCTGCAGGTTACCTTCTCAAGGCTGGTGCAGTTGCTGAGAAACTCGGCGACAACGCAAAGGCTCTCTCTTTCTACGAGACAATCAAGGACCAGTATCCGCAGTCAATGGAAGGCTACGAGATCGACAAGTATATCGGACGTATTGAGGCTAAATAATTATGGGAAGAGCATTTGAGTTCCGTAAGGAACGTAAATTCAAAAGATGGGGTCACATGGCCCGCGTCTTCACCAAGATCGGAAAGGAAATAACAATCGCTGTAAAGCAGGGCGGTCCGGATGTAACCGGTAACCCTCGTCTCCGTGCGCTCATCCAGACAGCACGAAGCGAGAACATGCCTAAGGACAATATCGAGCGTGCAATCAAGAGAGCGACTGACAAGGATCAGGCTGATTACAAGGAGGTAGTATTCGAAGGATACGGTCCTCACGGTATCGCAGTTCTCGTTGAGGCCGCTACTGACAACAACAACCGTACAGTTGCTAACGTACGTTCATATTTCACAAAGAGCGGCGGTTCACTCGGTACATCAGGAAGCGTTGACTACATGTTCGACCGCAAGTGCATGTTCCGCATGAAGTCAGCAAATCCATATGATCTCGAAGAACTTGAACTCGAACTCATCGACTTCGGTGTAGAGGAGATCTTCGAAGAGGAGAACGAAAACGAAGAGATGGAAATCGTACTCTACGGAGAGTTCACAGCATTCAACACAATCCAGAAATGGATCGAGGACAACGGCTATGAACTTATCGCAGCAGAGTTCACCCGTCTTCCTAACGTAGACCTCAAAGTTCTCGAAGGCGACGACAAGGCAGATGTCGAGAAACTTATCGAGCGCATCGAAGAGGACGACGACGTACAGAACGTCTATACAACAATGCAGCCGTAATCAATTACGACATAACTCATAAAGGAGGATGACCGTGAAGTCATCCTCCTTTCTTATTTGACTTGTACCGGTTCTGGCTGAAACCATCCTGAGCGCTGTTTGTCATCCTGAGCGCTATTTGTCATCCTGAGCGCAGCGAAGGATCTCCACCGTCATCTGGTCGGAAAAACTGTCAGACGAAGAGTTGTGGCGCCATATGGAACAAGATCGACAGCCATCAACTCATTGCCTGTCTCAAACTCGGAAGGAAGTGCAGGAGTATATCTGCCTTCTTCAAGTTCCCATCCTTCGACCGAGACCACCGGCACTGTGATTACATATGGATTTCCTTCAAGGTCAAACGGATACGCATGTTCATCGGCAGGAGAATATTGAGGCTTGTCCTCATCTGAAATCGCAAGCGACCAGTTCCATTCTCCGGCAGGGGTGATGCTCCAGCATTTGAAATCAGGATTGAGAGACACCTTGCCATGCATGTTCTCGTAAACATTCACATCTTCTTCCCAATCGGAAGGAATAGCATACGAATAGAGGACCGGGCCACGCTGCACATATGACCCCACATATTCGTCAGAATGAGGATCCGAACCTTCCGGCCACCCCTTGACTTCAACTGGCATATCGAAAAGGAGTGTGATCACATCCCCGTCACGATATCTGCGCTCCAATGTATAGAAGCCATCCTCATCCGGAACAAGGTCATATCCGGAACCGTTTACTTGAATTTCAGCATCCTTGCACCATCCGGGAACCCTGAACGTGAGCGGGAACCTTGCGGACTTGTCCATAGAAAATTCGAAACGGATCTCGCCGTCGAAAGGATAATCCGTATCTTCCAGGACCGTCACGACCTTTCCGTCAGAAAGAGTATGACGGACCTCCGAAGGGCCATACATTGCCGCCACCAGTTCATTCTCGGACTCCCCTTCCAGCCACATCCTGGCCACATAATCCGGCATGAAACGATGGATGTTTCCTGCACAGCACTCGGTCTCATGGGTAGGTCTGTATGCCATCCATGTGCTTCCCTTCTTGAATTCATTATGATCCGAACTGCCGGTAGCGATGAACTGGTTCACGGAAGAAAAATATTGAAGAGCCTTGAAATCCTTTGTGGCCGCACCTGGACCGGCATTGAAGACAGCCTTCTCGATCGCATCGGCATAACTTCCCTCTCCCGTAGTCATGAGGTAGTATCCCAGAGTCCAGGTATAATCCGTGATGTCACATGTCTCGTGGGATGAACGCGGATCGTTGCCGTCAAGATATTCGTTGCTTGAAGGCACTCCGTCCGGAAGCAGATGGTCCTTCACCAGTTTTTCATTGGCCCTGAGGGCGGCATCGAGATATTTCTGTTCTCCCGTATATGCATAAAGCAGCATAGGAAGTTTCATTTCTTCAGTATAGGTGACGCCGTGCATATGCGGAGACCTGTCGCTCATGATCTCTTCCATATTGAGTTCCGTGGCCTCACCAGCATCCCATTCGCGTACGGCATAATCCAGCAAGGCCTTGTTGCCTGTACGGGCATATGTCCAGAGCATTCCCTCGATGGTCATGATGTTCCTCCAAGGGAATTTCTGTCCTTCGCGGAAGACGCCGATACGCTCACCCGAATCGACTATATACATATAATGTCTTTCAAGAGCGTCAAGAATCTCCTGGTCCGCTTCGGCTTCATATTCGGCCTGCATGGCACGGAAGAAGACGGCAAAAGGCCAGCGTCCCCAGAATCCGGTCTGGCCAAGTTCCCCATCAGGAGAGACATTGTCCAAAGTATATCTGATGCCTGCCCTTCCCTTTTCGATAAGTTCCTCATCATCAATAAGATGCCCCAACCTCAAAAGTCCGTCAGTATAATATGCAGTCTGCTCGTATCTCCACCAGTCGGAGCCGTAAGAGTCCGTATTCCTGTCCAGAGAACCGGCCCAGAGACAACTGTTGTAAGGATAAGAAAGAGCCTCAGGATGTCCTGTCATGCCGGAAACCTGGCGTGAAAGGAATTCGGCAATCCAGCCTTTTGGAGTAACATCCCCGATCTTTCCCTCGGCAAAACTGCCGTAAGGAGCAACATCAGGATTTCTGACTTCGGCTTTTTCATGACACGAAACGGCAGAGACCACAATGATCAGAGCAAAAATCAATCTTTTCATATCAGCAATGTTTTGACATACAAATATAAAATTTTTTCGGGCTCGTTCAAACTGTCATGTCAGGCGCAATATTCTTGAAAAATTCACTTCCTATCACTACATTTGCATCGGATTGCGGTGAGAGCAGCGGACCTTGCTTCCGTCTGCCTTGAAAAGGGAATCCGGTGTGAATCCGGAACTATGCCCGTAACTGTAAGTCCTGTCGGGGAAACCCGGTTCTGCAACATTCAATGCCACTGTCATTGACGGGAAGGCGTTGCAGATGGGACAAGTCAGGAGACCTGCCGCAGTCAAGTCTCACCTTGAATGCCCGGGGCCAGGCGTTCGCAGCGACGAAAACAGATGCAGATTACAACTATTCTTTTTGCGGCAGCCCTGCTGGGAGCGGGTGAGCCGGACACTCTTGATGTAGCCACAGTTACGGCTGAAAAAGGGTTCATCGTATCCAGAAAAGACACTCTGGAAATCGCAGGACATGAAAATGCAACATTCTTCCTGATGCAGTCACCGGGACTTACAGTATCGGACATGGGAGGTCCGGCAGGTCTTAAAACCGTGAGCCTGAAAGGCTTGGGATCAGCACACACATCTGTCTGCATAGACGGCATCCGCATCGGGAACATGCAGAGCGGGCAGACAGACCTCAGTGCCCTTGGAATTCAGGACTACCGGGACATGGTCATCGATTATGCACAGAACAGCATAAATTTCAGGACGGCAAAGCCGGAATTCTCCGATGAAAGGGAACGCTTCTGCGGCAAGGCCAGCGTGTCCGGAGGATCATTCGGTACCTGGATGCCGTCATTGAGGCTGGGATGGAAGGTTTCTGACAAAGTGACGATGGCTGCAAATGCCGGAGGACTGATAAGCAAGGGCGATTTTCCTTATGCCGACGCGGACGGAAGAGAGACGACGCTTATAAGGACCGGTAATGATATGAGACAGATACGTGGAAGCATTGACGCCTTCGGCTCGACAGAAGGAGGCGAATGGACCGCAAAGGCATATTTCGCTACATCAGACAGAGGTACGCCAGGCTCGGTATCATGGCCTTCGGAAGACCGCCAGAAAGACATGAACACCTTCATCCAAGGCACCATCTCGCAGAGAATCAGCGATTTATACAGCATGAAGGCCAATGCCAAACTTTCATACGACGACCTGAAATATATCAGTTCATGGGGAAACAGCAGATACGGCCAATACGAAGCCATGCTGAATTCGTCCCATATCTGGAATCTGAATGATTTTTGGAGGATATCAGGTGCGGCGGGGCTCCGATGGGATGGTCTGGATTCAGGAAACTATGATTCCGGAATTGCAGAAGGCAAGGGGCTGATAAACAGATATGGCCTTGACGCGGTCATCGGCACCGACTTCGGGACAGAGAAATTTAAAGCGACAGTCTCAATAGAATATGCTTTGTCGCTGGACAGCGGAATCAAAGGCGGAAGCACTATCAGACAGAACAGTCTCTCCCCTTCCGCCAGCATCAGATACAACTTCCTTAAAGGATTATCAGTCAACGCATTCGGAAGGAGAGCATTCAGAGCCCCGATGTTCAACGAACTCTATTACATCGGATACGGCAACACCAGCCTGAAAGCAGAAGACGCATGGCTTGCCGGAGCAGGAATCGAATGGCACAGGACAATATCCGGAGCATGGCGGTTTGACGCAAAGGCGGACGGATTCCTCAACATGCTGAAAAACAAGATAACGTCAGCACCAAGCGAGACCGACCCGAACATATGGCTTCCTTACAATATCGGAAGGACCAGGTCTGCCGGAATGGACCTTCATGCCGGAGCAGGATACTCGACGGAAGAGTTCGGGATTTCTGCGGAAGCCTCCTACACTTTCCAGAAAGCGACCGACATCACGGATGGAAGCGACACGTACGGGCAGCAGATTCCATATGTACCGGCACATTCCGTGAACCTGAAAGCGTCAGCCTCATACAAAGGCTGGGAACTCGGAGCAGGATGGAACATAAGAAAAGGACTGTCAGACAGTTACGGCACGTTACCTGACTGGAATACGCTGCACATCCACCTTCACAAAACATTCAGATTGAGTCATTCGTTCAAGATAGATGTCAGCGTGGCCGCTGAAAATGTGACCGACCACAGATACGAACTTTCAAGAGGATATCCGATGCCTGGAAGAAGCGTGACCGGACGCCTGGGCTTCATCTTCTGAATATTTGAACAAATGGAAATCTGCCTTATCTTTGCAGGGATATGGACAGATATTCGATCATAAACGAAAAGAATCCGCGTGAGATTGTCCTCCTGCGTGGGCAGGGATGCCGCTACAGAAGATGTACATTCTGCGACTACCATGAGGACGCATCATGCGACCAAACTGCGAATCTGGCCGTCAACACGGAGGCTTTGAGTCATGTCTCAGGCATTTACAAAACGCTGGAAATCGTGAATTCAGGCTCGTTCTGCGAACTCGACGGCAGCACGATGAAGGCTATAATGGCAGTATGCAAATCCAAGGGAATCAGGACGATACATTTCGAATGCCACTGGCTTTACAGAAGACATATCCCTTCATTAAGAGAACAGTTCAAGGCAATAGGCGTTGATGTGAAGATGAAGATCGGTGTGGAGACATTCGATCAGGACTATCGCGAGAATGTAATGCTCAAAGGAATAAAGGAGACAGATCCTTCGGTGATAGCGGAAGCGTTCAACGAATGCTGCCTCCTGTTCGGACTTCCGGGCCAGACGGAAGAGAGCATGAGAAACGACATAGAGACCGGACTTAAACATTTCGAGCGCGTATGCGTCAACATAATGGTCGAGAATTCCGCCCCTTTACAGCCTTCCGACAAAGTAAGAAAAATCTTCACGGACAAGATATATCCGGAATACAAGGATAATGAAAGGGTGGATATTCTTCTGCATAACACCGATTTCGGAGTAGGATGATAAAAAAATCAGTATCTTTGTCTGTTTAATCGGACGCATATGCCTAACGAGATACTCATAATATTATCCTTCCTACTCATTTACGGAGGTGTCGTGCTGTTCTACCGGCTTTTCGGAAAGAACGGTCTTCTGGCCTTCAACGTCATGGCCACCCTCCTTGCAAACATAGAAGTCCTGCTGGTAGTAAGAGCCTTCGGGATTGAAATGACCTTAGGTAACGTATTGTTTGCCAGTACTTTCCTTATCACTGACATCCTCAGCGAGAATCATGGAAAGAAAGACGCCAACAGGGCCGTCATCATCAGCACATTATGCTCCGTCTTCTTCATCGCCATATCACAGATGTGGCTGCTTTACACACCTAGCGAAAGCGACTGGGCAAGCAGTTCGTTCCGCACCATATTCAGCAGCACCCCACGCGTGGTATGCGCTTCCCTCATCGTATATCTCATATCCCAACTCATCGACGTATGGCTTTACCATAAATGGTGGGACTGGTGCAGGAAGCGTTTCGGAGACGAGAAGAAGGGTCTGTGGATAAGGAACAACGGTTCCACCATGATTTCCCAGATGATCAACACCCTGCTTTACACATTCCTTGCTTTCTACGGAACATACGATATCGGGACACTGCTTTCGATCTTCATCAGCAGTTACCTTATTTTCTTCGTGACCAGCCTGCTTGACACGCCGTTCGTATACTGGTGCAGAAAGACAGGTTCAGAAAACAGACAGTGATATGCCTCAGGAACAGATTCAGAAGCAGGGAAAACCTGCACTCCGGACAGAGCCCAAAGAGCCTAAGAAATATGATGTGACAGTCCTCAACGACGATTTCACAACCTTCGATTTCGTGATCATGGTCATGATGACAGTGTTCATGAAGACATATGACGATGCGTGCAGGATAGCGGAGACCACGCATATCCATGGCAAGGCCCAGGTGGGCAAGTATACGCTCGACATAGCAAAGAGCAAGGTGGCAAAGGCCACAGCAATGGCAAGAGCCGAAGGATATCCGCTCAAATTTGACATCAAGGCCGAATAATTCAATTAACAAAGATTCTGCAAATGCCTATAAATCAGACAGCAAACGTGACAGCGGCCCTTATGGAGGCCTATGGTATAGCGACAGAGAAAAGGAACGAGTTCCTGACTCCGGAACATCTTCTGGCAGGCTATCTCAAAGACAAGGATTTCTGGGATGCATTCAACAGATGTGGAGACGCCCAGAAACTGGAAGATGAAATATACGGATACATCAACGGTCTCGAATCTATACCGGAGGACAAGGACCTGTCGATAGAGATATCTGCCCAATTGCAGGAAGTCTTCGAAACTGCAGCCGATACTGCGGCATCCGCTTCATCAGAAACGGTACGCACCCATCATATAATATACTCATACTTCCGTCTTGAAGATTCATACGCCAGATACCATCTCGAAACCGCCCTGGAATGCAGCATTCCGGATTTTCTCAATTCCCTGATAGGCATGTCGGCGGAAGACAGCGACATCCCGACAGAAGAGAACGAGGTCAAATGGGCGAAATTCTTTACACCTCTCGATGAGTCAATAAAACTTGTCGGACGCAGAGAGGAAACGGCGAAGATTCTGAGGGTACTCTGCAGAAAGACCAGAAGCAATGTCCTCATTACAGGAGGGCGAGGAGTCGGCAAGACAGCCCTGGCCGGAGGAATAGCGGCAATGCTTGACAAAGGTGAGGTTCCGGCAAAGTTGAAGGATTACGGAATGATGGAACTGAACATAAGCATGCTTCTGAGCGGAGCGCAGTTCCGCGGAGACCTGGAAGGAAGGATACAGGGAATAATGGAAGCGATTGCGGAAGAGGACTGTGTGATCGTATATATCGACGAATTGCGTTCTCTCGGAGGTCTGAACAGAATGGATGACAGTTCAAAGGACATCCTGAGCCTGCTCATCCCTTATTTCAAGTCCGGAAAGGTGAAATTCATAATTTCGGCAACTCCGGAAGACATAAAGAAACTGAGTGCTCACGATTCCGGTGCATTGGGTCTGTTCCGCCAGATAGAGATTGACGAGCCGTCGGACGAAGAGGCTGAGAAGATACTCAAAGGCGTGACGAAGGAACTTGCCGCATATCACAAAGTGAAGTATGACAGGAATGCTGCCTCACATGCTGTCTCGATGAGCAGACGCTATATCCTGGACAGATGCCTGCCGGACAAGGCGATAGACCTTCTTGACGAGGCAGGAGCATATGCCCATACCCATGGAGAGGAGAAGGTGACGAAAAAGACCGTCGACCTTGCGCTTGCTGACATATGCAGGATCGATGTGGAAGCGTCGTCGGGAGACACAAGGGAGGACCTCCTTCACATGGAGGAAAGGCTCGGGAAGCGTATCTACGGCCAGGACAAGGCCATAAAGACCATTACCGAGGCCATACTGATGTCCAAGGCCGGCCTCGTGGAAGGTGACAAGACAATCGGAAGTTTCCTTTTCGTCGGCCCTACTGGAGTAGGAAAGACAGAACTTTCAAAGGTTCTCGCACAGCAACTCCATGTTCCTCTCCACAGGTTCGACATGAGCGAATACTCTGAAAAACATTCAGTTGCGAAACTGATAGGCTCCCCTGCCGGATATGTAGGATATGACGACGGCGGAATCCTGACCGACACGATCAGAAAGAACCCGTATTGCGTGCTTCTTCTGGACGAGATCGAAAAGGCACATGAAGACATCTACAACCTCCTGTTGCAGGTCATGGACTATGCCGTCATCTCGGACAACAAGGGCCGCAAGGTGGATTTCAGGAACGTCGTGCTGATCATGACATCGAATGCAGGAGCCCGTTATGCCCACAAGGCCTCTGTCGGATTCGAAAGAAAGGTCAATGCCGGCGAGGCGATGGCAAAGGAAGTCAGGAATGTCTTTGCCCCTGAATTCATCAACAGGCTCACGTCAGTGGTCGTTTTCAACGATATGGACGAGAAGATGGCAGGAATGATTCTCGACGACAAGATACGCAGGCTTCAGGAAAGGCTTGCTCCTAAGAATGTAAGTCTTGTAATCGAGCCTGATGCATACGCAAGACTGTTGAAGGAAGGCTATTCTCCTGAATATGGAGCGAGGGAGATCGAGCGTGTGCTAAATGCAAGACTTACCCCTGTCCTGATGAGGGAGATTCTGTTCGGAAAACATAAGAACGGTTTCAAGGCGACAGTCAAGGTGTCGGGAGATGCATTCATCATAAAGGCAGAGAAATGATATTCCAACTGGACAAGGCGACAGAATTTCCGGACCCGAGATACGGAAACGAAGACGGATTCTATGCCGTAGGAGGTGAGGTGACCGCAGAAATGCTCATCAATGCCTATCCTATGGGCATTTTCCCATATTTCGCATTCAGGGAAGAACCTATAATCTGGTGGGCTCCGCAGAAAAGGTTCGTGATATTTTCCGATGAGGTCCATGTATCCCACTCGATGCGGAACCTTATCAATAAGCGCAGATACAGATGTACTGTAAATCAGGCGTTTCCCGATGTAATTGCAGGTTGTGCATGCACAGACCAGAGGATAGAAGAATACAATGCATGGCTCGGTCCGGACCTTATTGACACATGGATGGACCTCAACGAGGAAGGATATGCAAAGAGCGTTGAAGTATGGGACGGAGACACTCTGGTCGGAGGCCTGTACGGATTCGTATGCGGAAGGGCTTTCATCGGCGACAGCATGTTCTCGCTTGTACCGAGCGCTTCCAAACTCGCCCTCATACATCTTGCCCGTCACATGCAGACCCAGGGAGGCGGCCTGATCGACTGCCAGTTGGAGACTCCACACCTGAAATCGATGGGAGCACGTTATATTTCATATGAAGAGTATCTGCGGCACACCCGCTCCGCAGACACTCTCACATGGTAATACGTCAGAATGAAAAGCCTACTTTCAGCATGAAGTTGGCCGGAGCCTGAGGATATATTCCGCTTTCGACATAATAGTCATCTTCCTGCTCGAAATATGCCCTGTAGACCCATCCGTTGGCATAATACATATTGTTGAACAGATTGTTCACATGGAAAGACAGGCTTATCTTCCGGTCGGAATCGCGACGGAGCGGGATATCATATCCGAGAGACATGTTTGCCACAAAATATGCAGGTATCGAACGTTCATCCGACGAAGTATTGTCATAATACTGCTTTCCGACATATTTGCCGTTCAGCGAAAGGAATGCGGATCTGAGCGAATTCGAAGAGCCTGCAAAAGGTCTGAATGTTGCGGAAGCCATACCTACGACTGACGGTGACATGAGAATATCCGTCTTCTCGAAGAAAATTTCCTGCTGACCGAGATAATTCCACATGTCCATGTTGTCATATCTCTCATAATAAGCGGTATAATTCCGTATCTTGTTCACGGACAACGTAAGGTTTCCTCCAAGGTCGAGCCATCTGAGCGGACGCCACGAAGCAGCAAGTTCCACTCCCCTTCTCCAACTGCGCGGCACATTCTCCTTTATGGCATAGCCGGTATCAGTAAGACGTCCTGTCTCGATGAGCATATCCCAATATTCCATAAGATAGACATTTGCAGACAGGGCAAGATCAGAGGTCGAATACGTATATCCTATTTCCACATCGAGCATCTTTTCCGGACGGATATTGACACCCTTGCCCTCCACACCGGCCTGAGCGGCCATATTCGCATCGAGAATAAGTTCCTTTATATCGCTTCTACCAGGCTCTCTATGTCCCAGAGCGGCTGATATATAAGCCTTGTTGCGTGGATTCCAGTGGAAAGAAAGACCGGCCCTCGGATTGAAGAACTGCCAGTTGTCCTTATGGTCAAGAAGTACTCCGTCATCTTCCGGACCTGACATATCAAGCCAGACCCCCCTGTATTGGAGATCGGCATAAGCGGTAAGCCATTCATACGGCATATATTCGGCACGTACGAAGGCATTAGCCTCATGCTTCATTCCGTTGTTGAGATACCAACTGTGGGAAGCATAATCATAATCATCGCCCAGAACGTCGTTCCATATTACAGAACCGATATGGTCTCCGTCATAACGGGAAAGATTGATTCCGGCAGTAACATTCAGTCTGTCTGACAGATAGCGAAGATCGGAATTGATCACAAAATAATCATTTGCCAGTCCTTCGCGGGTTATGAAATCACCTTCCTCATATACGGTTCCGTCAATCACCGGATCTGACATCATATATTTCGAGAAAGACCTGTCATCCTTATAATTCTCATAATAGCCGTCTCCACGGGTATAATTGAATGTCGTACTCCACGCAAGTCTGTCTGAAAACGAATGAGTCCAGTTAAGTTGGAGATGGTGCTGGGTATAGTTATCTGTCTCATTATCATAGTAATGGACATTCCCGAACTCATCATAGTATTCTCCCGCAGGGTTATACCTTCTGTCAGTCTCATACATGGACGGGGATATGCCTTCCCATGTGATGCCTGTCCTCTGGTCACCCATGAGCCATGTAAGACGGAGGGAGTTCTTTTCCTTCAACCAGCCCAGCACGACCATAGCAGACTGGACATCTGCAAATGCATTGCGTATATATCCGTCTGTGGAACTGCGTGAATATGCGGCATTCAGATAAAGGCCTGATTTCGTCAGTCCCGTTCCAGCAGAAAACATAGTGGTATAGGTGCCATATGAACCGACTGACATATTCACATCAGCAAAAGGTTCCGTGCCGACCGATGCCGTGCTCATGTTGATGCTGGCTCCGAATGCTCCTGCACCATTGGCGGAAGTACCAAGACCTCTCTGGAGTTGGACGCTTGATATCATGCTTGAAAGAGCAGGGATATTCACCCAGAACACTTCCTGAGACTCTGCGTCGTTGAGAGTGATGCCGTTCAGGGTGACATTGATCTGAGATCCCTTCGATCCGCGGACTGTCATAGTGGAATATCCGAGACCGGTACCACCCTCATTTACAGACACTACCGAAGGTTGGAGAGAGAGATTCATCGGAAGGGAGTTGACGGGATTTGACCTCCGCAGTTCTTCCTTGCCGACCATTGAGTAAGTGACCGGAGTATTCTTTCCGGCACGTGACGACGAAACTACGACACTGTCTAGTTTCTCGGCCTTTTCATCGGCCGCTTCCTTCTCCACACCTGCTGCGGAGAAAGGGATCAGTGCGCTCAGCACTGCAAACAATAAAAAACCTCGCATAATGTTACACATTTATGCAAGGGGCGTGTATAACGATATACACATGAGATTATGCGTCCCTACGGCTGAATTACCAGCATCAGGTTCATCGGGTATGATCTCAGCCCATGCGGGCACCCCTGCGATATGATATTTATTTTCTTTCTACAAGTCTGACCTCGTAAAGTCTCGGCCAGTTCTTTCCGGTCAGATAGATCTTTCCGGTCTTATCATCATAAGCGATACCGTTAAGTACATCGGTCGTATCGGTTCTCAGATGAGAAGGAAGCAGTCCGCGGCAATCAATCACTCCCTGGATCTTTCCGTCCTTCGGATTTATGATCACGATTTCATTTGATGTATAGACATTCGCCCATATCTTTCCATCGATATATTCCAGTTCATTGAGGAAACGGACAGGCCTTTCGTCAAGTCTGACAAGGATCTTGCGGTCGAGAGCGAAATTCTCATCCATGAAATAGATGTTTGCCGAACCGTCAGATGCGATAAGATTCTTTCCGTCCGTGGTAATTCCCCATCCTTCACGCGGATATTTCCATGTGGATTTATATTCGAGCGTCTCGGCATCATAGACAAACGCCAGTCTTGACTCCCACGTCAGGATATAAAGGTTTCCCTTCCACATCACCGATCCTTCAACGAAATATTTCTTGTCGAAATCAAGCCTTTGGAGGGCTTTTCCTGTTTCCAGATCGACCTTCCGGAATGTGGACTTGCCGTGAACACCTGTACTTTCATACATCTGTCCCTGATCGAAGAAAAGTCCCTGTGTATACGATTCCGTATCGTGAGGATATTCCGCAACGACTTCAAGCGTGTATTCCTTCACAGCAGGCTCTGCACAGGAAACAAGCATGAAAGACATGAATATGATTGTAAAAAATGTTCTCATCAGTGTTTTTATTCGCATATAGAGCGACAAAAGTAACTAAAAAAAACAATTTGAGAAAATAATCATTAACTTTGCGGAGATATACTGACTGCAATATGAATACATATTATATAATCATGGCTTCCATGGCCGTCATGGCCGTAGTGGTTTTCGTAGCCCTGTTCTTCTTCAAGGCAGGATACGGCTACCTCTCCACTTCCAACTGGGGCCCGAAGATCAGCAACAAGACCGCATGGGTACTCATGGAGGCCCCTGCCTTCCTGTTCCTGCTTTATTACACCGTCCGTTTCGCGATGTCCGGAACAGACACCGGAAACTCAAAGATCGTACTTTACATCATGGCCGGACTTTACCTCCTGCATTATTTCCAGAGGTCGTTCATCTTCCCGCTCATGATGAGAGGAAAAAGCACCATGCCGATTGCCATCATGCTTATGGGCCTGGTATTCAACACATTGAACGCATACCTCATCGGAGGATGGCTCTATGGCGAAGCACCCGCCGGAATGTATGAAACAAAGTGGCTTTGGAGCCCTCAGTTCATCATCGGAATCATCGTGTTCTTCACCGGAATGGCCATCAACCTTCATTCCGACCATGTGATACGCAATCTCCGCAAGCCGGGCGACACGAAGCATTACATCCCACGCAAGGGATTTTACAGATATGTGACTTCCGCCAATTATTTCGGAGAACTGACCGAATGGATCGGCTACGCCATACTCACATGGTCACCGGCTGGTCTTCTCTTCGCGATCTGGACATTTGCGAACCTTGGTCCGAGAGCGAAATCCCTTACCGAAAAGTACGAGAAGGAATTTGGCGAGGAGTATAAGAGACTTAACAAGAAACACATCATTCCATTTATCTGGTAATCGCCATGAGTGAATTGTTTACACCATACAGGATCGGTCCTGTCGAATTGAGGAACCGCACCATCAGGTCAGCAGCGTTCGAGGCCATGTGTCCGGGACAGCGTCCTTCAAAGGAACTGTTTGACTATCACACTGCAGTTGCACGTGGAGGAATCGGAATGACGACTGTGGCATATGCGGCAGTATGCAGGAGCGGACTTTCATTCGAGAACCAACTTTGGATGAGGGAAGAGATCGTACCCGAACTTAAGAAACTGACAGATGCCATCCATGCGGAAGGAGCAAAGGCCTCCATACAGTTAGGTCACTGCGGCAACATGTCCCACAGAAGCATATGTGGCTGCATGCCTTACGGAGCAAGCCGCGGATTCAACCTCTACTCCCCTACATTCGTCCAGAAGATGAACATGGAGCAGATCAATGAGGTGGCAGATGCTTATGGCAAGGCAGTTGAACTTGCAGTTGAGGCAGGATTCGATGCAATAGAGATACATGCCGGACACGGATATCTCATCTCACAGTTCCTGTCACCATATACAAACAAACGCCGCGACGAATTTGGAGGTAGCCTTGAGAACAGGATGAGGTTCATGAGAATGTGCGTCAGCAAGGCTGTTGCGGCAGGTAAAGGCAAGGTTGCCTTGTTTGCAAAACTCAACACAAGGGACGGATTCAAGGGAGGACAGGAGACCGACGAACTCATTGAGGTAGCGAAGGAACTCCGCAATCTCGGAATCGAAGCCATCGTTCTTTCCGGAGGATTCGTGAGCCGTCATCCTCAGTATGTAATGCGCGGACAGTTCCCTGTAAAGACCATCGTACATTACTTCCCGTGGAGCAAGTGGTGGCTGAAACTGGGAGTTTCCCTCGCCGGAAAGATCGTTGCCCCGACCGTGCCGTTCAAGAAACTTTTCTTCATGGAGGATGCGTTGAAGTTCCGCGAGGCGATGCCGGACTTCCCTTTTGTATATGTGGGAGGTGTAGTGGACCGCAAGAGCGCTGACGAGGCTGTCGATAAGGGCTTCCCTATGATTCAGATGGGACGTGCAGTACTGGAAGACACCGATTTCGTGAACAAGATGATGGCTGATGAGAATCATTGCAGCGGATGTACGCACAGCAATTTCTGCATAGGCCGAATGTATTCAAAATCAATGCAGTGCCACAAGCATTGCGAAGACATCACTCCGGCTCTCGTGAAGGATGTCGAGAGGATGAACGTAGAGAACGACAAGATCGAGCGAAGACTCGGATACAAATAATATATCAGGTGGGATGACCTGTCGCTGAACTTGTTTCAGAGGAAAGTCCGGACAGGAAAGGGCACCCTGCTGTGGAAAGCACAGATGGGAGTAATCTTATGGATGCCGTAACAGAAAACAAACCGCCCGCAAGGGTAAGGGTGAAACCGTGAGGTAAGGGCTCACGACGCCATATGGCGACATATGACGGTGACGGCACCAGGGCCTGCAAGACCATGTATACTGGCATGATTCCTTCTTCGGTCGGAATCGAAAGGGCTGCCCGCCCTTGCCAGGGGGTAGGTTGCGAAGATAAATGACGGGATAAAACAGAAACCGGCTTACGGTTCCGCCTGACAATCGAGAGGATGCTGCAAACAGCATCCTCTTTTCATATCCCCAAATTACACTTAATATGAACGAATCAGATGAGATCGGGAAAAATATATATTTCAGGTTCAAGACACAAAATTCTACAAGCCCCACATATAATGTAAATGTACTGAACAGATATTATTCACAGTTGCCATTTGTTCCTGAACTCCCACCAATAGTTGTCGGCAGTAACGGAGAATTATCTATATATGATTCAAGCGAAATATACGGAAATACTCCTGCAACGAAATCAGGAGATGATGCATCCATAGTGCTGAAATGTTGCGGGATTGAAATTAATATGTTAAATTGCAACAAGATTGAAGACATTCTGGATCAACTGTTGGAATCCAGTGTCTTTATCGAAACCCTCCACTCCCTCAAGCCATGGGGCGAGAAAGAGGTACTGATGATACCAATTGAGTGGTGTTACGAAAACGGCGAACATATAAGTTCAAAATCTCTTAAAGTCATTTATAAAAACTGGTAAGCCATGAGGAAATTATTGAAACTTCTGATTATTGCTATCGTCATGTTCGGTACATGCTCGTGCGTCAAGGTCACCAAAGAAAATTACATGAAGCACAAAGTGGGAATGTGGTTTACATTCACAGAGCATTGCGATGACGACAGAGGACATGGGTACTCAATTGACATGGATAGAGATGTAGATGGAGATTGGCATTGGGAGAACATCTTAAGTATTTATTCTGCAACTGATGGTACATATACAATAAAAGAAGATCCTGCATACAGTGACGAATCATACCCACGAATTTATGTTCATGATTTGATAATAAGGTTCATGCCTGATGATGGAAAACTTGAAGAAGGCATGGTATTCAGGGTTGAAGATCAAAATCTGGAAATGACCGCAATTTATACCACTTTATCTAAGAGAGAGTATAATCTGACTGCCACAGTTGGTAAACTGATGATTGACAGGATTTATGATGACAATTCTGTTCAGGGACGCTTTGAATTCAGTGAAGATGACTTATGGGAATTCTCAGAAGGTGTTTTCTTATTAAAGATAAAGAGCGAAAAGTAAACAATCATAAAAGTTGCTATAACATGAAACTCGTATCAAGACTTCTGATATTGACATCTGTACTGCTGAACATCTGTTCATGCATAGAAATAACAAGAAAAGAGGCACAATCTCCAGAATTTTCATTCTGGCTTACTGACAACATGGAGTACCGCAACAGTCCCTATACAGATTATGTCTGGGGATGTGAGGAGTCTGGAAAGTATTGTCCTAATACAGTATGCTGTTTTCAAAATACTGACGGAACCTTTGCAATAAAAAATTCATCTCCAAGTTCTTTAATTGGTTGTTTTAACAAGTTTACAATCAAACTGATTCCGGAAAGCGGAACACTTGAAAACGGAATGGTGTTCAGAATCGAAGACGGCAACATGGAAATGACCGGTAGATATACCACTAATGGTAATAATATCGACTGCAAGGCAACAGAAGGAACTCTCACGATTGATGAGGTAGAGAAAGGGATAGTATGCGGAACCTTCAATTTCTGTGAAGATGAACTATGGTCCATCACCGAAGGAAAGTTCATCATATATATGTTTGAGGAATAAGAATGAAAATCCTCTGGCTGGACATAAACAGTTCATATTCACACTCTTCCGTGGCACTTCCTGCGATTCATGCGCAGGTGAGCGACCGTGAAGAATGGGAATGGTGCGTAGTACGAGGCACCATCAATGACAACCCGGGAACGATTGCAGCCAAAGTTGCCGAAGAAAAGCCTGACATGATCGCCGCTACATTCTGGCTGTTCACCCATCAGATGCAGATAGAGGTCCTCTCACGCGTTGTGCAAATGCTAGACGATGTCAGGATCGTATGCGGAGGACCGGAATTTCTAGGAGACAATGAAGGGTTCCTCAGAAGGCATGACTTCGTTTCCGCTGTAATCAGAGGAGAGGGCGAAGCCGCATTGCCGGAATTTCTCACATATATCGACGACTGTCCG
The DNA here is from genome assembly GCA_045539115.1 of Candidatus Cryptobacteroides sp. Lineage (GTDB taxonomy): Bacteria > Bacteroidota > Bacteroidia > Bacteroidales > UBA932 > Cryptobacteroides. Next base: position 24,422 of record JAZQES010000070.1, on the reverse strand, counting down.
CGATGGAATTCCATAGAAGGTCTTTGCTGGATTTCCGGGGAAGATGGCTCATACCACGATAACGGCACGGCAAGAGTCGCCGATTTCGCTTCCTTGAAATATCCGGAAGAAAGCAGATTCTTCAACTGGGACAAGCCATTCGTGCAGTTGGAGACCACCAGAGGCTGTTTCAACACATGCGCATTCTGTGTCAGCGGAGGAGAGAAACCGGTGAGATACCAGAGCATGAGCCAGGTCAGGGAAAGGCTTGAAAACATATATGCCCATGGGATCAAGGACATCAGGGTACTGGACAGGACCTTCAACTACGACATCAGCCGTGCCAGCGAAATGCTGGACCTGTTCGCACAATATGCCGGCAAGATGCGTTTCCATCTGGAAATTCATCCATCCCTGATTTCGGAGACTCTCAAAGAGAAACTGTCTGTCATGCCGGATGGTCTGCTCCATCTTGAAGCGGGCATACAAAGCCTTGACAGCAAGGTACTTGCAGAAAGCGGCAGACACGGAAACCTGAAATCGTCTCTTGAAGGACTGGAGTTTCTATGTTCATCAGCCAACATCCGGACACATGCTGACCTCATTGCAGGACTTCCGGAATATGATCTGAAAATGCTCTGTTCTGATATTGCAAGGCTTGTTGAAACCGGAGTGGACGAACTCCAGATCGAGTCACTCAAAGTGCTTCCGGGCACACGTATGAGAAGCATCGCTCCGGAAAAAGGATTGAAGTACTCCCCTCTTCCTCCATACGAAATCCTTATGACCCCGCATATGTCTGCATCAGAACTCAGGAAAGCGATGGACATTTCAAGGATGATCGACCTGTATTACAATTCTCCTGCATGGCAGAAGGTGATCAGGAAACTCATACGCAATACAAAGGATTTTGTAGTTGAATTCACTGATCATCTGAAAGATCACATGGTACTGGATTCACCCGTCAGCGTGGAGAGACGTGGAATGATATTGTACGATTATTGCAAGGCCCATCATCCGGAAATGGTTACAGACATTTCAGTTGCATGGATCCTGGCAGGGCTTTCTCTGAAAAAGGAACCGGCAGGCAATATCCGGAAAATCAAACATCTGGAAGCGTTCCTAATGGAGAACGGCTCCCAGATGTCGATAGAATATGGAAATGCGGCCACGTCGCACAGATATTATCTGCTCACATCAAAAGAGAAGAATATCCTCTTCGGATATGACTCCGAGAATCATGATCCGGCTCCGGCACTCATGGCCTGCTTACTTTGACAGTTTTTCCTTTGCGTAGGCAAGAGTCAGTTTGAAGGTCTTCTTGTTCGAGGACGGTGCATCATACATCGCATCGGTCATTATCTGCTCGCAGATCGAACGAAGACCGCGGGCTCCAAGTTTATTCTCAATCGATGTATCTACAATCAGATCAAGCACTTCCGGCTCGACAACCAGTTTGATTCCATCAAGTTCGAACATCTTATCATACTGCTTCATCAGAGCATTCTTCGGCTCTGTAAGGATTCTTTTGAGGGCATCCCTGTCAAGGTGGTCGAGATATGTGATGACAGGAAGTCGGCCGATAATCTCAGGGATAAGTCCATATGAACGAAGGTCCTGAGCCTCGACATAACGGAGAAGATTCTGCTTGTCGATCTGCTGCTTAGCAGAAGATCCGAAACCGATGACCTGAGTGTTCAGTCTCTGTGCGATCCTTCTTTCGATTCCCTCGAATGCTCCTCCGCAGATGAAAAGGATATTCTGCGTATTCACATGAAGGAACTCCTGCTCCGGATGCTTGCGTCCTCCCTGCGGCGGTACATTGACCACGCTTCCTTCAAGAAGTTTCAGCATGGCCTGCTGGACACCTTCTCCGGACACGTCACGGGTAATGGACGGATTGTCACTCTTTCTGGCGATCTTGTCGATCTCGTCGATGAACACGATACCTCTTTCCGCCTTTGCGACATCATAATCAGCCTCCTGGAGCAGACGTGAAAGAATGCTCTCGACATCTTCGCCTACATAACCGGCCTCAGTAAGGACAGTGGCATCGACAATTGTGAAAGGTACGTTGAGGAGTCTCGCTATCGTCTTGGCCATCAAGGTCTTACCTGTACCGGTAGGGCCAACCATAAGGATATTGGACTTTTCGAGTTCGAACTCGTTATCGGCGTCGATGTTGTTGTTGATCCTCTTGTAATGGTTGTATACCGCAACGGAAAGAAGTTTCTTCGCCCTGTCCTGACCGATGACATACTGGTCGAGAATCTCATGTATCTCCTTAGGCTTGTGAAGTGCCTCAACCTTTTCAAGAGGCTTTGCCGAAGCGGAAGAACGGTCGAAATCTTTCAGATAATCCCCTGCCAACCTGATACATTCAGAACAGATGCATGCATCAAGTCCTTGAAGAAGAAGCGGAACTTCCTTCTCGCTTCTTCCACAGAACATACAGTATCTGCTGCTTTTACCTGACTTGGCCATATCACTTCTTTCTTGTAAGGATTTCGTCGATCATACCGTATTCAAGAGCCTCCTGCGAAGTCATCCAGAAATCACGGTCTCCATCAGCATAGATCTTCTCAAGTGGCTGTCCGGAATGCTCGGAAATGATGGTATAGAGTTCCTTTCTGGTCTTTTCGATCTCCTGAGCGGCGATAAGGATGTCAGATGCCTGACCACGTGCACCGCCAAGAGGCTGGTGTATCATCACTCTGGAATGTTTCAGAGCGGATCTCTTGCCAGGGGCACCTGCGCAGAGGAGTACCGAACCCATTGATGCGGCCATACCGGTGCAGATTGTAGCCACATCCGGCTCAATGATCTGCATGGTATCGTAAATGCCAAGACCTGAGGAAACCTGACCGCCTGGAGTATTGAGGTAGAGCGAGATGTCGCTTGAACTGTCGTTGGATGCAAGGAAAAGCAGTTGGGCAGTCACGATGTTTGCAACATCATCGTCGATCGGCACTCCCAGGAAAATGATCCTGTCCATCATAAGGCGGCTGAACACATCCATGGAAGCGACATTGAGTTTTCTCTCCTCAATTATAGTAGGGTTGATGTAACTGTCAAGTACTGACTGGTATCTGTGCATTGTCATGGAACTGATACCATGCTCCATGACTGCATATTTCTGAAATTCTTTATTCATATTATATTTCGTTGGTTCTTGTAATATATATAGGGCAAAAAGCCATGATACATTACAGAGAAACGATAAAAAAAGGCCGACTGTGCGAGCCGGCCTGTAAGTCAAATTAATTCAACTCGCGGAATTTCTCGACAGAGATCTTCTTCTTCTTAAGGGAAACAACCTCACGAACGGCAGCGAAAGTCTTCTCGTTCTCTACCTGATCGAGGATTCTTCTTCCCTGCTCCTCCTGTGAGAGGATGTTCTTTGCAAAAGCCTCAAGTTGCTCCTCAGGAACATTGTTCATTCCGTACATTGCGAACTGGTAAGCAGCGAAGCCCTTTGCACTTGCAAGAAGGTCAGCCTCCTCGATCTTCACATTGTACTTCTCCATGAGGTAACTGCGTACCATCTGCCACTTGTAGTCAACGATGAAGAGAGCCCAATCCTTCTCGATGTCCTCCATTGTGAACTTGCCGTCGTTGATGACATAGATCCATCTCTTGAGGAACTTCTCTGCAACAGTCACATCTGCCTTCTCAAGAAGATAGTTCTTAGCGTCCTTTGAGAAACGGAAATCAGCCTCCTGAGCATACTCGGCACGGATTCTCTCCTCCACCTTCTCATCAAACTCAGCCTCAGTCTTAACACCGAAGATCTTCTCGAATGTCTCCTCTACGAGCGGAGCGTTCACAAAAGTCTTCACGTTCTTAACAGTCATCTTGAACATAGGGTCAAGAGCAGCGAGTTCTTCCTTGTTCACCTTAAGCATTGAAGCACGGTCAGTCTCGTTCTCGAAAGCCTCGTTCACGTTCACATCAAGAACGTCACCTGGCTTTACACCTACGAAAGACTTTCTTGCAGCCTCAGCCACATTGCGGAGTGCTACATATGTACCCTCTACCTTGGTCTCACCCTGCTCGAAGTCAACAATAATGAAATCCTCTTCCTTTGCAGCCTCGCCTTCTTCAAGCGAACCATACTGACGGAGAAGGTTGTCCTTCATCTCATTCTTTGCAGCCTCTGTCACAGTGATGGTGTAGTAAACGATCTCATCATCCTTTGAAAGTTCGAAAGACACCTGAGGATTCTCGGCTATGTCGAACTTGAAAGTGAACTCTTTTCCTGCAACCCATTCAGTCTCTGGCTGGTCCTCGCTTGGAAGCGGCTCGCCGAGCACGCGGAGATTGTTCTCCTGGATGAAGTTGTTGAGTTCTGCTGCGACTACATCGTTAACCGAGTCAACGAGAGCGGACGGACCATACATCTTCTCTACGAGAGACATAGGAACCATACCCTTGCGGAAGCCCTTGAATTCAGCCTTCTTTCTGTAATCGTTAAGTTTCTTCTTTCTGCTGTCTGCATAATCTTCTGCTGCGACAGTCAGCGTGAGTTCGAGATTGAGATCATCGATTCTGTTCTGTTCAAGTTTCATTTCTATATTATTTTTTAATCATTTCTTCTTGTGCCCGCACGCATGCGGAATAAGCGTGCAAAAATAATCATTCCTTACGAATTTTCAAAATGTCATTTTGCCGCCCTGGTCTTGCGTTTAGGATATGAAATCCTTGAATGGTACATCTGACGCAGGTATGACTTGATCTCATCCTTCATGACATTGAGTTCACGAAGTGAAATGTCGGAGTCATCGAACTGGTCTTCCGAGGCTTTCACATCCACAATCTTGTCCACAAGTGCGGAAATGCTCTGCTCCGAATAGTCTTTCAGACTGCGTGAAGCCGCCTCGACAGAATCGCATATCATCAGCACTACCTGCTCCTTGGTGACAGGCTTCGTACCGTTGTAATAGAACTCCGTAACCTCCTCAGGATCACCGCCGTCATTCAGATACTTGGTAAGAAAATATCCTGTGCATGATGTTCCGTGATGAGATGAGATGAACTCCTTGATCACATCTGGAAGTCCATGTTTGTCAGCGATTGCAAGACCGTCCGAGACATGCCTGATGATTTCCTGGGCACTTTCTTTAAGCGAGAGTCCTTCATGATAATTGACTCCCGGATTGGCATTTTCAGTGAAACACTGAGGATTGTTGATTTTTCCTATATCATGATAAAGGGCTCCCGCACGTACCAGAAGCACATTTGCCTCTATCGAACGTGCTGCCGCATCTGCAAGATTCATCACCTGCAACGAATGCTGGAATGTGCCCGGTGCCTTGTCGGCAAGTTGACGCAGAAGTCTGTTGTTCGTATCGCTGAGTTCTGCAAGTTTCGAATTGGAAACAAGTTTGAAAATCTTCTCGAAAAGGAAGATAAGCGGATAACCTGCCACAGACAGGAGGGCTCCGAGAGCCATGTCAAGGACAGTATGATAGTCATTTAGCCCGTTCATACCGTCTGCAAGCCTGAACGCTCCCCACACGATGGTCATGACGACGAATACGATGAATGCGGTGACGAACTGTAGCCATCCTCTGTTGAAATAGCCGAAGACAAGCATCGCCACCGAACCGGCCACAAGATACATGATGAAGAGTTCCATTCCGTTAGGAGCGAACACCAGCATCGGAAGCAGGGAGATGAAATATACCGAGAACACCATCCTCTTCGTGAAGAACGCCAGCAGATAAAGGGATATCAGCGTAAACGGCATCAGATAGAAGAGATCCGGATTCACACGGGCAACGATCGAAGACGCGAGAGCAGCCAGAGTGAAGATCATCAGGAGGTAAAGATATTTGTTGTATTCCTCGAATATCCTGTAATTGCAATAGCATATTGCAAGGAAAAGCACGAAGACTATGCAGAAGGCGACAAAAACGTTTCCGATCCACTGCAGAGCCTCCGGGCCGTCATATCCTACACTGAGGTCGTATTCTGCCTTATACGAATCCAGCAACTGTTCTATCTCGGCTGTGATCATCTCACCGTTGGAAACCAACACCTGTCCGGCCCTGACCACTCCAAGAGTGCTGGAAACATATTTCACATTCTCTTCATTGATAAGGTCTGTGGACTGCTGGTCATATATGAGGCTCGGTTCCAGAAGAGAGGCCATGTCTAGAGCGGTCATGAGTGAATCCACATTGGATTCAGGATATCTGCTGATAAGGGCATCGCGCAGATACATGACGGCACTCTGTACGGTAAACACTTCTGAGAAAGGCACTTTCATTGCCCTTCTGTCTTTCTGGACATATATAAGGCTTTCAGGATCAAGGCTCAGGTCCTTGATGTTCTGTCCGGCAGAGGGCGAGACCACACCTTTGGAATAAATTACGGAAACCGCCTCCGCTATCACGGCAGAAGCGTCAGGAAAGCCTTCGACATTGAGTGTTGACGCAGCATAACCCGCCTTCACCGGAATCTTGTTGTCCAGCCTGTAATACGGAATCATGGTCGATCCCGCCTTTTCCCTCTCTTCCTGAAGTTGTGCCTCGGTCTTCAGGACCGGAAAGTCGAACTGTGCCATCAAGGTTTCATACATCCATGGCGATCCCTTTCTGTAATCATAACTGAACTTCGAACTTCTCGGCATCATCAGAACCAGAAGCAGGAAGAGCAGCAGCAGAGGAAGATACACCTTGAATTTCCTTGGGAAACTGATCTTTTCCATAATAAATCTTTTGTGGTCATAATGCATAGTCAGTGCCGCCACCTGCGTGACGACACTGATGCCATGCTATAAATATGATATAACAATTACTCCTTTACAGCCATATCTACGATATCTCCCTCATCACCGTCATAGTAGCCGGCGTCGAGTTTCGCACGCACTTCGGTGAATGCATTGAGCGTACGCTCTACATCCTCCATCGAGTGAGCGGCAGTAGAGATGATACGGAAGATCACCATGCCCTTAGGAATAACAGGGTAGATAACTACTGAACAGAAGATACCGTAGTTCTCACGGAGATCCACAGCCATTCTTGAAGCCTGTCCTACACCACCCTTGATCTGCACCGGTGTCACGCATGCCTCAGCAGGTCCGATCTCGAAACCGAGGTTGCGGAATCCGTCCTGGAGAGCCTTGGTGATGGTGAAGAGTTTCTTGCGGAGTTCGTCACCCTCCTTGCTGCGGATGATCTCGAGTCTCTTGAGACCTCCCTCGACGAGAGCCATAGGAAGAGACTTCGCATAGATCTGTGAACGCATGTTGAAGCGGAGATAGTTGATGATCTTCTTTGGACCTGCAACGAAACCACCGATGGAAGCCATTGACTTCGCATATGCACCGATGTAAAGGTCAACCTCATCCATCACGCCGAAATGCTCTGATGTTCCGCGTCCTGTAGGACCCATGTTACCGAATCCGTGAGCATCGTCGATAAGGATTCTGAACTTGTATTTCTTCTTGAGTTCGACAATCTTGTCAAGGAAACCGAGGGCACCTGTCATTCCATATACACCTTCTGTGATAAGGAGGATACCGCCGCCGGTCTCTTCACAGAGTCTTGTCGCTCTCTGGAGAGTCTTCTCGCAACTTTCATAGTCATTGTGACGGAAAGTCATTCTCTTGCCCATATGCATGCGGGCTCCGTCGATAAGACAAGCATGAGCCTCTGAGTCATATACGATTACGTCATGACGGTCCATAAGGGCGTCGATAGTGGAAAGAATACCCTGATATCCGAAGTTGAAGAGGAATGCATCCTCCTTGCGTTCAAACTCTGCAAGTTCTCTTTCGAATCTCTCGTGGAGATCGGTATGACCTGTCATCATGCGGCTTCCCATAGGATATGCAAGACCCCACTTTGCAGCGGCCTCTGCATCTGCCTTTCTCACTTCCGGATGATTGGCAAGACCAAGGTAGTTGTTGAGACTCCATACAAGCACGTCCTTGCCCTGGAACTTCATATGCGGGCCAAGTTCACCCTCAAGTTTCGGGAACATGTAATATCCGAAAGCCTTTGCTGCATACTGTCCGAGAGGACCACCTGAATGCTTCTCAATTCTCTCAAAAATGTCTGTCATAACTATAAATATTTTGGTTTAGTACTGTTTTCCTGTTATGAAATATCGAGGCACTAGGCGTCAATATTTGCGTAATGCGCATTCTGCTCTATGAACTCGCGACGTGGCGGAACATCATCACCCATGAGCATAGAGAATGTGCGCTCTGCCTCTGCGGCATTCTCGATCGTGATCTGACGGAGGAGACGTTTCTCCGGGTCCATGGTAGTACTCTGAAGTTGCTCGGCACTCATTTCTCCAAGACCTTTGTAACGCTGTACGAAAACGCCCTTGTCAGAGCCCTTTCCAAGTTGGAGAGTAGCCTCCTTGCGCTGCTGTTCTGTCCAGCAGTAGATTTCCTCCTTGCCCTTCTTGACAAGATAGAGCGGCGGAGTCGCAAGATATACGTATCCGTTCTTGATAAGGTCGATCATATAGCGGAAGAAGAATGTAAGGATAAGTGTCGCGATGTGGCTTCCGTCCACGTCGGCATCGGTCATGATGATGATCTTATGGTAGCGCAACTTACTGAGGTTCAGAGCCTTGCTATCCTCCTCGGTTCCCACTGTCACTCCAAGAGCAGTGTAGATGTTGCGGATTTCCTCGCTCTCGAACACTCTGTGCTCCATGGCCTTCTCAACATTGAGGATCTTACCTCGAAGCGGAAGGATGGCCTGTGTCATACGGTCACGTCCCTGCTTTGCAGTACCGCCCGCAGAGTCTCCCTCGACGAGGAAGAGTTCGCAAACCTCAGGATCACGTGAAGAACAGTCAGCGAGTTTGCCCGGCATACCGGCACCTGACATCACCGTCTTTCTCTGTACCATTTCACGTGCCTTGCGCGCTGCATGACGTGCAGTAGCGGCGAGAATCACCTTCTCGACGATCATCTTCGCTTCCTTTGGATTCTCTTCAAGATACTGTTCCAGAGCGGCTGCTGTGGCCTGGGAAACGGCAGACACGACTTCTCCGTTACCGAGTTTGGTCTTTGTCTGACCCTCGAACTGAGGTTCTGCCACCTTCACGGATACTACGGCAGTGAGACCTTCACGGAAGTCATCGGCTGCAAGATCGAATTTCAGTTTTGCAAGGAATCCGGCCTTGTCGGCATAATTCTTCAAGGTCCTTGTAAGACCCATCTTGAATCCCTGAAGATGTGTACCACCTTCTATCGTGTTGATATTGTTTACATATGAATAGATCTTCTCCGTATAACTTGTATTGTACTGGAGAGCGATCTCGATAGGAATGATCTTGTCAGTCTCAAGATAGATCGGAGACTCGATAAGTTTCTCAGCACCACCGTCAAGATACTCGACAAACTCCTTCAGACCATCCTTCGAATAGAATACATCACTTCTGAAATGAGTGGTTTCCAGTTCGTTACCGTTCTCATCAACGTCATTCACAAGATTTCTCTTGTCTGTAAGGGTAAGTCTGATGCCCTTGTTAAGATATGCAAGTTCACGAAGACGTGCAGCAAGAGTGTCATACTTGTATATGGTTGTAACCTGGAAGATTTCAGGATCCGGATGGAATGTGACGATAGTACCGGTATCATCAGCGTCTCCGACAACTTCAACAGGCTTGTATGGCTTGCCCTGCGAATACTCCTGTACGAATACCTTGCCTTCGCGGTGGATCTCTGCCTTAAGATAATCAGAAAGGGCGTTCACGCAGGATACACCCACTCCATGGAGACCACCGGAAACCTTGTAACTGTCCTTGCTGAACTTTCCTCCGGCATGAAGCACTGTGAGCACGACCTCGAGAGCGGAGCGGTTCTCCTTCTCATGCATGCCGGTTGGGATACCACGTCCGTTATCTCTTACCGTGATTGAATTATCCTCGTTGATATACACATCGATGGTGTCGCAATATCCGGCAAGAGCCTCGTCGATACTGTTGTCAACCACCTCATATACAAGATGATGAAGACCTCTTTCACCGATGTCACCTATGTACATCGAAGGTCTTTTCCTTACGGCCTCAAGGCCTTCCAACACCTGAATGCTGTTCGCGGAATACTGCTCCGCGGCAGCATTGTTCATTTCGTTCTCGTTCATTATCCTTATTCTAAACTATTCTTTCCAACGCCCTCGGAAGCACCCGCAGGAGGGCAAAAACAAACATACAAAAATAGTAATTTTTCTTATAATTTCAAGCAAATTCCGAGGGTAAAATACACTCCTTCTTCAGCATAAAGAAGATCGCGCTGAATGGTCATGTCAAGCAGGTTTCCACCCCTGAGCCAGAAGGAAAGTTTCCTGCTGGTCATATACTCGAAATACACTCCGAGGTCGGCATATCCCGGAACTTTTGCATCCTGCTTCATGTCGTCATAATAAAGCACGCTGCCGTTCCTTCCGGTGGAAAACATGCAGTCTACACCTGCATAAATCCTTCTGTTCCAGTTATATGTGAATGCCGCATCACCGGTGAGTACCGCAGGTTTGAAAAGCCCGGGAGCATCAAGGTCAGTCCAAGGAGTACAGAGCAGATTTCCGTCAAACCTGAATGATTCATTCTCCCACTTCCAGTCGAGAGCGGCAAAGACCTTCTGGCTGTCAGACCAGCCGATTCCAGGCATATATGCAGATTGGCCGGAAGTCAGCGGTTGAAGGACAGTCACGGCGTCAAAGAAATCGTTCTTATAGTTTGCATATCCGACACGGAAATCATAACTTAAAGAAGAGCCTATGCGTCCGTCAAGACCGGCAGTCACCGAAACCCTCTCAACAGTGTTGTCGAGAAGGCCCCAACGTCCTCGACCATATGTCATGTCGAAATGATGGTTTCTCGAAAGGAACGAAGAGTATGAGTTAAGACGAGGACCTCCGCCGACACGAAGGTACGTCTTCATCGCACCAGGAATCGCGTCAAATGCGATGTCCACATCCGGATAGATATACTGTCCGGGAGCGTTTCTGTACATAAGAGTGTCAGAGACTTCCCCTGTCTTAAGAAGAGGAGCGACTCTGAAACCCAGGTCGAAATTCCATCTTCCGTACCTGAACATATAATGAGGTGCAAGTTCCAGCATTACCGAACCGGTATTGAAACAGTCTGAATATGAGTTCATTTCCACGCCCAGATCAAAACGCATCTTATGGTTTTCCATAAGCGACATGGCAAGAACAGCATCTACATCCAGAACATTTTCACGAATGCTGTCACCGTCCTTGACATCGTCGAAACCAAGACGGTAATCCGCCTTTACGTCATATGTCAGAAAAGCGTCAGTATCATTCGAACGGAAGCGGAGAGAGGCATCCATGCCGTTATATGCACGTCTTCTCAACTCATCTCGCTGGAGAAGTCCGTAATAAGACACATCAAAAAAGCCCGTCAAAGTCCTCCAGTCGTATCTTCCGCTTACTCCGGCTGTCGAAAGGATATCATACAGACCTTTATCCGTCAATATATTCTTACGGTCGGTCAGAAGCACACGACTGTCCGTCACGGAAGGATCTGCGTATTGCATTTTTCTATATGAGCCGACATATGACCTGTTGCGTGCATAGACATCCAACTTGAAAGGGCCGTCATAACAAGGAGCCCACACCATATCCAAGGTCGGGTGCAGACGATAACCGGCTCCAGCATTCAGATAGAACCTGACCGGAGCCTCATAATGCCCTGCCGGCTGCAGTTCCATAGTGTACGGTTTGAACTCATATGCTCCCTTGTATGGATTTTCAAATACGGAATAGTCGAAATCCAGATCGAATCTCAGAACGGAATCCGGAACGGCCATCTCCACGAAAGGCTTCTGGACCTCCATCTGCTTTCCCTCATAATCACGGTTCACTTCCACCTTAGGATCAAGATTCTGGGCTGAAGCGGTCACGGCACATGCCGCAAGAGCCGCTGAAAATATAATGGCAGTGTGTAATTTCATCTTCATAATGTTTCTGCTTATTTCGACATCATTTCTTCAAGTTTCTTCAGGCGGAGAGACACCCCATCCTGAATGTCATCATCCGGTCCCTGAGGCTCATAACCGTCGCGTACGCTCTCGAATGTAGCCTTCGCCTGCTCCAGTTCTCCCCTGTCCACAAACGAGTCTCCGAGAGTCACGAAACTCTTTGCCAGCCAATACATCTGGTCACTTCCCGCATCGGAGAAAGCATATACCTTGTTTTCGACGTCTTCAAAATTACCTTTATCGTAACTGTCCTGAATAAGCATATACGCCGCTTCGGCACCATATGATCCTGAAACATCCTTCGAAAGTTCCGACAATATGGCGAATGCCTCATCCCTGCGGCTCATTGCAAGCAATGACTTGGCCTTGACATAGAGTGCCTCGGACTTGACCTGACTGTCAGTACGAGAGTCCGCCAGCACATTATCGGCACTTTTCACAGACTCATTCCAGTTGTTCCATCTGAACGCCGACCTCATCATTCCCAGAAGGGCCGTGTATTTGTTGTTATCTATCAGAGCGGCAGAATGGAGCGAAGAATAGCCTCCATAGGCATCCTCCCATTTTTCCATCTTATACGAAAGATTCGAGAAATTGAGCATGGACAGTTCCACGAAAGAGCCTTCACCACTCTCGATGACCTCTGCATAACTGTCGCATGCCTGTTCATATTTTCCGAGACTCCTGTATGATTCCGCAATATAGAAATATGCCTTGTAAGCATTCTTGCCGTCAGGATACTTGTCGAGATATGCCTGAAGCGACACAAGAGCCTTCTGATAATTCTCGGAGAGGAAAACCTGCTCTGCAGAATTGAAGAACATATCCTCCTTCTCATCTTCGCTCTTGGTTTCTCCCTTGCCGATCTGCTCTATATATGCAAGATAACCTTCCGGATCGTTCTTTATCTGATATATGGCCTCCACGGCAGCCAGAGCGTCATCGGCATAGCCCGAAAGCGGCATTTCCTCAACGACTTTCTTATAATATGCCAACGCATCGTTATACTGCGACTGATTTCTCGACAACGAGCCCATTTCGATATAGGCCTTCGCTACAAAAGTGTTGTCCTTCACATTTTCGGCAAGCATCCTGAAACATTCCAGAGCCTTGTCGTCATCATATTTCGCAACATATGAACGGCCAAGTTCATAAAGCGCTTCCGGATAGAACTCCGAAGACGGTGACGCCTTGAGCACATTGGAAAGAAGTTCTATCTTCTTTGCCGGTTTACGCGCAAGACCATACGAGAGGGCCGCCTGATAATACGGATATATGTCGTTGACATCGAAATATTCAGCAAGGACAGCATCATAGGCAGCACATGCTTCCTTATAATTCTTCTGCAGGAAACGGCAGTCGGCGCTTCTGACAAGGGCCTCCTTCCTGAATTTTACCTGCTTTTCATTAAGATAATCACCGAACCATTTGAGGGCAGAGTTGTAGTCTTCCTTCTTGAAATGACAGTAAGCGATGTTGTAAGGCAGGAGATATGATTCCTCCTGGCCATAAAGGGCTGAAGTGTTGTAGAGGTCGCTGTAAACATTCAAGGCCTCCTGATACTGGTCGTTCCTGTAATAGGATTCTGCAAGCCAGAAGCGGGACAACTGATTGAAACGGCTTCCCTTGTCAGAATAATAAGCCGCTGTCTTGAGGCAAGGAATCGCAAGCCTGTACGAGCCGTTCCTGATAAGTTGTTCGGCACGCAGATAATTGGCTTTCATATAGTTGGCTTCCATGTCTTCATCAAGTTCATCAATCTTGTCATACGCATTCACCGCCGCCTCATAGTTACGGTCATGCAGAGCGGCGACAGCCATATAACTGTTGATACGGTCTTCCTGCTCCTTCGCAGGGTATTTCTTGACATAATCATTGAATACAGATGTGTCTGTATTGATGTCGAAGGCGAGTTTTGCCCAGTTGAAATAAGCGTCTTCCGTGATTGCCTTGTCGAAATCGGAAAGGGCCGCACTCTTGAATGCATCAAGGGCCGCAACCTTGTTATGGGTCTGTATGTAACTGAAACCAAGGTGATAATTGGCAATCTGGCCCAGAGAATCGGTACGGTCGGTCATCTTGGTGTAATTCTCGATGGCACCCTTATAATCATCCACTGCATAAAGGACCGAACCGCTGAAGAACCAGTCAGACCTGGTCTTTTCGCTATTGACTTCTTCCGAGGCGAGGTCATAATATTTGAGAGCCTTCTCCACATCTCCGAGTACGAGATGAGACTCGGCTATGATTCTGGCAAGATGACGCTTACGGTCTTCCGGAACAGCCTCATACAGGGCATCACCATGTTCTGCGACATATTCGTGATCCTTCTGCATGAAACGGCATTCGAATATGTAATATCCCGCAATATCCCTGAATCTGTCATCACGCGACGCCAGTTCCAGCCATTCCTGAGCCTTCTTGAAATCACTCTGTCCGTAACGGATATATCCGAGGGCATAATTGGCCGGTGCGGTATAGTCAGTCACCGGACGGATGGCGCACTCCTTGAACAGAGCCTCCGCTTTCGCAACATCACCTGCTTCAAGAGCAGAGTAGCCGTACTTGAAGATATACTCATCCTTCTGATCCTTGAGCAGGTCTTCGACCAGCACAGAAGAGAAGGCCTGATATGCAGCCTGATAATCTTCCTTGTCGAAAAGATTCAACGCATGCTGGAAAAGGATCTGAGGTTTCAGGACCGACTGATGGGCGGAAGCGATGAAATCTTCCATTCTTCCCTGATATCCGGGAACATTCATCATCACATCATTCAGCAGAGAATATCCTTCTGCATCAGCGTGACGGACCTTCCGTGTAATATCATCAAAAAGAACCGACGAGCGCGATTTCAGACCTGCATCCCTGAGTCTCAATGCCTCCCTGAATTCCTTGACAGGCACATCTGTGTATATCTTTGACGTCCCGTCTCCCCATGCGTTGAAAGAAGATGAAGAAACTATCAGCGACGCCAAGGCAAATATTATGGTCTTCTTATTCATGATCATACTAAAATTTTACAAATTTAATGATTTTTCCACTATATTTGTGTGATATATAACATTTTTTGAGCATGGAGAACAACACACCTGTCATATCATTCAAGAATGCCGACATCCTTAACGGAGAAGCCAAGGTCATATATGACCTGAACATGGAAGTATATCCCGGAGACTTCGTTTATATTGTGGGAAAGGTCGGTACAGGAAAGACTTCGATAATCAGGACCATAATAGCGGAAAATCCTCTCGAGACCGGAAGCGGCGAGGTATGCGGATACAGTCTTAAAGGCATCAGGGAGAAGGATATTCCATATCTCAGAAGAAAGATGGGAGTGGTTTTCCAGGACTTCCAACTGCTCATGGACAGGTCTGTGGAGCAGAATCTGGAATTTGTGCTCAAGGCCACAGGATGGAAGAATGAAAGAGAAATGTCTGAAAGGATAAGCCAGGTTCTCGAGGCCGTGGGAATGACACGCAAGGCCCATAAGATGCCTCACCAACTTTCCGGCGGAGAGCAGCAGCGAATAGCGATAGCACGTTCCCTTCTCAACGACCCGCAGGTGATAATCGCCGACGAGCCTACCGGCAACCTCGACAACGAGACGGCAGAAGGCATAATGAACCTCCTCACCGGAATCAACAGGGAAAAAGGGACGGCAATCGTGATGGTGACCCACAACAGACAGATATTCGAAAAATATCCCGGCAGGATAATGGTCTGTGCAGACGAGCACTGCCTTGAACAGACATCGGTACAGACATCCGACATAGAATTCACTATCTGACATGGAGAGACAGGACAGATTTGCCAAGATAACCGACTGGTTCTCAAGAAATATGGAAGTGGCGGAAACCGAACTGCACTATGACTCCCCTTTCCATCTTCTCATTGCCGTGATCCTGTCTGCACAATGCACGGACAAGAGGGTGAACATGCACACGCCTCAGATCTTCATGAGGTTCCCGTCTCCGGCCGACCTTGCGCAGGCATCTTTCGAGGAAGTTTACGACCTCATCAGATCCATCTCCTTCCCTAACAACAAGGCAAGACACCTGATAGGAATGGCTCAGAAACTGATTTCCGATTTCGGGGGTGAGGTTCCTTCCGAAACTTCGCAACTGGAGACCCTTCCTGGAGTAGGCCGCAAGACCGCAAACGTGATAGCATCAGTCATTTACGACAAGCCGGTCATAGCGGTCGACACCCACGTATTCCGCGTCTCACGACGTCTCGGACTGTCGGACGGATCCACTGTGGAAGCCGTGGAAAAGGATCTTACAGCCGGATTCGAAGAACACCTGAGAGGCAAGGCTCATCACTGGCTCATCCTGCATGGCCGTTATGTCTGCACGGCACGAAAGCCCAAGTGTCAGGAGTGCGGCATCAGGGATTACTGCATGACATATGTTTCTGAAAATGTCATCGTATGACAGATCCGTTCAGATATTTTCCACATCCCCTCGTACAGCAGGCGGCAGACGAAGTGATACAGAGGATTTCCGGATCGGAAACCCTTTCGGAAGCATTTGCAGAAGGCAAGATGCTCGGAGTGCTTGTCACCAATGAATCACCTCTGGAATATCTTGCCGCATTCTCCGGAAACGTCGGAGGGAAAAGCATTATAGAAGGCTTCGTCCCCCCTATCTTCGACCTTCTCGACCCGGAAGGACATTTCAAGTCAAAGGAATCGGAGATAACAGCACTCAACTGTCGCATTAGAGAACTTGAAGAGTCTCAGGAACTTATGCGGCTGAGGGAAGAATTGTCATCGTCAGAACAGAAGCGAGACGAAGAGATCCTGTCGTTCAAGGCACTTATGGCCGTAAGCAAACGGGAGAGAAATGAGATAAGGAATGAAACTACTGATCCTTCAACATTGTCATTGCTTATCAGGAAAAGCCAGCACGAGAAGGCTGAACTGAAAAGACTAAAGGCTTCATGGGAGGAAAAGACCTGCAGATTACAGCAAGATATAGACCTGATAGTCAACGAGATAAAGATCCTTAAAAAGAAAAGGGCATCCATGTCTGACGGACTGCAGAAATGGATATTCCGTCAATATGTCGTCCATAACGCCGCAGGTGAAGAAAGAAGCATTTATGACATATTTGACATGGAATACCTCATTCCGCCGGGAGGTACGGGCGAATGCGCAGCACCGAAACTTCTAGAATATGCATACAGACATGGACTGAAGCCGGTCGCCATGGGAGAATTCTGGTATGGAGCCTCTCCGGACACCGCAGTAAGGACACATGGACATTTCTACCCGTCGTGTACCAGCAAATGCGGTCCGCTGCTCGGCTTCATGATGAAGGGACTTGACATGGAGTTCCATCCAGAAAATCCCGGACCACCCGAAATCATATTCGAAGACGACTTCATCATCGTGGCCGCCAAGCCTTCCGGAATGCCTTCCGTTCCGGGACTTGACGGAAGGAAATCCATCCAGGAATGCTTTGAAGATAAGACGATTGCGGTTCATCGCCTTGACATGGACACATCAGGACTGATAATATTCGCCAAAGACCGTATAACAGCATATGGTCTCCACCTGCAGTTCGAAAACCGAGAAATACTCAAGACCTATGTGGCAAGGATCGCAGGAAATCAGGAAGGAAAACATTTGAAGGCCGGCGATAAAGGTACAGTGGAACTTCCTCTCAGTCCTGACTATGACGAAAGGCCGCGTCAGAAAGTGGATTTCGAAACAGGGAAACCGTCATTGACGGAATATGAGGTGATCAGGGAAAATCCCGACGGCACTTTTGACATCATCTTCCATCCTCACACCGGACGTACGCATCAACTCAGGGTCCATTCCGCCCATATCCTTGGCCTGGGACATCCTATGGTCGGAGACATGCTGTACGGCGGTTCTGCCGCTTCCAGGCTTCATCTGCATGCAGCAGGCATAAGGTTCACCCACCCTATGACCGGAGAGACCATGGAATTTTCATCTGCTTCTCACATGTTCTGACAAAAAATCGGCCCACAGTATCCTGTGAGCCGATGTACCATATGTCTTGGAAGAATTACTTCTTCTTTGCGTATCTCTGATAGAATTTGTCAACGCGACCTGCAGTGTCGACGAGTTTCATCTTACCTGTGTAGAATGGGTGAGATGTGTTAGAGATCTCAAGTTTTACAACTGGGTACTCAACGCCCTCGATCTCAATTGTCTCCTTTGTGTTCGCGCATGAGCGTGTGATGAACACAACTTCGTTTGACATATCCTTGAAAGCTCCAAGACGGTAGGTTTCGGGATGTATACCTTTCTTCATAATGCTTAAAAAATTTAGTTAACTAATTTTGCGGCGCAAAAATATGATTATTTTTTCAATTAAACAACCTTTTCAGAAAGTTTCTCAAGCATTTATTTGATTCTATACGGCTGGTCGTCATATAGAACGAACTTTTTGGCTTTTCTAATCCATTTCTGTTCTTCCACCTTTATATGTTCGCGGACATTTTCCCACGACTGCGCTCCGTTTATGTAATCGAGGAGTACCGGATCAGAAAGTTTTGCCTCAAAGCCTTCTTCCAGACGGAAATCAGGGTAATTATCCTTGAAGAAACGGATGAGTTGGAGGGTGTGCATAAGCGAATGATATTCGACTCCAGGTTCTCTCATCAACTGATAGCCATAACATTTCTGTCCCTCATATCTGCCGCATGAAGGGGTGAATGAGCATGGACGAAGCATTATGCCCTCGGCCACAGGAACGATGTCACGGCCTCCGGTCTTTACGAACGGGGCTCCGAAATATTCATATGGGCGGGCTGTTCCGATCGCCGGAGTGATGTTGGTATTATTCCACAATCCTCCTCCGCTATAGACATCGCAGGTAAAAAGGCCCGGAATGTCCGATGCCGGAGCGATGGTCCAAGGCATAAGTTGGTGATTGGAGTCGGTCGCAAGGGCTGATATGACATGAAGAGCGAACTTGGCGCCTATCTCATGATAATAAAGGTTCACAAGTTCACCAAGTGTAAGTCCGTGACGATGAGCCACTTTCGGAACATATGCCTCCTGTTCGGCAGAAGGCATGGTTCCCTCTACTATCCTTCCGGCAGGATTGTTATGATCCACGATATACATCGAAGGTGCATCATCCTTGAGAGACTTGAGCGCATCCATAAGACGGAAAACATCCTTCGTATAATTGAAATATCTGGCTCCGACATCCTGGATCTCAACAACAATGGCGCTGAGTCCCTTGATGTCATCGACGGAAAATTCTATATGATTGGTAAGCGGAGTCAGTTCCGTGTCTCGCGGAGTGAAGATCATAGCCAGATTGCCTCTTTCGCGGAATATGTCATACATATAACGTCCGCGCTGCGTATCCCAGCAGTTCTGGGTGCAGAAACAGCCGACCTTACCTTCATGGAGTCCCTTGTCCAACTGCTCTTCCAAAGATGTGGTTCTGAATGAAAACATGGTTCAGTTCAATTATTCATCGGTTATCGACGTGCTGAAATGATGGTTTCAGCGATCGCTATGATCTGTTGTGCGAGAGCGTCGGCCGCTTCAGAAGTTGCCGCTTCCGCATATATCCTTATGATAGGTTCAGTGTTGGACCTGCGAAGATGTACCCATTCCTTTCTTGACTCGAATGAAATCTTCACGCCGTCAACAAGATTGATATCCTCTGAAGCATAGACCTTCTTCACCTCGTCAAGGATCTCGTCGATGAGAGCGCTGTCTGAAAGTTCTATCTTGTTCTTCGCTATAACATATTGTGGATAAGTAGCAAGAAGTTCGGACACCTTCATCTTCTTATAGGCAAGATTGGTGAGGAAAAGGGCTACTCCAACCATGGCATCGCGACCGTAATGGAGAGCAGGATAAATGACGCCTCCGTTGCCTTCACCGCCGATAAGGGCATTGCACTCCTTCATTTTCGTTGTCACATTGACCTCTCCCACTGCGGCAGCATGATATACGCCTGCATATTTCTCGGTCACGTCACGGAGCGCCCTGGAAGAAGACAGGTTCGATGATGTCGTCAAAGGATTAGGGCATGCCTCGTCGTAAGCCCTTGACAGAAGATAGTCTGCCACGCTTACAAGTGTATATTCTTCGCCGAATGGCTTTCCGTCTTCACATATCAATGCAAGACGGTCCACGTCAGGGTCTACTGATATTCCCAGATCTGCTCCTGATGTGACCACTGCCTCGCAGAGTTCGGTCAGATTGGACGGAAGAGGTTCAGGATTATGGGCGAACTCGCCGGTAGGTTCACAGTTCACGCAGACGCACTCCACGCCCAGACGGTCGAGAAGTCTCGGCATGATGATTCCACCTACTGAATTGACCGCATCAAGGACAACCTTGAAATGAGCGTTCCTTACAGCCTCTACATCGACAGTCGGAAGTGCAAGCACAGCGTCAAGATGAGCATCGGTGAAATCCTTCTCCTCGATGATTCCAAGAGAGTCTACATCTGCAAACACAAATTCCTCCTTTTCCGCACAGTCCAGAATAGCCTTTCCTTCCTGAGCATTGAGAAATTCACCTTTTTCATTCAGAAGTTTGAGAGCATTCCACTGTCTGGGATTATGGGAAGCGGTAAGGATGATTCCTCCGTCTGCCTCCTCGAAGACAACAGCCATTTCCGTAGTCGGCGTAGAAGCAAAACCGGCCTTCACAACGTCCACACCGCATGAAACAGCGGTTCCGCACACAAGTTGCTCTACCATATCTCCTGACAGTCTGGCATCCTTGCCGACCACTATCTTATATCTTTCACCAGCCTCCTTAGGACGACGTTCCTTCATCTTTTCACAATAAGCATATGTGAATTTGACGATGTCGATCGGAGTAAGTGCCGTACCGGGATCACCACCTATCGTGCCTCTGATTCCGGATATAGATTTAATCAAAGTCATATCATTTACATTTTACGAAATCATGCAAAATTAAAGTTTTATGGCAGCAATTACAAATTAAATATTACTTTTGCAGCCGTAAAGAAAAATACGATGAAAGCAATCTGGACAATACTTCTGCTCATAGCATCAAATGTCTTCATGACCTTCGCATGGTATGGTCATCTCAAACTTCAGGAGATGAAGATATCATCCAACTGGCCGCTGATAGCGATCATACTCTTCTCATGGGGTGTGGCTTTTTTCGAATACTGTGCCCAAGTGCCGGCAAACAGAATAGGATTCACAGAAAACGGAGGCCCTTTCAACCTCATGCAGTTGAAAATCATACAGGAGGTGATTTCGCTGACGGTATTCACCATTCTGGCAACCGTAATGTTCAAGGGACAGCCTTTGCAATGGAACCATCTGGCGGCATTCTTCTGCCTGATAATGGCTGTATTCTTCGTATTTTTGAAATAAATTCAGCCTTTCTTTGCAAAAAACTGCAAAAAAATTTGGAAGTAAAGAAAAAATGCGTACCTTTGCAATCCCAAAACGATAAAACGGTCGGTTCGTATAACGGTTAGTACTCAAGATTCTCAATCTTGCAATAGGGGTTCGATTCCCCTACCGACTACCAGGTCAGCCTTCAAGGCTGACTTTTTTTATATCCACATGTTCAGAAAGATCGTCATAGCATCCGACTCTTTCAAAGGGTCATTGACTTCGGCAGAAGTTGCCGAGGCGGCAACGCTCGGAATACATGAAACATGTCCGGAATGTATCGTCGAGACCGTCTGTATAGCGGATGGAGGAGAAGGCACTGCAAAAATCCTCACAGATGCGCTGAACGGGACAATTGTCAGCACGATGGTACATGATCCGTTGGGAAGGCCCATAGAGGCTTCATACGGCATTCACACAGATTCTGACGGAGTCTGGACGGCAGTCATGGAGATGGCGCAGGCCAGCGGATTGCCTCTTCTAGAAGTAGATGAACGGAATCCACTTTTAACATCCACATATGGCACGGGAGAGATGATCGCTGACGCAATCGGACGAGGTTGCCGAAGATTTCTGATCGGAATAGGAGGAAGCGCAACCAATGACGGAGGCACAGGCATGCTTGAAGCCCTCGGATTCAGGTTCATCGGAAAGGACGGAAAGGCCTTGCAGGGATGTTGCGGAGGAATACTTGAAGACATTGCCAAGATCGATGACTGCAATGCCTTACCGGAACTGAAAGAGTCTGAATTCATCATAGCATGTGACGTGGAAAGCGTCTTTTACGGACCGGACGGGGCCACACGGGTATTCTCGGCCCAGAAAGGCGCCGACAACGTCATGGCTGAGGAACTTGAAAGGGGCATGGTTTCATTTGCCAGGGTAATCCTGGGACAATACGGCATCGACCTTTCCGAAACACCGGGATCAGGAGCGGCTGGAGGACTTGGAGGGGCATTCCTCGCTTTCACCAAGGCTTCACTCAGAAGCGGTATAGAAATGGTGCTTGATGCATGCGGATTTGACGATATGCTTGAAGGAGCGGACCTTGTCATCACCGGAGAAGGCAAGATCGACAGTCAGACAACCAAGGGCAAGGCCATATCGGGAGTCTTGCGCAGGGCTGGGAATACAGGTGTTCCTGTTGTCGCATTATGCGGGATATGCGGTCTCTCAGAAACGGCGGATGCCGGATTCAGAGCAATCCTGCCTATATGTCCTCCCCCATCAGATGAGATTGAACTGGCTGATGCTATGAACCCGGCAACCGCGTTCGGAAATGTCAGAAAGACCGTTTCCGAATATCTCAGACTACTTTCTTCCGGCCTTGAATAAGAAGAATATCAGCAGGCCCGCTGCAACCGCTCCACCGATCACATATCCGAGAACCGGTGCAAGGTGAAGACCGCCAGAAGGATACGGAGCCACGATGAAATAACTTACACATACGAATGTAAGGAATGTGGCAGGAATAGAACACATCCAGTGAGGCTTGTTCCTGGTCACAAGGTATGCAGCCGAAGTCCAGAGAACTATTGTTGCGAGAACCTGATTGAAGATTCCGACATATTTCCATACGATGGAGAAATCCACCTTGCAGAAGAAGAATGCAAGAGCAAAAATCGGAAGACAGATAAGGATACGCTTCATTACAGGTTTCTGGTCGGCTTTGAGAAAATCAGCGATAGTAAGACGGAGACTTCTGAAAGCAGTGTCACCTGATGTGATAGGACATACCACGACACCGATGACCGCTATGACCGCTCCGACCTTTCCAAGCCAACTCTTGCAGATCATATCGACAGCAATTGCAGGAGTGATCTTAGTGAGTACTCCATTGACCATCACGCCCTCAGTCATAGCATCATTAAGTGCCTCAGGACCACCAAAATATGCCATTGCAGCAGAAGCCCATACCATGGCTACAATACCTTCAGCAATCATTGCCCCGTAAAATATAGGGCGTGCATGTTTCTCATTCTTGAGACATCTTGCCATCAAAGGGGACTGTGTTGAATGGAAACCGGATATCGCTCCGCATGACACCACCACAAAAAGCATAGGGATCAGGATATTGTTCTGCGGATCAGCATGCCAGTTCTTCAAGGTAGCCGGAGTCATTTCAATCATTTCATGTGCTCCCGTAATATTTCCGGCCACGAGCATTATACCCACTCCTACGGCCATGAAAAGAAGGGCAGCACCCATGAACGGATAGATGGTTCCGATGATCTTATCTACCGGAAGCAGTGTTGCAAGTATATAATATGCAAAGATTATATATAGCCAGATTTCCTTGTTCCAGCCGGTAAGAGATGCCATAAGGTCTGACGGACCTGTCACGAACGAGACACCCACAGCGAGAAGAAGCAATGACACTATGACATTCATGAAAGTCTTCATGCCGTTGCCGAGATACTTGCCGATAATACCGGGCATGTTCATTCCGCCGTTACGCAGCGACATCATTCCAGAAAAGAAATCATGAACGGAACCCATGAAGATACAGCCTATCACAATCCAGAGATACGCAGCAGGGCCATAAGCAGCACCCATGATGGCGCCGAAGATAGGTCCTAGACCGGCTATATTAAGGAATTGAATGACAAAGACTTTCCAAGTCGCCATAGGCTGGAAGTCGATTCCGTCCTGAAGTTCATAAGCAGGCGTCTTCCTTTCCGGATCCACACCGACGAAACGACTCACGAATTTACCGTAAACAAGATAACCGATAACAAGAGCGGCTATCGATAATAAAAAAGTAATCATGTTATCAGTATTTAGCGGACCCAAAGGTAACTAAAAAATGTAAGAAGTGAAAGCGGGGATATAAAGAAAAAACCCACTCAGAAAATTCCGAGTGGGTTGCGGGTGGAGATTGTCGCACCACTTTTAACCCCAAATCTGCAACCCCATTCAAATCAAATTTTTCCTAAATAATTGATATACAACCAAATTTGCAAAACCCCTTTTGCAAATCATTGCACCACTTTGCAAAAATGTGGGTACAATGTGGGTACATTCGCAGATATTTTGTATATTTGTATTGACGAAAAATTTGAACATTATGGCAGTTTCATTT
>JAZQES010000069.1:0-46752 GCA_045539115.1 Candidatus Cryptobacteroides sp. | reverse complement strand
ATGGCAAAGAAAGCTAAAGGTAACAGGGTGCAGGTCATCCTTGAGTGCACTGAGCAGAGAGAAAGCGGTGTACCAGGTATCTCAAGATACATCACAACTAAGAATAAGAAGAACACGACTCAGCGTTTGGAGCGTAAGAAGTACAATCCTTTCCTTAAGAAGGTTACTCTTCATCGCGAGATCAAATAATTAGGAGGAATTAGAAATGGCAAAGAAAGCAGTCGCAACCTTCAAGGCCGGTACACTCAAGAAGATGGTAAAGTGTATCCGTATGGACAAGTCTCCAAAGACAGGTGCTTATGTATTCACAGAGCAGTTGGTTGAGGAGTCAGAGGCAAAGGATTTCTTCGCAAAGAAATAATTCTTTCCGGACAGTTCGCTAAATAAGTGGCGTAGTTGAAAATATTCGACTACGCCACTTTTTTATGCGCTCTAAAATCATTATATTTGCAAGTTAAACTTAGTGTTTTATGGGCATTTTTGACAAAGGTGTAAAAAAGACCAACATGGGCTTCTTCAAGAGGCTTTCGCATGCTGTAATAGGCAAGGCCAAGGTTGACGATGACCTCCTTGATGCGATTGAGGAGGCGCTTGTGGCGACAGATATGGGCGTTGACACTACTCTTAAGATCATTGAGAGTCTTGAAGAGAGGGTGAACATGGACAAGTATGTGACATTGGATGAGTTGATCGATATGCTTCGTGATGAGATCGCCACTCTCCTTAATGTGACCGAGGATGAGACTTCTGATGATGTTGTGGAACCTTTCGATTTCTCGAAGAAACCATATGTGATCATGGTTGTCGGCGTTAACGGAGTGGGCAAGACCACCACTATCGGCAAACTTGCCAGCAGACTCCAGGCTCAGGGAAAGAAGGTTGTCGTGGGTGCTGCTGACACATTCCGTGCTGCTGCTGTAGATCAACTTACAATCTGGGCTGAAAGAGCAGGCGTGGACATCGTCAAGCAGGATATGGGTTCGGATCCGGCTTCGGTCGCTTTCGATACTGTAAAGTCTGCTGTCGCTAAGAATGCGGATGTGGTCCTCATCGATACGGCGGGCCGTCTTCACAACAGGATTGACCTGATGAACGAACTTACAAAGATCCGTAATGTCATGAGGAAGGTGATTCCTGATGCACCGCACGAAGTCCTTCTTGTGCTTGACGGATCTACCGGTCAGAATGCATTCCAGCAGGCCAAGGAATTTGCCCGTGCCACTGATATATCCGCTCTTGCAATAACCAAACTGGACGGTACTGCCAAAGGTGGTGTCGTGGTCGGTATCGTGGACCAGTTCCGTGTTCCGATCAAGTTTGTCGGTATAGGAGAGGGTATAGATGACCTTAAGGTGTTTAATAAACGTGAATTCGTGAAGTCTCTCTTCTCGAAGGAGGATTTGGAAAATTAAAAGATACATAATATGAAGATTTCGTATAATTGGCTCAAGGACTATCTTGAGTGCGACCTCGCTCCAGAGGCCGTTGCAGAGGCGTTGACTTCAATCGGACTTGAAGTCGATGCATTAGAACAGGTGGAAGAGATTCCCGGCGGTCTCGCAGGTGTAATCGTGGCAGAAGTCGTAGAATGTGTTGAGCATCCTGATTCTGACCACCTCCATATAACCAAGTTGAATACAGGTGATCCTGAACTTCTTCAGGTCGTGTGCGGCGCTCCGAATGTCGCTGCCGGTCAGAAGGTTCTTCTTGCAACCGTAGGTACAGTGCTCGGTGAAGACTTCAAGATCAAGAAGTCAAAGATCCGTGGAGTTGAGTCATTCGGAATGATCTGCGCTGAGGATGAACTCGGAATAGGCGAGTCGCATGACGGAATCATGGTTCTTGATCCTGACGCGGTTGTCGGAACCCCTGCAAAGGATTATCTCGGCCTCGCAACTGATGCTGTGATCGAGATCGGCCTTACTGCCAATCGTGTTGATGCCGCTTCTCATATCGGTGTCGCTCGTGACCTTTATGCATATCTCAAGCATAACGGCATACCGTGCAGCCTCAATATCCCGGATGTGTCTGCATTTGCAGAAGGCGAAGGTGAGGCGATACCGGTCGAGGTTACCGCAACAGACGGTGCTCCACGTTATTCCGGAACCACCATCAAGGGCGTCAAGGTCGCTCCATCACCTGATTGGCTTCAGAAGAAACTTCTTTCCATCGGTCTCAGGCCGATCAATAACATCGTGGATATCACCAACTTCGTGCTTCATGAAGTCGGTCAGCCTCTTCATGCATTCGACGCATCGAAGATCATCGGAGATAAGGTGGTTGTCCGCAGGGCAGAGGAAGGAGAGAAATTCGTCACTCTCGACGGTGTAGAACGTACATTAAGCGCTGCTGACCTTATGATCGCCAATGCGGAGAAGCCTATGTGCCTCGCAGGTGTGTTCGGCGGTGAGGAATCAGGCGTGACCGATACGACAGTTGACGTTTTCCTTGAAAGTGCATATTTCAATCCGGTTTCAATCAGGAAAAGTTCAAAGAGACATGGTCTCAAGACAGACGCTTCGTTCAGATATGAACGTGGAGCAGACCCTCTCGTAGTGGAATATGCAGCAAGACGTGCTGCCCTTCTCATCCAGGAACTTGCCGGCGGACAGATTGTCGGAAAGGTTCAGGAGTCATATCCTGAGAAGATCGAGAAGAAGGTCGTGGATCTTGACTACGGACGTATCGAAGGATTTGTAGGAAAGAAGATCGGTCATGACGTGATCGAGAGCATCCTCGAAAATCTTGCATACGAGTTTATCGAGAAGACAGAGACAGGTGCCAAGGTTGCGGTTCCGTCATATATGGTCGATGTTTATCGTGAGTGTGATATCGTTGAGGAAATTCTCCGAATCTACGGATATAACAACATCGAACTTCCGCAGGCAATGAGGATGTCTGTAAATGCTCCTCAGAAGCCTGAGCCTGAGCAGGTCAGAAAGTCCATCGCTGACTTCCTTGCTGCCAACGGCTTCGTGGAGACAATGAACAACTCCCTTACAAAGTCTGACTACTATGCAAAACTCAAGACCTTCCCTGAAGAGAAGTGCGTGAGGATCATGAATCCGCTCAGTTCCGATCTCAATGTGATGAGACAGACTCTTCTTCTTAACGGACTTGAAGTGATTGCATATAACATCAACCGTCAGATCACCAATGTCAAGACATTCGAATACGGTTCTGTGTACTCTTTCGATCCTTCAAAGGACGGAAAGACACTCGACTCATATGAGGAGCACACATGCTACGCTCTCTTCATGAGCGGTCAGCCTGACAAGTCATGGCGTGTGGACCCTGGAAAGGGAAGTTATTTCCAGTTGAAGGGATATCTCGAACTTCTCCTGAAACGTTTCGGCTGCGACATCTATTCGCTTGAGACTGAGGCTGCTCCGGCAGATATCTTCTCTGAAGGTCTTGCATATAACCTTCCGGGTTCTCACCAGAGACTTGCTGTCATGGGTACGGTCGCTCCTGCAAGGCTCAAGCAGTTCGGCATCAAGCAGCCTGTGTTTGCGGCTGAGATCAACTGGCCTGCACTTTTCGAACTTGTGAAGAGGAACAGGATCAAGTATAAGGAACTTCCTAAGTTCCCTGAGGTAAGACGTGACCTTGCCATCCTTCTTGATGAGTCTGTAAGTTATGCGGATCTTCGCAGGAGTGCATTCCGTGTGGGCAAGAAACTCCTCAAGCAGGTAGGACTCTTCGATGTATACAGAGGTGAAAAGATTGCTGAAGGAAAGAAGCAGTATGCTTTGAGTTTTGTGCTTCAGGACCTCGAAAAGACCCTGACAGACAACGATGTGGAAAGAGTCATGAGCAAACTCCTCTCTACATTCCAGAATGAATTCGGCGCTTCATTGAGATAGTTATGGGCAAGATGCTGCGATATGTCATGGTGTTGCTGGCCGTACTCACGGCCTCTCTCTCCGCGTGCGACAAGAGCGAAGAGAAGGTGATTCCACGCGCCAAACTATCCAGAATTTATGCAGAAATGCTGATGACCGACCAGTGGATCAGCATGACCCCGGATGTGAGGATGATTGCCGACACATCCCTTGTGTATGAGCCGATTCTGAACCAGTATGGCTATACTACTGCGGATTACATGCATAGTGTGAATGTGTATATGAATGACCCGGAAAGATTCTCCAGAATCTTGAGGCATACATCCGAAATCCTTGACAAGAGGCTGAAGGAACTCCGCAGGACGAAGGGACAGATGGAAGAGGCCAGACTGGCTGCGATCATCAAGACGAACTTCCGTGCAGAAGATATATTCCCATATCTTGGTGAAGAACCGTATGTACATTACTATGACAGCATAACCTTCGTCTTGGATTCTCTCACTTCGGCATATATGCTTAAGTCTGTCGAAAAGTCAGATACGGTCTACGACCGGTTGAGGATGATAATACTGTCTGACACATTGTACGTTGATTCGCTGAAGACAGACAGCCTTAAGGCTGATGTCGGGCAGGTCGATACTCTTAGGGCGAAGAAGTTGCGTCTGGATGCTCCTGAGAAATTGCTGCCGGAACCTCCGGGACCTCCGCAACCGTCAGGAGACGTGAAGAGACATGTCAGGAAGGCACCGCTTACAAAGAAGGACATATAATGAACAGAAATAGAATAGCAGCCTCATTCGTGTATACGTTGGATGATGCTCAACCGATAAGAAACGGTTTCGTCGAATATGATGAAGACGGAACGATCACTGCTGTTGGCAGGTGTGAAGAGGGAGAGGAAGTGCTTCCTGGAGCCATCGTGCCAGGTTTCGTAAATGCACATTGCCATGTAGAACTTTCACATCTTCATGGCAAGTTCCGCAAGGGAACGGGTATGGCCGGCTTCATCGACCAGATCAATGAACTCAGAGACTGGGCCGGTTTTGAAGTGAAGCAGCAACTCGTCAGGAAGTGGATGGACAAGATGTGGGAGGATGGAGTATCGGCAATGGCAGACATCAGCAATGATGATTCGTCTTTCGATGTAAAGAAGGATCACAGAATGTATACGAGGACTTTCCTTGAGGTGTTCGGAAGCGAACCTCATATGTGCGAGGGAGTCATGAAGGATGTAAGGGAATTGAATGAGAAGGCTGACGCAGCGGGTATTGATGCTGCTCCGACCCCACATTCATGTTATACTATGAGTCCGCAACTTCTGTCAGAATCAGCCGCGGCAGGACTTGAATCCGGTTTCCTTTCGTATCATTCCCAGGAAAGCCAGGAAGAGGAGGACCTGCTTATAAGCGGTTCCGGAGCGATGTACGAGAACAGGAAGAGATCGGGAATGAGCACGCCGCCTGTAACTGGAAGGTCGTCTTTGGAGTATTTCATAGACAGACTCGCTGCCGCAAAGAAGGGTCCTTACGATGAGCATATACTTCTTGTACATAACGTATGCCTTCAGCAGAGCGACATCGATGCGATAAGGAAGGTTATGAAGAACGCATATTTTGCAATATGCCCTCTTTCCAATATCTTCATACACAATGCATTGCCACCTATATCCCTGATGAGGAAAAACGGACTGGCAATCGCATTGGGAACGGACTCGCTTTCAAGCAACGACGATCTTGACATCGTGAAGGAACTCGTATGCCTTCATGATAATTTCCCAGAGGTTCCTATGAATGAACTTCTTGTCTGGGCTTGTCAGAACGGTGCCAGGTTCCTTGGAAAGGAAGACAGACTTGGAAGCCTTTCAGTCGGAAAGTGTCCGGGTATAGTATATGTGTCGGAAACGGATAATGATGGTTTCGTCACAGCACATAGCAGATCGAAAAGAGTGATATAGAATGCTGCATTTTGATGACATAGTCTTCGGACCGATTTTCAGCCGCCGCCTGGGGTCCTCTCTCGGGGTAAACATATTGCCTTCGAAAGGGAAATTATGTAATTTTGACTGTATTTATTGCGAATGCGGATGGAATAAGGACGGTGTGGCAGACAGAGTGTTTCCACGTCTGGCAGAGGTGGAGGCCGCCATGGAGGAGAAGATGTCAAAGGCTGCGGCAGAAGGGGTTCCGGTCGATTCCATAACCTTTTCAGGAAACGGTGAGCCTACGATGAATCCGGACTTCCCGGAAATCATTGATGCGGTCCTGAGATGCCGTGACAGATATTATCCGGACGCCAAGGTTTCAGTTCTTTCGAACGCCACTCTGACAGGAAGACCGGCAGTTGCAGAGGCTCTCAAACGTGTAGACAATCCGATCCTGAAGATCGATGCTTCATCGGATGAACTGGTGAGGATGATAAACAAGCCGGTCGGAAACTACAGGCTCGATGAGGTTGTGGAGGCTCTGATGAAATTTGAAGGAAGGTTCATACTTCAGACCATGTTCCTGAAGTCTCCGGATTTCGATACCACGTCCCCTGAAGCCTTGAACGGATGGATGGACATCGTGAGGAAGACGAATCCTCGGGAAATCATGGTATATACGATTGACAGAGAAACTCCTGACAAGAGTCTGGAGAAATATACGGTCGAAGAGATGGAGGCTTTAGTGCAGCCTCTCGTAGACGAGGGATTTAAAGTGCAGATCAGAGGATAATGAGGACGGTAATACAAAGAGTTACAGAGGCTTGTGTGTCTGTTCCGGCGGAAGGATATGAATCCCGTATCGGAAACGGACTCCTTGTGCTTGCGGCTTTTATCGACGAGGATACGGATGAGGATATCGAGTGGACGGCAAAGAAGATAGCGGCAATGCGTATCTTCGACGATGCCGAGGGAGTGATGAACCTTTCTGTGAAAGATGTGGATGGAGAAATACTTGCGGTAAGTCAGTTCACCCTGTATGCTTCCACTGTGAAAGGCAACCGTCCGTCGTACATCAAGGCGGCAAAGCCTGATGTCGCCATCCCTCTGTATGAAAAGTTTCTGCTGAAGTTGGAAGAACACCTTGGCAGGAAGGTTGGAAAAGGAATATTCGGGGCTGACATGAAGGTGTCTCTTGTCAATGACGGCCCGGTTACTATAATAGTTGATTCAAAATTGAAATTCTAAATTAAGACATATGGATTACTTGAACAAATACGGTTATACACCTGATAATGATGCAATAGGCAGAGCGATAGAGATGATTGCAGCCAATATGGACAACATCGCTTCTGATCAGGTCTACAAGGAGTGCTTTTCCATGATGGACCTCACTACTTTGAAGACTGATGACACACCTGCATCTGTTACCAGGCTTGTGAATAAGGTCAATGATTTTCAGGAGCGTTATCCTGAATGGCCTCTTCCTGCATCGATCTGCGTCTTCTCCAATTTCGCCGCTGTTGTGAAGGAGGCAAGAAAGACTGATTTCAACATCACTGTCGTGTCTGCATGCTTCCCTTCATCACAGAGTTTCCTTGAAGTGAAACTCAAGGAAGTGGAAATGGCTGTTGAGCAGGGTGCAGACGAAGTGGATATCGTTCTGGCTCTCAATGCATTCCTCGCAGGAGACCATGAGGCTGCATCGGAGGAGATCCGTCAGGTGCGCAGGATCATCGATGAGGTTGCAGGAAGGCAGGGAAGAAAAGTCCATCTGAAGGTTATCCTTGAAACAGGTCTTCTGAGGACTCCTGAGAACATCGCGAATGCCTCTTTCCTCGCTATGGAGGCCGGAGCGGACTTCATCAAGACATCGACAGGAAAAGTTGACGTAAATGCCACTCCGCTTGCCGCATATATAATGTGCGAGTGTATCGCCAAGTATCATGAAATGACCGGCAAGAAAATCGGATTCAAGCCTGCGGGAGGAATCTCGACAGCAGCAGACGCTCTCTGCTACTATTCTATCGTTTCTTCACTTCTTGGAAAGGAATGGCTGAACAGAGACCTTTTCCGTTTCGGAGTCAGCCGTGTCGCTAACAGCATTCTTTCTGCAGTAGAGCAGAAGACAGTAAGTTATTTCTAGGGATTTCGTTCCGCTTTTTTGAAAAGTTGAGACAGTTTATAAAGGAAAATCGGCCTTCTGGATGTCCAGAAGGCCGATTTGTTTAGATAAACTCATTAATTTTCGTTACACGGATAATAGTGGGGAACTTTGCCTCCGTAATTAAATGATTGAATTATGAGAGGAAAGATTGCTATTGTGCTCATGATGATCGCAACGGTCTCATGCGGCAAGGAAGACTTCAAGGGAGACCGTGCTCTTGATTATGAATACGGACGCGACCTCAAGCATGACATGATCGTTCTTGGTGACCGTCTGGAGAATCCTTACACTACGGCCAACATGACGAAAGCCCTGAACTCGCTATATCCGGTAAAGTCGGACAGGACGGATATCAAGACCACTGACCTGTATGTGCGTTTCCTTCCGGCTGATGATGTCGAATATGAACTTCTTCACTCTCTTGGGATCCATCTTACTGACCACCCTATGGATTACGACATTGTGGTGGAGGGGGACTGGTATCATGATCCTGATGTACCCGAAAACAAGGTTACATGGCAATATGCTGTCGTGCCGGCTGATTTCGTGTTCCCTGACATCAGATATGAGATAATCGATGAATGCTTCATAGCGGAAAATGCAGCAGGAACACGTGCTGACGGCATCGATTGGGCGGAAGTTGAGAGGATGGCTTATAAGATGACCGGAAATGAATCAAGGCTGGCACCTGTTGTCACGAAGGCCTCGTCAAAGGTGCAGCCGTCCGGTCGCATAACGATAGAAGATGCGGACTTCAAGGGTGGTCAGCCTTTCGGAGTGGCCGGAGTACAGGTCTCGTGCAACTCTTTCGTGAAATTCGATCACGCATATACTGACCGTGACGGATATTATCAGATGGAGAAGACATATGCGTCCGACCTTCGTTACAGACTGGTTTTCAAGAATGAGAAAGGTTTTTCAATAGGCTTCAATATGATTCTTGTTCCCGCTTCTGTTTCAACTCTCGGCAAGTCTTCTCCTGAGGGAGTCAATATGACCGTCACGGCAAATTCGGATGAGAAACTTTTCCGCAGATGTGCGGTGAACAATGCTGCATATGATTATATAAGCCGTTGTGCATCAGAAGATCTTGATATCACTGCACCTCCTGGCGACCTCCGCATCTGGATTCTCAATTTTCTTGATGCCAGCAGTGCGGTCATGCTCCATCATGGTGCGATAGTGCGTAATGACCTCCTCCGGGCATATCTTCAGGAATATGCGGGCCTTCTGGAAGCATTTCTGCCGGATATCACAATCGGTTCTAAGTCAATGAAGGACTATGCGGATCTTTATTCCACAACAAGCCATGAACTCTCGCATGCCAGCCATTTCTCTAAAGTCGGCACAGGGTATTGGAACAATTATATACTTTATATGATAGAGTCTTTCCTGTCGTCGAGAGACATGATGTATGGTGACGGCACTGGTGTGGGTGCAGGATATTGCGAGATCGGCGAGATGTGGGCATATTATGTAGAAAGCAAACTATATAAGGAAAGATACGGCGGCACCTATCCTTCATTCGGTACAAGTTACTGGTTCTATCCGCAGATATTCCGTTTCCTGGAAGAGAGGGGAATGACAACTTCGGACATATTCTCAGTCCTCACGACTGATGTCGTGTCCAAACCGGAACTCAAATCGGCATTGATGTTGGCTTTCCCAGAGCAGAGGGAGATGATCGAACAGGTTTTCAACAGATATTGAGAATGTTATGAGACATGGTCGTTATTTGTTGCCTATCATTATTCTGCTGCTGATCTGCTGCAGGATGCAGGCGCAACGTTTTTCTGTCTCGACTGACCTTCTCGGCTATGCTGCACTGGGAACCATGAATGCCGATGTGTCATGTTCCATATCCAGAAAAGTATGTCTTACGGCAGGAGTCAGATATAATCCTTTCACATTCAGAAAAGGCGATCCGGACCGTCAGTTCCAGTACAGGCAACAGTCATATAGCGTAGGAGCCAGGTGGTGGCCTTGGCATATATGGTCGGGATGGTGGTTTGCAGGAAAACTTCGCTATCAGGAGTATAATACGGGAGGAATAATATCTCCGGAGACAGAGGAAGGAGACCGTTTCGGTGCCGGTCTGTATGCGGGATATACCTATATGCTGGGCCCTCATTTCAACATCGAGTTCGGAGTCGGAGCCTGGGCAGGAGCCGACAGATATAGAAGATACTCATGTCCGGTCTGTGGAGTCACACTGGATTCCGGTGACAGATTCTTTGTCCTTCCGGATGATATAATGTTGTCGCTTGTCTATGTTTTCTGAATCCAGATTTATGGCTCTGGCCATGCTTATGGCTATCCTTGTGTCCTGTTCTCCATATGGTAAGATCCGTCAGATACGGTCGGGTAATGTGTCTGTGGGCCTTTCCGTCTCGGATGAAGAAAAGATTGAAGAAGATGATGACAAGGAGGTGCTGATAGACAGCATCAGAAGTTCTCTGTCGGATGAGCCTATAATAATGAATGCCATCAGAGATACGGAGACCGGTGAAATGGTGGCCACAGATGTCATCAATGCTTCCAAGGTGACAGCGAGGTTCAGGAATGTGGCCGAGAGGGCAGGATATGTGTCCATAAGTTTCGATGTCTCGGTTCCGTCCGCAATGTCGGACTCGCAGTGGCAGTTGAAGATATTGCCGTTCATGTCGGTTCAGGAAGATGTGCTGCCTCTCGATGCCTTATATATAACGGGAACCGGATACAGGCAGGGACAATTGAAAGGCTATCAGAGGTATAAGGCATTCCTGGCCTCCATCATCACCGATACGACGGATTTCATCCGGATGCGTCAGTTGGAGGTTTTTCTTGAAAGGCATTATCCAGAGACCTATGCCATGAGGACTGACTCGACTATAATACCGGAGCCGAAGGCAGAGAATCTTTTCGGAGTGACTCAGCGTGAGGCCTTGGAACATTACACCAGACATCTCAAACATCAGATGAACGAAAGACGCAAGGCAAGGGCTGGAAAGATGTTTGAAAGATATGTCAAGGATCCGATAGTCACGGAAGGAATCAGGCTTGATACCGTTCTGACTGGTTCTGATGGTGATTTCATTTATAGGTATGTGCATACTTTCCGGAGCAGGCCGGGCTTGAAGAAAGTGGCTGTGTCGCTTGAGGGAAGGCTCTTTGAAAAAGGGGAGTGCATATGTGAACTGCCTTTTGCAGAAGAACTTACCTTCTATATCAGTTCTCTTTCCTCCTTGGTCGATGACAGAGTGAAATACAGGATGACAGTGCTTGAGAGATCCGTGAAGGACAATACCAAGGCATTCATCGATTTCCGTCAGGGAAGTTCAGCAGTGGACACTACTTTGGGTGACAATGCTGATGAACTGAGACGTGTGGTCAGATGTATTGATGACGTAGTTGCAAGGGAGGACCTTGAACTGGATTCGCTTGTGATCGTGGCCTCTTGCTCTCCGGAAGGACCATATGCTCTTAACAGGAAGTTGTCGGCGTCAAGGTCGGAAGCGGTCAGGAAATACATCGGAGAATATGTCCCTGTTGAATGGAAGGATAGTCTCAGGGCTTCGGAACTTCCGGAAAACTGGGAGCAGTTGGAAAAACTGGTTGCGAATGACACCATAATTTCTGAAAGGTCGCGAAAGAATATTCTGACCCTCATGGAAGATTTGTCTAGGCCGGATGTCGTGGAGAAAAGGATATCCATGCTGCCGGAATACCGTTATCTGCGCGAAAAGATTTATCCGAAGTTGCGCAGCGTACGTTTTGATTTTCACATGCATCGTTCCGGTATGGTCAGGGATACGGTACATACGACAGAAATCGACTCTGTATATATGTCGGGAGTCGAAGCCTTGAAGTTGCTGGACTATAAGAAGGCTGTGACCATATTGAGGCCATATGATGACTATAATGCGGCTCTAGCCTTCATGTCGGCAGATTATAATCATTCCGCTCTCGATGTGCTTGGAAGGCTTGACGACAAGGACCCGAAGGTGTGTTATCTCAAGGCTATGGTGCTGTCGAGGCTCGGACAGCATGACGAGGCTTTGAAATATTATGACCTGTGCCTGGCTTATGATCCATATATGAGACACAGGGCGAATCTCGATCCGGAAATGCATCTGCTGGTCAGAAAGAGAGATGAACATTAACCCCTTAAAAATATTACTATCATGAGAAAATGTATTTATCTGGCAGCGCTTGCTGCAATGACTCTTGTGAGTTGCAATGAAAAGACAATCGATCTTCCGCAGTCGGCGGATGGTATGGCGGAACTGGAAGTTTCTGTTCCGGTTGCGAAGACCAAGGTCTCCGGAACGCCTTCCGGTGAAGACAAGGTGTCGAATCTTCAGATCTTTGTGTTCGACAAGCAGTCCGGTGCTCTGGAGGCATATGGAAGTGCCGATGCATCCACCCTTAAACTGACCTGTCTCCCAGGAAACAAGGAAATTGTCGCTTTGGTCAATGCACCGTCGCAATCAGGAATCGCAACTT
The DNA here is from genome assembly GCA_045539115.1 of Candidatus Cryptobacteroides sp. Taxonomy (GTDB): domain Bacteria; phylum Bacteroidota; class Bacteroidia; order Bacteroidales; family UBA932; genus Cryptobacteroides. The sequence goes on along the minus strand of JAZQES010000069.1, from coordinate 34,334 downwards.
TGTCCGAACTGCAGTCGAAGACATCGAAATTGTCTGAAAATTCGACAGGAAAACTTGTAATGAGCGGTCAGTTGACAAAGGAACTGGCAGCGTCGTCAAACTCGGTTACAATCAATGTATCACGTTTGGCGGCAAAGGTTACTCTCTTGAGTGTGAAGAATCAGATGGCTCTGGAAGCAAACCGTAACAAGGCTTTCGTGGTGACGGCTGTCTATCTGATAAATGTAGCGGGAGACAGGACATATCTGACTTCGTCAGCACCGGGAACATGGTATAACAAGATGAAATATGAAACAGGATCACCATCTTTTCTGTATGATTCGCCAAAGGCGGCTCTTGCATATGGAAAGACATATTCGACGCAGCATTATTTCTATTGTTATCCGAATCCTGCTTCTACGGATGCCAATGGTGGAACCTGGTCGGCAAGAAAGACCCGTCTTGTGGTTGAGGCCACTTTGGGAGGAGAGACATGCTATTATCCTGTGACTCTTGCAGACGTTGCCCAGAATACGGAATATACGGTTTCGCTTACAGTGACCCGTCCTGGCTCATCATCTCCTGATATCCCTGTATCTACCAATGAGGCCACATTTACAGTGACAGTCCAGGATTGGAAGGATGGAAGTGATTATGTAGAAACTATCTGATATTCAGCATTATGAGAAGGATACCGTTCGGAATGCTGATCATGCTGGTCGGCGCCTTGCAATGGACCGGCTGTTCGGTCAAGGAATATAGGGAAGCATGCCCATGCCGGTTGGTGCTGGATTTAAGTGAGGTCGATACTGCCGTCGTCAGAGCAGCAGACCTGTATGTGAGCGTTCCGGACGGTTATGTGCATGCCGATGTAATTGAAGACGAGTTCATCGGCAAGGAATATGTTCTTGATGTGCCGAGAACCGTTCTGAATGTGAGTATCTCTGACGGAGCATCATCGATGATTTCGGAAGACGGACTGAATATTCCTTTGGGCGATGAATGTCCTCCGGTCTTCATGCATTCTTCCGTAATCAATGCCGATTGCGAGATGTGGAGGGAAGTGGTCAGGATGAGGAAGAATCACTGTGTCATAGATATGTATGTCAAGGGTGAGGAATCCTATGATGCCAGACTCACGGTGAAAGGTGGAATAGACGGTTATGATGCTCTTGGAAGGCCACAGGATGGACTTTTTGAATGCGGAAGATATCCTGATCCGGAAGGCAGATGCCGGATTACGGTCCCTCGTCAGAAGGATGATTCTCTGGTCCTTGAAATTGATGACGGCAGCGGAGTGATGAAATGTTTTGCCTTGGGAGTCTATATCGAGTCGGCCGGATACGACTGGACTGCTCCGGACCTGGAGGATATAAGCATGGTACTGGACTTCGCCGTAAGCCATATTGCCTTGAAGATTCAAGGGTGGGAGGAAGAATTTGTGTTTGATGTCATCATATAAATTTTTGAAAATAGTTCGTTATTTAAAAACATTTTGTATCTTTGCTCCGCTTTTGACGCGGATGTGGTGAAATGGTAGACACGCTCGTTTCAGGTGCGAGTGCTTCACGGCGTGTAGGTTCGACTCCTATCATCCGCACATTTCAAGGATTGAGGAAGAATTTTCGGATTCTTCCTCTTTTTTTGTATTTTTACGGAAACAAAAATTCTGAACATGAAAATAGTTTTTCTGGATGCGGCGACGATGGGCAATGTGTCTTTCGAGCCATTTGAAATTCTGGGCGATTTCACCCGTTATGAGAGTTCCACTCCGGCCGAGGCGAAGGAAAGGGTCAAGGATGTGGATGTCCTGCTCATAAACAAGGTCCTGGTGAACAAGGAACTGATCGATTCCGCTCCGAATCTGAAACTCATATGCATTGCTGCAACCGGAGTCAACAACATCGATGTCGAATATGCGGCTTCCAAGGGCATACCGGTTCGAAATGTGGCCGGATACTCCACCGACTCCGTGGTCCAGTCCACTTTCATGCATATGCTGTCGCTTGTGGGTGGTGCTCCGTATTTCGATGAAAGCGTCAAGTCCGGAAGGTATTCCCGCAGCGGAATGTTCACCGACCCGAACTGGAACTGGTGGGAACTCGCAGGAAAGACTATCGGCATCATCGGACTTGGCAACATCGGAAGAAAGGTGGCGTCGATTGCTGAAGCGTTCGGAATGAACGTGTGCTATTTCTCCACTTCCGGCACGGGCCACTGCACGGATTATCCATCTCTTCCTCTGGAAGAACTTCTCGGCAAATCCGATATAGTCTCGATTCATGCTCCGCTTAATGCAAGGACGGAAAACCTTATCGGCAAGGAACAACTTGCAATGATGAAACCGACTGCATATCTCATCAATATGGGCCGTGGAGCAATCGTTGTGGAACAGGATCTGGCGGAGGCTGTGGACAATGGGGTGATTGCAGGTGCGGGAATCGATGTGTTTGTGACCGAACCGATTCCGGAAGACCATCCTTATCTGAAGATGAGGCATCCTGAGCGTATGCGGCTTGCTCCTCATGTGGCATGGGCCAGCATGGAGGCTCGCCAGAGACTTATTGGCCTGATGGCTGAAAATATCAAGAAAGGCTGGTGATATGAACCACAAGAAAGGCACTGACAGGTCAAGAATGAGCGAGTCGATCGTCTATATGGCGATATGGCTTGTACTGTTTATATTCCCGGGTATTCTCGAACTTATCGCTTCCGCCAAGGGAAGCGAATTCGAATGGAGGGATATCATCGGATGGTGGATCGCACTTCTGCCTTTTGCCATCTTGTTTCAGGTCAACAATTTTTATCTTATTCCCCGGTTCCTTTCAACTCACAGGTATAAGGCATACATACTGTCAGTGGCGGTGGCATTGGCTGTATTCAGCGTATATCAGTATGTGAATTTCAAGGTCATCTCTGGCCGGATGGAGGCGGAACGCAAGGAAATGCGTGAAGACAGTCTTGCGAGACCTTCACATGGACTCCCGCCGTTGATGCCTATGAACAGACCCGGCGATGGTCCTCACAGACATATGATACCGTTGCCGGTGTTGCTGAATGTCTTCTTGGGCATGTTGGTGCTTGGTTTCAATCTTGGCATATCGCTTTTTTTCAAGTCATACAGGGAGCAGGAAGTGCTGTCTGAACTTGAAAGCATGAGGCTTCAGGAGGAATTGAAATATCTGAAGACGCAGATCAATCCTCACTTCTTCATGAATATGCTTAATAATATACATGCCATGATAGAGGTGGATCCTGTAAAGGCTCAGGATATGATCATCGAACTGTCAAAACTCATGAGGTATGTGCTGTATGAAGGTGATAATTCTTCTACGACCTTTGCCAGAGAGGTGCGGTTCATCTCGAGTTATATCTCACTTATGCGGAGACGTTATCCTGCCGACAAGGTTGATATTCAGTTCGATGCCCCATCCGATCCTTCCGATTCTGTGAAACTTCCGCCGTTGCTTTTCATCAGTTTTATCGAGAATGCATTCAAGCATGGCGTAAGTTATATGAAGGCCTCGATGATCAAGGTGAATATTAAGGAATCTGACGGCATGATTGATTTCTGCTGCAGAAATACAAAGGCCAATGCTGATGCGTCCGTCGTTAATGAAGGGGGAGTGGGTCTTGAGAATGTAAAGCGCCGCCTCGACCTTCTTTATGATACCCGTTATGAACTTGAAATAGATGAGACAGAAGAAGAATACACCGTAATGTTGAAATTGCCATGTCTGTAAAACTGAAATGCCTCGTAGTCGATGACGAGCCGATGGCTCTCGACAAAGTCGTGAATTATATCGGGAAGATTCCGTATATGGAACTTGCCGCAACTTGTTCAAGTGCGGTTGAAGCCATGCAGGTGCTGGCTGATACGAATGTAGATGTGATGTTCATAGACATCAACATGCCGGATATAAGCGGCCTCGATTTCGTCAAGTCACTTGTGGATCCTCCTCTTGTTGTCTTTGTGACCGCTTATGCCGAATATGCAGTGGACAGTTATAAGGTCAGGGCAGTTGATTACCTGCTTAAACCTTATGATTTTTCTGATTTCCAGACAGTAGCCGGCAATGTCCTGAAACATTGGAACTACATTCATCCTGCCAATCCGTCCTCATCCGCTTCTCCGGCACCTTCCGAAACGGATATCCTGTATCTCAAAGTCGATTACAGGTACGTACGTGTGCCGCTCAGGGACATCATATATATTGAAGGCATGAACGAATACCTGAAAGTGCATGTGACCGATGGCGATCCGTTGCTGACCCATACCACCTTCCGACACATCCATGATTATCTGCCGGATCACTTCCGTCAGATACACCGCTCCTATCTTGTCAATATGTATCATGTCCGCGAAGTGGAACGCTCCGTAATCCTGCTCAGCGACGGCACCCGTCTTTCAATCAGCGACAGCAACAAGGACGGCTTGATGCAGTATCTGCAACGCTATGCTCTGAGGAAGTAGAGGCTGTGATGACTTCCTGCAAAATCAAGAAGTGTCTCCTTTACATAGCCTTAAATTTGCATAATAATCGGAAAATCTTAATTTTGCAGAAGATAATGACAACAATTGACGCTATGGATGAAAAGGTACTTGATAAAGTAAGAGAATATCTGAGTACTCAACCTATTTTAAAGGCTTGGGTATTCGGGTCATTTTCCCGTGGCGAACAGACCCCAACGAGTGATGTCGATATCATAGTTGTTTTTGATGAAAAGGCTGAAGTTTCACTGATCGGATATATTCGTATTCAATATGAACTGGAGAATATATTTGGCAGAAAGGTGGACTTGGTAGAAGATGGCTCTCTGTTGCCATTTGCTGTGGAAAGTGCAAACCGAGATAAAAAACTGATCTATGAAAGGGTGAGTTAACGATAAGGCTCATCTGGAACTGATCCTCAAATCCATTGCCAATATTTTAGAGTTTACTGCGGATCATGAGTCATATGAGCAGTTTGAAAACGATAAGATATGCTGTCATGCAGTAGCGTATAATGTACAATGTATAGGCGAGTCTGTTTATAAAATGTCTCAGGACTTCAAGGAAGCACACCCTGATGTGGAATGGCATCTGATAAGCGGTATGAGACATATTTTGGTTCACGATTATTATCAGGTCAGTTTTAAATTCCTTTGGAATGTCGTAAAGCAGGATCTGAAACCACTCCAAGCATCCATAGAGAAATTCTTGGCGACAATGTAATATGATCACCTTCGTTCCCGAAGGTTATTCTTCCTGATGTAGCCTTAGCCGTATTCTCCCATGGCCAGATAAGTGGCATTGGTGCTGTGTCTGCGGATTTAGAAATCTCCTGTCTTTGGTTGAGTCATTTGTTTGAAATTCCATTTCTCGGGATTCTTTTGAGGAGATTGATAATGAGCAGGAAAACCGTGCAGGATAGAACTTTAAAAGCAACACAGTACAAAAGAAAAAGGACAAATCAATTTTTCAACTGATTTGTCCTCTGCTGCTCCCGAACTTGGACTTGAACCAAGGACCCTCTGATTAACAGTCAGATGCTCTAACCAACTGAGCTATTCGGGAATTTGTCTTCTGTAAAAAAAAGGATGACTTATGCCATCCTCTTGCTCCCGAACTTGGACTTGAACCAAGGACCCTCTGATTAACAGTCAGATGCTCTAACCAACTGAGCTATTCGGGAATTTGTTGTCTCAAACGCTGTTCTTGTCGTTTGGGATTGCAAAGGTAGGTAAATTTTCTATACTTCCAAACTTTTTCTCAAAAATTTTTAAAAAAGATGTATCTTTGCAATCGTTCTGATGAATAAATGGCTTTTGGCCTTAAAACCGGTTGTTATGGACATAGATCTCTTATCAAAAATGGTCAAGGAACTGATTCTTGACAATGACAGGGTGATTCTGCCCGGTCTCGGCTCATTCGTGGCCGAGATGGTCCCATCTACCTTTTCGGATAAGGGATATACCATAAATCCACCTTACAGAAGACTGTTCTTCCGTTCCAAGCCTGATCAGGGCAGCGGACTGGCGGAATTCTATGCTTCAAGCAACAAAGTGGAGAAGGAGGTTGCTGAAAAGATCATCACCGATTATGTGAGTGAACTCAAATCCGTTCTTCATACGAGAAAAGTGGTCGTCTTTCCGGGACTGGGCCGATTGAGGGCGACAAAGGAGAATAATGTGTTCTTCATTGCAGATGAGGACCTGGACATCTATCCTGACGGCTTCGGACTTGAGCCTATTTCATTGAAGACCCATCAGGAGACACCGGAGGAGGTAAGCGCGGCAATGACTGACTTGAAGTCACTTCTTGCAGACCCTGTAATGAAGCCCGCAGCCACTGATGCGAAACCGGAAACTGAACCGGTAGCAGAACCGGCAAAACCGGATGCGAAACCGGAACCGACCCCAGTGGCAGAGCCATCAGAACCGGAAACAGCCGTCAAACTTGAATCGATTCCAGCAATGGAACCGCTTCCGGCAACAGTAGCCGAACCATCAGAAGAAACCAATCCTGCTGCAGAACCGGAGGTCGCTGTTCTTCCTGATGTCATGCCGAAAGATGAAACCCTGGCAGAAACTCATGCAGAAAAAGTCGGAAGGCCATTCGGAAAGACCCTGCTTGTCGTTACGCTTGTAATCATTGTCCTCCTGACTCTTCTTTTGGCCGCATGGGCCATTGTCGGAAGAATGTGTCCGGAATTTGTAGACAGATTCCTATATACAGCAGAAGAACTGGAGATTCTTAATCGCACGCTTTAATGATAAAGTATACAGAAAAACATACTATTCCATGCTATGATACCGATGCGGCATGGAGACTCAAGCCTACCTCCTTCATGAATATGGCTCAGGAGGCTGCCGGAAGGCATGCGGTATACCTCGGATTCGGTTATGATGACCTTATCCGTACCAACACAGCATGGATTCTTTCGAGGGTGCATGTCGAGTTTGTCGACACGCCTCTGTGGAGGGAAGAGATCACTCTCAACACATGGCATAAAGGCCTTAACCGTCTGTTTTTCCTAAGGGACTTTCTTCTTGTGGACAATGACGGAAAGGAAAGAGTCAAGGCTACGACTTCCTGGCTTGTCCTCAATCTTGAGACAAGACGTCTTGTGAGGGATCCGAAACTTATGGAAGAGGGTACAGTATGCACGGAGAACGTGATAGAGACCCCGGCAGACAAGGTTCAGATGCCGAAGGATATGGATCCCGAACTTGTCAGGAGACATATTGTGTCATATTCTGACATCGACACCAACGGCCACACCAACAATGCCATGTACATGCAGTGGTCGATGAATGCAGTGGGATATGAAATCACCTCTTCCTTTCCTGTCAAGGAGTTCACCATCAACTTCAACCATGAGACAAAGGCAGGTGATGAGGTAGATATATACAGGGCTTCGGTCGAGAAGGAAGACGGGCTTCATGTATATGTGGAAGGCAAGGTAGGAGATGTTTCATCATATTGCGTCGAGATAGTTTTTTCAAACCGGTAAGACAGTAACATGACAGACCTGATATATCCATATGATCTTGCACCGATTGTCCCTGCTCCGACTGCGGGATCATCTGCTGTCCAGGGGCAGGGAAGCGAATGGCTCCCGGTCGTACAGCCTAGCGGTCTGGTGGTCGGAAGGGCTCTCCGTGGATATTGTCATAGTGGTGCCAAACCTCTTCACCCTGTCATACATATCCATATAATTGACAGATATTCACGCATTTATCTTCAAAAGAGGCCGATGCACAAAGATATCCAGCCTGGAAAATGGGATACGGCAGTCGGCGGTCATGTGTCATATGGCGAGTCTCTTCTGGAAGCGGTCTACCGTGAAGCCGCCGAGGAACTGAACCTGACGGAATTCAATCCGATACATCTTGAAACCTATGAGTTCGAGTCTTCTGTGGAGAGGGAGATGGTCAATGTCTTCGCAGTCGTCGGCTCATATGAACTCCGTCCTGATCCTGAAGAGGTTGAGGAAGGACGCTGGTGGGAACTGTCGGAAATAGATTCCGGCCTCGGGAAAGATGTCTTCACGCCCAACTTCGAAAGCGAATTCCAGATGATCCGCAAGTCCCTGCTGGCTTTGCTCTAGTTAATTTCATTTATAGTCGGAAATTGATTACATTTGTCTTTGATATGCTAAAACAAATGTAACCATGGCGAATATCGAATGTTTTGTGCCCTCCATGTCGGGAGAGGCAATATCTGTGACTGTCGAATCCCTCAGCCGCAGCGAAGCCTTCACAGGCGTGACCGTACTTTCCGGTGTCTCTTTGAGGAATACCGAGACATTGAGAAGCATTGCTGAAGCAGTTTCTGAAAAATTCATCCTAATATATACCAAGGACCTTCCTTTGGAGATGGGCATGTTTGCCCTCGACCGCATCCTGGCGATTGCCGAGGATACAGGGGCGGATATGCTATACGCTGACCATTATCAGATGGTTTCAAGTGCTGACGGCTCGGCACAGAAGAAGAAACATCCTCTTATCGCATGCCAGAAGGGAGCGTTGCGTGACGACTTCGATTTCGGAAGTGTCCTTGTTTTCAGGAGCGCTTCTTTCAAAAGGGCAGTCCGTGCCATGGATGTCGATTATGAATATGGCGCGTTGTACGATCTTCGTCTCCGCATGAAGAACATCGTGCATATAAACGAATATCTTTATACTGAAATTGAGACGGATGACCGCAAATCGGGCGAGAAACAGTTCGATTATGTGGATCCGAAGAACAGGACGGTCCAGGTCGAGATGGAAAAGATCTGCACATCCCATCTGAGACGTATCGGTGGCTGGCTCGAACCGAAATTCAAGGAGCCGGACCTGAAAGACTATGACAATGCCGCATTCCCTGTCACGGCCTCTGTAATCATCCCGGTCTTCAACAGGGTCAGGACAGTCAAGGATGCTGTGGAGAGTGCTCTTGGTCAGGAATGCGGATTCCCGTACAATGTAATAGTCGTGGACAATCATTCGACAGACGGCACAACCGCTCTTCTGGAGGAAATGGCCGCCAAGGATGAAAGGCTTGTCCATGTGATTCCTGCACGGCATGACCTTGGAATAGGCGGATGCTGGAATCTTGCAGTCCATCACGATGCATGCGGAGAATATGCCGTTCAACTTGACAGTGATGACGTATACAGCGGTCCCGACACATTGCAGAAGATTGTGGATGCCTTCGTGCAGCAGAAGTGTGCGATGGTGGTCGGAACCTATCAGATGACTGATTTTCAGATGAATCCTATACCTCCGGGAGTCATTGACCATAAGGAATGGACAGAGGATAACGGTCGTAACAATGCGTTGAGGATCAACGGATTGGGTGCGCCGAGGGCTTTCTGGACCCCTCTGTTGAGAAAACTGAACCTTCCGAATACAAGTTACGGAGAAGATTACGCACTCGGTCTGCGGATAAGCAGGGAATATCGTATCGGCCGTATTTATGACGTGCTGTATTGCTGCCGCAGATGGGACGGAAACTCGGATGCCGCTCTTGACATAGAGAAAGTGAATGCCAATAATCAGTATAAGGACCGCATCCGTACATGGGAACTCGAGGCAAGGATCAGAATGAACAGACGATGAAGAACAGTGCCGCATTACATAAATTCATAGGAGACCAACTTTCACGTTGGCCTCTTGCCTGTGAGAATTTCCGTGCACTGAAGAATGTGAAGGTGAGGGACATGGAGATCGGTGGACTGGACGTCGTGCTCCAGCACAATCCTGCCCGTATGGTTTCCTCGGCGGCCAAACTGACCAAGGAGGATATCGCAAAAAGGAAATGTTTCCTCTGCCGTGAAAACCGCCCGCCTGAGCAGATAATGCTGAAATTCGAAGGCCGGAAAGGAAAGAAATATCACATCCTCACCAATCCTTATCCTATCTTCCCGGATCATCTTGTGATTGCCGCCGACAGACATGTGGACCAGTCAATCCTGAACAGGTATGTGGACATGCTCGACCTGGCAAGGAAATATCCGGATTTCACATTTTTCTACAATGGACCTCGAAGCGGGGCGTCCGCTCCTGACCATCATCATTTCCAGGCTGCTCCGGCTGGACTCATGCCGTTGGAGTGTGATGTGGAGAGATTCCTCGACTTCGCTCGGGATGACAATAAGAAGTCCTGGGATGAAAATAAGGAGGTTCTGAGGCAGGTCGCATCTTTGCCGGATGCCCGTCTGTATCATTACGGCAGGTTTACCTCCGGCGTCTTCGTGCTTGAGTCGGAAACAGCGAAGTCAGCCGCAAAGATGTTTTACAGGCTTATCGACTGCGCTGAAACTCCGGAAGGGGAGACCGAACCGTTGTTCAACCTGTTCACATTTTATCGCGGAGGACTCTTCCGTTCCATCATAGTCTTCCGCAGCCGCCACAGGTCGCATCATTATTTCAGCGAAGGACCGGACCATCTTACGATGAGCCCCGGATGTGCAGATATGGGAGGAATGTTCATAGTCCCTGTTCCGGAAGAATTTGAGAAGATCACCCGGGACCTTCTTTCCGAAATGGTCAGGGAAGTGTCGATATCCGAAGATGAAGAACAAAGGATCATACGCCGTCTCACCCGTACCCAGCCGCAGATCAATGTGGGCATTATGTCGGCGAAGGAAATCGATTTCGAGATTCTTTCAGACGGGGCAGGACTTCGCAAGGCCACGCTCAGAGAAGGAAAGATAGAATATGACGGAGCATTATATGACGAACTTTATTTCGAGGCTCCGAACCCTTCCACGATGTTTGCCGAACCGTCATTCGTGCTTCATGATGTCACGATCGGAGTGGATTTCCATTGGGAGAGAAAGGAAGTCCAGAAGTTCGCCGGCGCTTTGAAGATCGTGACTGACAAGGATAGACTTGTCGCGATAAACGTTATTGGAGTCGAGGATTATCTTCTGAGCGTGATATCTTCCGAAATGAGCGCCTCTGCGTCAGAAGAGTTCCTGAAAGCCCATGCTGTGATCTCCCGTTCATGGGTTATGGCCCAGATAAGAAATTCAGGCAAGGGGCATTGCCATGCCGTCCCGAAGGGAGTAAGAGACCTGCCTTCCCTTGTGATGAATCTCGACGGATTGCTCAATCACGATGAGGAACTCAAACAGGAAGGAAAACCTTATGAATATGTGAAATGGTATGACCATGAGGACCATAAGTTGTTCAACGTCTGTGCGGACGACCACTGCCAGAGGTATCAGGGCCTTACAAGAGCGACAGGAAAGACTGTCCGCAAGGTCATTGACGCCACATGGGGACAGGTGCTCATGCACGAAGGAGAACTCTGCGATGCACGTTTCTCGAAATGCTGCGGCGGCCGGATGGAACGTTTCAGCACATGTTGGGATGACAAGGATTATCCTTATCTCCAGCCGCTGAATGACACTCCCGGCCATTCTGACGAAGCCAAATGTTTCTGTGACACTCAGGACAAGGAGATACTCGGTCAGGTCTTGAACAACTATGACCAGAAAACCGTCGACTTCTACAGATGGACTCAGGAATATGGACGCGAAGAACTTTCGGAACTGATAGAAAGAAGGAGCGGTCTCCGATTGGGCCGCATAGAGGATATGCAGGCATTGGAAAGAGGAGAGTCAGGCAGGGTTTACAGACTGAAGATCATAGGTTCCTTGCAGACTCTTGTTGTCGGAAAGGAATTGGAAATCAGAAGGATACTCTCCGAAAGCCATCTCAAAAGTTCCGCATTTGAAATTGAACTCACAGAAGACAAGGTCATACTTCATGGCGCCGGATGGGGACATGGAGTGGGCCTGTGCCAGATAGGAGCGGCAGTCATGGCGTCGCAAGGCTATGACTACAGACAGATACTTGAACATTATTATCCCGATTCAGAACTTGTATGAAAGACAGAATAAATCCCTGGTGGTGGATTCCGACGCTATATTTCGCGGAAGGACTGCCTTATTTCATAGTCAACAACATCTCCGTCATCATGTTCAACAACATGGGCATGTCGAAGGGAGAGATGGGCTTCTTTACAAGCCTTTTGTACCTTCCGTGGGTCATAAAGCCTCTGTGGAGCCCTTTTGTCGACATAATCAGGACTAAGAGATGGTGGGTGATGGCCATGCAGATAATCATATCCATATCATTCGCCCTCATCGCATTCAGTCTTCCGCATCCGTCTCCGGAAGTGATCGCCTCCGGCAATACATCCGTGTCCCTGTTCACCGTTTCCCTCATATTCTTCTGGGTTACTGCATTCGCCTCAGCCACCCACGACATAGCGGCTGACGGTTTCTACATGCTTGCCCTCCGAGAGGAAGAACAGTCGCTTTTCGTAGGCATCAGAAGCACATTCTACCGTCTTTCATCGATCTTCATCCAAGGCGTCCTTGTCGTGATCGCCGGCCTTCTTGAGAGACATACTGGCGACATCCCGAAGGCATGGTCCATGACATTGACAATAAGTGCCGGCCTTTTCGCCTTGTTGACTCTGTGGCATACTTTCCGCCTCCCTCGCCCGCATGCAGACCAGAACCGTCCGGAAGTGAATACTGTTGCCGGAATATTCAGTGAATTCCGCAGGACATTCGTGACCTTCTTCCAGAAGAAGCATATAGGTATTGCCCTTATATTCATGCTGCTTTACAGACTTCCTGAAGCCTTCCTTGTAAAGTTGATGAATCCTTTCCTTCTTGATCCGGTTTCTGCCGGAGGTCTCGGACTTTCTACCGAGACGGTAGGACTCGTTTACGGAACGGTCGGTGTCGCGGCACTGACTGTCGGCGGCATTCTTGGAGGCATAGCGGCATCGAGATGGGGATTGAAACGCTCCCTCTGGCCAATGGCCCTTGCTCTTGCCCTTCCATGCCTTTCATTTGTATTTCTCGCTGCATTCCAGCCTCAGAACATATGGCTCATAAGTTCATGTGTCGCCCTGGACCAGTTCGGATATGGCTTCGGATTCACGGCATACATGTTGTATCTGATGTATTTCTCAGATGGTGAATTCAAGACTGCCCATTATTCGTTGTGTACGGCCTTCATGGCATTGAGCATGATGCTGCCGGGCATGGTTGCCGGATATGCCCAGGAAATGCTCGGGTATACCTGGTTCTTCATATTTGTCATGGTATGCTGCTTTGCCACAGTCATAGTGACATCATTGCTGAAGGTCGATCCCGAATATGGCAGAAAACATTAAAGACCAGGTGATTATGAAAAGTCTGATTTTTACGGCAGCGGCTGCTGCTATCGTATGCGTATCTGCATGCGGACCTAAGTATGAGAAACCGGAAGAAGGATCTTCCACAGGTTTCGCGCTCTCCTTTTTCAAGGAGGTGAACAAGACCGTGAAATCTAATGAGAATGTAATAGTGTCTCCTTACAGTGCGGGAGTGGCCTTGTCCATGCTTGCCGAAGGGGCGGAGGGTGAGACGAAGGTAGAGTTTGACAATGCTCTGAACGGCTGCCTTTTCAAGGCGGAGCCACTTGGAGATGAGAAGGTTACGGCAGAATCTGCAAATTCCGTATGGATTGATGACAACTTCAGCGTCCGCAACAGATATGTGGACCTTCTTTCGAAGGATTTCGATGCTCTTGTGACGACCTTGAACTTCACGGATCCTGCAACGGTGAAGGCAATCAACAACTGGTGTTCGGAACATACGTCAGGAAAGATCACGGAAATCATAGACCGCCTTGGCCCCGACATGGTGATGGTGCTGGTGAATGCACTGTATTTCAATGCTCCGTGGGAGAAGGAATTCGATATCGATGCCACTGCCGAGGATGTCTTCCACGGCCGTTCAGGCGAGCAGAAGGTGTCCATGATGTCCACGAAACAGAAGTTCAATTATGCTGAATATCAGGGATGTCAGATGGTTGAGGTGCCTTATGCCGGAGGCAATTATTCGATGTTCGTTGTTCTCCCTCCTGCCGGTATGGATGCCGAGGCGATGCTCCCGTATGTGAATGAAACGGCATTCAGGACAGCCATGGATATGCTGACTCAGAGGGATGTGCGTCTGAAAATGCCGAAACTCAGACTTGCAACATCCATGACCCTTAACAATGCTCTTGCAGGAATGGGAATCAGGACGGCATTCAGCGGTGCTGCGGATTTCAGCGGCATATCTGCCATGGGACCTCTCAGACTTGACGAAGTACGTCAGAAATGCTTCATCGAAGTGTCCGAGAAGGGCACAGAGGCTGCTGCCGTGACAAGCGCACAGATAAGGCTTACATCTGTACCTCCGGGAGGCCAGGTAGTGAACATGACGGTAAACAGACCATATTTCTTCTTCATTGCTGACCGTAATGACCAGGAGATCCTGTTTGCCGGCAAGATTGTCAATCTATAAGAAATTACGGACCTATGAAAAAGATATTCATATTGGGAATCAGCCTCCTCGCCTTCTTTGCAGGCGTGGAGGCTTCGGCGTCTGAACCGGTTGTGAAGACCGGTATCGAGGTGTTGCGTGACAGCGGATTTGAAGGACTGGTGGGACGAAAGGTCGGCCTCGTGACCAATCCTAGCGGTGTGGACAGGTATCTGAAGTCAACCATAGACATCCTGTTCAATGCACCGGGAGTGGAACTGGTTGCCTTGTACGGCCCTGAGCATGGAGTCCGTGGTGATGTCTATGCCGGAGGACATATTTCTGACACTGTGGATGAAGCGACAGGCCTTCCTGTCTATTCGTTATATGGTCCTACACGAAAACCTACACAGGAAATGCTGAAAGGCATCGATGTGATGGTCTATGACATCCAGGATGTCGGTGTACGCTCATATACATACATCAGCACCTTGGGTCTTGTGATGGAAGCATGTGGTGAGGCCGGTATCGAAGTTATGGTTCTTGACAGGCCTAATCCTCTGGGAGGTAACAAGATAGAGGGTTGCTGCGTAGAGCCTGGCTTCTTCTCCTTTGTCAGCCAGTACAAGATTCCATATGTGTATGGCCTTACAGTCGGAGAGGTCGCTCTCATGATCAATTCAGAGGGAATGAACCGAGGACAGAAGGGAGATCAGCAGCCTGCCAAGTGCAGGCTGAAGGTGATTCCTATGGAAGGATGGACAAGGGATATGGTTTATGAAGATACCGGCCTTCCTTGGGTCCTGCCGTCTCCTAATATCCCTTTCAAGGAGACCCCGATGTATTATGCATCCGCAGGCATATGCGGTGAACTGTACGGTTTCCTGAATGTCGGCATAGGCTATACGCTTCCGTTCCAGATCTTCGGAGCCACATGGCTGGATCCGGTCAGGTTGAAGGAACGTCTGGAAAGTTATGACCTTCCGGGAATATCATTCCGCACAATATGGTTCAAGCCTTTCTCCGGAAGTCAGAAAGGAGATCTTGTGAAAGGCCTTCAATATTTTTTTACAGACTATGAAAATGCCCGTCTTACTGACACTCAATTCTATGTCATGCAGGCGATTGCGGAACTATATCCTGACAAGAAACCGTTTGATGTGATATCAGGTTACGGATTGTTCGATAAAGTTTGTGGCACGGATTATGTTAGGTTAGAGATACAGAAACGATACAAAGTTTCCGATATCATTGAATATTGGCGGAAAGATGAAGATGCTTTCCGCGAATTGTCGCAAAGATACCACATCTATTAACCTTAAAACTGTACGATCATGAGAACAATCAGAACAAAATTCGCCGCAATGCTTGCAGTTCTTGCATTTGTGGCCTATCAGTCTGAAGTGGACGCACAGACAACCAGAAGCAGAACAGGCACTTCTTCAAGTGCTTCGCGTACGACATCCAGAAGCACAGCCTCTTCTGACAAGCAGGTGAGCCGTCCTTCAGGTACTGCTTCAAAACCATCAGGTGTGGCACCTCGTTCCAACGGAACCGCTACAAGGCCTTCGGTCAGCAGAAGCACTGCTTCAACCAGCCGTGGAACTACTGTCACCAGGCCGTCTGCATCCAGGACACCTTCCGGTACAGAAAAGTCTCCTACACCTGCCAGAAAACCGTCGACATCGGTTTCAAGGCCTTCGACAACCGTTACAAGACCGGCTGCTCCTGCAAGCAGACCTTCGACTTCTGTAACCAGAAAACCTGCTGTCAAGGAGGAAAAGGCACCGGATTTCAAGAGAGGAGACCAGAACAGGCCTATGGATGTCACAAGACCAGGTAAACGTCCTGTCAACCGTCCTTCTGCTCCTGTCCAGGTCCGTCCTGACAAGAAACCTTCAGGTCACAGACCACATCCAAGAGAGCGTGATTTCCTGATGTATGACAGACCGTCACATTATTGGGCAGGACACAACCACTGCTACGGATACAGGGTAAGAGTACTTCCTTCGCATGTGAGAAGACATGTTTACTATGGAGTAACTTATTACTGCTACAATGACATATGGTATCGTCCTTACGGCGGATATTATGTGGTATGCAGACCTCCTTTCGGAACAGTCCTGGCTGCAAATGTCATATCTGACATGCTTTGGACTGCGGTAAGGATTTCGTACTATCACACTGTGGCAGAGACATACAGGACAATCAACGACAACAATGAATACATTGCACGACAGAATGAGATAATTGCACAGAACAATGCCGTCATAGCGGCACAGAACCAGACAATCGCTCAGAACCAGCAGTTGGCTTCGCAGGCATACAGCCTTGCAAACGACCTCGGCCTTGTTCAGAGTTATGCGGCAGCCGGAAGTTCTTACTACTATCAGGACGGAGTATTCTATGTGATGGATTCAGACGGAGAGTACAAGGTCATTCTTCCTCCTGCGGGTGCATTGGTGGAGACATTGCCTGAAGATTTCGATATGATCACTCTGAAGGGTGAGGAGTATTACAAGGTTGATGATACCATCTACAGGGTCACCGTAAGTGATGGAAAGCCATATTTTGAAGTTCTCGGTCAACTTTACAGTTGATGGACTTATCATAAAAGGGACGCCGGAGAGTCATTGATTCTCCGGCGTTTTTCTATATGAGGGTTTCGTATGTCTCTTTGAGTATCCTGCCGTCTCCTGACGAATATAAGGATATTCCGAAGCCCGGTACTCTGTCTTTTTCCAGCAGTCCTTCTTCCTTCATGACTTCGACCAGATGTCTTGCTACCGCCGGGGCCGGGTCAATCACTTCCAGTTCCCTGTCGGGGGCGATTTCTGAGGCTACTTTCAGAATCGTTTCTGCAAGAAAAGGGTAGTGGGTGCAGCCTAATACGATTCTGTCCGCACCTTCGTCCAGAAGCGGCTTTATGCTGTCATGCACTATGGATTCCGCTTTTTCGCCTGAAATTTCTCCGCTTTCGACCAGTTCCACAAAGCCTTGGCCGACATGTTCGGCTATCCGGACTCCTTCCTTGTATTTCTCTCTGGTGTTCAGGTATTTGTCAGCCTTGAGCGTACCTGCGGTGGCAAGTACTCCTACGACGCCGGTCCTTGTGCTTGTGGCTGCGGGCTTCACGGCAGGTTCCATCCCTATGAAACGTACAGGAAATTCTTCGCGGAGTGTCGAGATCGCTGCCGCTGTCGCCGTATTGCATGCGACGACTATTATCTCCGCACCTTTCTCCAGCATGAACCGGGTTATCTCCCTGGATCTGTCGATGATATATTCCTTTGATTTCTCTCCGTAAGGACAGTGGGCGTTGTCGGAAAAGTATATGTATTTCTCATCGGGAAGCACTTTGCGTATTTCCCTGAAGACGGAAAGACCGCCGACTCCCGAGTCAAATATTCCAATCATTACAATGTCATTTCATTTATCAATGCGAGTTCGTCCGCACTGAAACCTGAGTTGCGGATAGCCTGCATATTGTCCTGCAATTGTCCAATGCTGCTGGCTCCTACGATTACGGAAGACACTGCCTTGTCTTTCAGAACCCATGCCAGGGCCATCTGTGCTAGGGTCTGTCCTCTTTCTGAAGCAAGATCCTGAAGCCTCTTCAAACGTGAGATCAGTTCAGGGGTTATGGTGTCCTTCTTCAGCGAGAAGTCTCGTGCCGCCCTGGAGTCTACAGGGATGGAGTTAAGATACCTGTCCGTGAGCAGTCCTTGTGCCAATGGCGAAAATGCGATGATTCCTGTGCCATGTTCTTCGGCCTGTGTGAGGAGCCCCTCGGTTTCAGGATTGCGATGGAACATGTTGTATTTCACCTGATGGAGAAGGCACGGTACGTCATGGGCTCTCAGGTATTCATATGCAAAGTCTGCAGCCTCATGCGGGTAGTTCGATATGCCTGCATACAAGGCTTTGCCTGCTCTCACGATGTCTACGAGGGCCTGCATGGTCTCTTCAATCGGTGTGTCCGGGTCATAGCGGTGTGAATAGAAGATGTCCACATAATCGAGATTCATCCTTTTCAGACTCTGGTCCAGGCTGCTGATCAGATATTTGCGTGAACCTTTGTCGCCATATGGGCCTGGCCACATGTCATATCCGGCCTTGGTCGATATGAACAGTTCGTCTCTGTATGGACGCAGGTCGCTGCGCATGATCTGTCCGAAAGTGCTTTCGGCGCTTCCATAGGACGGACCGTAGTTGTTGGCAAGGTCGAAATGGCATATGCCGTTGTCGAAGGCGTGGAGAATCATGCCTCTGCTTCGTTCAAGCGGGGCTGTGTCTCCGAAGTTCTGCCAGAGTCCGAGGGATATTACCGGAATCATTATTCCGCTTTTTCCGCATCTGCGGTATTTCATGCCTTTTTCATAGCGGTCTGCTGCCGCTGAATAAACAGGATTTATCATAGTTCAGGTCTTTATCATACAAAGATATTTATTTTTGCTTATTTTTGTGCCCTTATCTTAGAATTACATCTTATGTCACTGATCATTCCCCAAGATTATCGTAATATACTCGGCAATGTTGAAACAACGGAAAAGGCCATAAAGGCCCTCAAGGATATGTTTCAGGCCAATCTTTCCGCACAACTTGCCCTTCTCCGCGTGACCGCTCCAATGGTCGTGCTTAGCGGGACAGGTATGAATGACGACCTTAACGGCGTTGAGAATCCTGTGTCGTTTGAAGTGAAGGGTGTGGGCGGCAGCAAGGCTGAGGTCGTGCATTCTCTTGCCAAATGGAAGAGGATGAAACTTTCCCGGATGAATACTCCGGTCGGACGCGGCATATATACTGATATGAATGCATTGAGGCCTGAAGAGGATCTGGACAATATCCATTCCATCTATGTCGACCAGTGGGACTGGGAGAAGGTAATTGACCGGAGCCAGAGGAATGTTGCTTTCCTGAAAAGCATGGTCAGGAGGATATATGAGGCTATAAAGGTGACGGAGAACAAACTCTATGTGGAATTCCCGCAGATAGAACCTATGCTTCCTGAGGAAATCTTCTTCATCCATTCAGAGGAACTTCTTCAGATGTATCCTGATCTTACGCCGAAGGAAAGGGAGAATGAAATCACAAGAAAGCATAAGGCGGTGTTCATCATCGGAATCGGCGCTCCTCTTTCGGACGGGAAACCTCACGATGGCCGTGCAGCAGACTATGATGACTGGTCTACCCCTGGAGAATACGGGCTTCATGGGCTGAACGGTGACCTGCTTCTTTGGAATCCTGTTCTGGATATGGCTTTTGAAATCTCAAGCATGGGAATCAGGGTGGACGCATCTGCTCTGGAGCGTCAGTTGGCTATGCGTGGAGAGGAACACAAATCCTCTCTACTGTATCACCGTATGCTTCTGGAAGGAAAACTTCCATATACCATCGGAGGCGGAATCGGGCAGTCACGTCTGTGCATGTTCCTTCTGCGCAAGGCTCATATCGGTGAGATACAGAGCAGCATATGGCCTGATGACATGCGTCTGAGATGTCACCAGGCCGGAATAGAATTAGTGTGATAAATCTTTAATATACAGATACTTCATCGAGGAAGAACCATGACGGGAAGCCTATTCCGTAGTGCCAGTATGGGCATTCGATGGTTCCGTCGATCTCGACCTTGATGTATCGTGCAATGACAGGATTTTCCTGTACTGCGGTACCTTTTGTGAACTTCACTCTCACATCTCTGTCTTCCGGGAAATTGAATTCTCCGAAGTTCGTGAATTCTTCTCCGTCCGCAGATATGCTGAATCTTCCTCCTTTCGGCTGGAGCACCCATGCACCGAGTTGATGGAGGAAATCGCATTCGATCTTTGTGAACTCCTTCGCTTCACCCATGTCCAGGATGAATGCGGCGTCCTTGCCTTCCCAGCCTACCCAACTTTCCACGTATGTCGAACCGCCGAAAAGCCCGTCGGTAAGGGCGGTTTCGCCGAGGGTTTCATATCTGCTGTGAGGCGGCAGGATCCATGTCACCTTTGAACCGAGGGCCTTGCTCTTTTCTTTCTGAGGAAGAAAACGCTCCCTGTAAAGGCTGCAATATTCGGCCGGAGTATTCCTTCTTTCGTTGAGGGCCGGAATTTCATATTCTCTTGTGCGTTCTTCGAACAGGTCGAGTTTCTTGGTTATCTCGTCTACATCCATCTCGTTGTCTGTTCTCGCTATTTCAAGTTCGGAGAACATCAGACTGAGCCTTGACATTCTTACTCTGCGGAGTTTTTCAGGATCGTCAGCAACGGCATCTTCGGCCTTGTCGAATATTTCGTTATAGGTTTCGAGCAGGTATGGGCGGAGCATGCCGTCCTTATGGGTGATGGCAGAATCATATATCCAGAGGTCCTTTCCGCTTGAAAGGAGCGCACCTTCAAGAATCTTGAGGTAGTCTCTGACATATGGTCCTGCTTCGCCGTAATAGCCGTTCAGAAATGTATTCATAAGTGAATCCGCGTCCTGATAAGGATCCCACATCAGTTTCGAGAGCATGTATGCCCTGAGTTCTGAAAAGTCGCCGCCCTTCGATCCGTTTACCTGTGAGAAATGCATGGTGACATCATTCTCCTTGAAGAGTTGTATGTTCTTCTGTATGATGTGGAAGTTAGGGAACGGAGTGAGATAGCCGTCGAAGTTGATGCCGTAATCCCAGAGGAATATGTTGTCCGAAATCGCTGACCAGCCTTCGAGGGCACTGACGAACTCTTTTCCGGAAGCGTTTTCCGTAAGAGGTACCTCTCTCTTGCAGTCGATGTCGCAGAGCATGATATTCACATTAGGAAGTGGCTTCACATGCTTAGGCGGCTTCATCGTGAACAGGTAGGCGAGTGTCGAGAATTCCTTGTCCGGGAATCTCTCGGCGAGTCTGTTGAGGAATCTGATGTAGTTGCCGGAAGGAGCGCCTTCATATTCTTCGACAGCCTTGCATTCCGGGCATGCGCAATGGGTGAAGTTGCCGTCGTTCTGGCTTACAGAGATCATCTTGAGGTCAGGATTTGCCTTGAAGATCGAATCCAGTTTCTCCACAACTGCGTCGAACACGGCAGGATTGGTCAGACACCACTGGCTGTTATGGCCTGGACGGCGCTGCCCGTTGATGAAAGAATAGTATTCAGGATGGGTCTTGCCGTATTTGTCCGAAGGCAGGATTCTGTTGAATGTATGTACCCACATGTGGTCGATGAATTCTTCGCCCGGACTTTCATATCTGTACCAAAGTTTGAATATCGGGTCCTGAAGACCGTAACTCTGTGACTGCCTATATCTGAAGGCAGGAGTCTCGCAGATATGTATTTCCGGCAGAATGATGTCTTCGGAAGGAGTGAGATTGTATGTCTCGTATGCCCAATAAGATACGCCGAGATATTTTTCCAGAAGGGTTACAACTCCGTATATTGCACCCTTGTCTCCTCCGCTTCTTATGTATAGGCTGCCTCCTTCGGTGTCGATGCTGAAGCCGTCTTCACCGACTTTTTCCTCGGCATCACCTCCTATGAAGACATTGCCTTTGGCCTGGCCTTCCGTTGTTATCGGCAGTTCCGCACCGCTGATCCTTTTCACGAAGTCCTGAAGCAGGTCCGCAGCCTGTCTGGTCTTTTCTCCATCATCTGCGAGTACGATTGCGGCCTTTGCCTTTGATTTCTTCACCAATGTGGTCTGTGCCGTCATATTGACGGTAAGCATGGTCAGGAACAGAATCGCTCCTGCGGTCATCAGTCTTTTCATAATTAAAGTGTTATGTGTCTGTCTACAAATATAGACATTAGTTTTGGCTTCTGTAGGAAAAATCATTAATTTTGTACGATTTAAGCATGCCGGGGAATGCCGGTTTATTTTACGGAAAATGATAGGTTTAGAACAGATAAAGGAACTTCAGCAGCGTGTGGATACGCTCGGAAGATGCATTGCCATTGATGAAAAACGTGCGGATGTGGCAGCCAGACAGGAAAAGACTCTTGCCCCGGATTTCTGGGATGATCCCAAGGAGGCAGAAAAATTCCTGAAGGAACTTGCGGGAGTAAAGTTCTGGGTGACAGGATTCGACAAGGTGGCTTCTGGTGTGGAAGACCTGAATGTGCTTCTGGATTTCGCCAAGGAGAGCCTTTCGGGTTCAGATGATGAGAATACGCCTGAGGTTGAGGAACTTGCGGAAGCGTACAAGTCGGTGCTTGAAGAACTTGAGGCCCTGGAACTCAGGAACATGCTCGGTGAGGAAGGAGACAATCTCGGCGCTGTGCTTACGATAAACTCCGGTGCCGGCGGAACAGAGGCTAACGACTGGTCCGCAATGCTTATGCGTATGTACATACGTTGGGCGGAGCGAAACGGATACAAGGTGACTATAACGGACGAACTCGAAGGCGAAGATGCCGGAATCAAGTCTGTGACGATGCAGGTGGAAGGTGATTATGCCTTCGGTTATCTCAAGGCCGAGAGCGGCGTTCACCGTCTGGTCCGCATATCACCGTTCAATGCACAGGGAAAGCGTCAGACCACATTCTCGTCGGTATTCGTGTATCCTCTTGTGGATGATTCCATCGAGATCGAAATCAATCCGGGCGACCTGGAGTGGGATACATACCGTTCCAGCGGTGCCGGCGGACAGAATGTCAACAAGGTGGAGACGGGAGTGCGTGTAAGGCATATTCCTTCCGGAATCGTAGTGGAGAATACAGAGACACGTTCTCAACTGGACAACAGGCAGAATGCTCTGCGGATCCTCAAGTCGCGACTCTATGACATAGAACTCAAGAAGCGTCAGAAAAAGCAGGCCGAACTCGAAGGCCAGAAGAAGAAGATCGAATGGGGATCTCAGATCCGCAGTTATGTCCTTCACCCGTACAAGATGGTCAAGGACCTTCGTACCGGCCACGAAACTTCCGATACCCAGGGTGTCCTCGACGGCGACCTGAATGACTTCATGAAGGTCTTCCTGATGGAGAATGACAAGTAACTTATTGATTATATGTGTTTTATGTTGTGTAGGAGGTATACGTGGCTTGTTCTGAACTTGTGCTGTATGGCCATATTGACCGGTTGTGAAAAGCCTCCGATAAATGATGAAGAGCCTTCGATAATTGAAGGCAAAGTTCCGACAGGCACTGTCAGTCTGGACGAAGTTACGGCTACCACTGCAACCTTTATCGGCAGTCTGGATATATTGACGCTTGATCTGGATACATATCAGGCTACTTTATATTATTCTCCTGATGAGACATTTGATCTGAATGACGCGGAAGCAGTCAATATATATTCCTTTGACCGGAATCTGAATTTCAAGACTGTCCTGAAAGGTCTTGAATATGGCACCAGGTATAGATATTGTCTGTGTGTGTCGGATTGTACAGGCAGCGAATACACTGATCTGGAGGGATTTGAGACAAATGATGTGGTGGTTGGGCTTTCGCTTGCACAATCCGTTGTAGTCTCCCTGGAACCGGTGGCTGAATTTATTGGTGATGTGACCGGGCTCTCGGAAAAGGATGAAAAATACATCACTGTCGGAGTATTGTATTCTCAGGATAGGGAAGAACTCATTTCCGGTAACGGAACCAGACTTCCGGTAATCGGATTAGCATCGGACTATTCGTTTTCTGTCCTGTCAGAGATTCTTGTCAATGATACGGAATACTATTACCGTGCCTTCGTCAAGCAGGATGGTGTTTATGCCTATGGTGAGGAAATCCATGAATTCCAGACATCGCATCCATACAATGTGGTGGTGGATCTGAACCTTGCCGAGGCTGCAGATCTGTCGTCATCCGGTTCTGCGAATTGCTACATCGTTTCCCAACCGGGTCTCTATAAATTCAGGACTGTCAGAGGCAACGGAAATGCACAACTTCCTGATGTCGCATCAGCCTCAATAATCTGGGAGACATTCGGTAATGTGACTATTCCTCAGATGCTTGACCTTATCAGCGAGGTGTGTTATAAAGACGGATATGTCGTGTTCCGTACAAATGACTCCTTCAAGGAAGGCAATGCTGCGATTGCTGCAAAGAACGCTGATGGAACGATTCTATGGTCTTGGCACATCTGGCTTACTGATCAGCCTGAAAGTCAGGAGTATTATAATGATGCGGGAATCATGATGGACAGAAATCTGGGAGCGACATCGGCTTCCATTGGAGATGTCGGTGCCCTTGGACTGCTTTATCAATGGGGAAGAAAAGACCCTTTCCTGGGAGCATGCAAGACATCTTCCGGTCCGCAGGCATTGTCTACGATTTCATGGCCGGAACGGGTTCCGTCGATTCATGCAACCGAAGGTACGATAAACGGCACGATTGAATACGCAATATCTCACCCTACGACCTTTATATGTTATAATAATATCAATTGCGATTGGTATTATACCGGTGATGAAACGACAGATAACACGCGCTGGACCACATCCGAGAGTGCAAAGTCTGTCTATGATCCTTGCCCTCCGGGCTGGCGTGTTCCTGACGGAGGCGATGACGGTGTATGGACCAAGGCATTGGGAACAGGCAAGTCTGCTTCATGTTCATATAACAGCGGTGTCGATCTGTCTGGCCATTTCGGCTCGTCTTCATGCATCTGGTATCCGGCGATAAATTGTCTCGGAGCATTCAATGGAACTATGTCAGGTGGAATTTATGGAGGAAACTATTGGTCAGCCACTCCTAAAGGGTCCAAGGCTTCCGGAATGAGTTTCAATGCTTTTGGAACAGTCAATACTGATATGACCAGTGATCGCGCAGGCGCTCTCGCTGTCCGTTGCATTCAGGAGTAAGGATTGTGATGGCCGCTTAAGATAGCACCCTTTCCATCCTGAGCGTGCCCCTGTCATTCTGATCATGCCCCTGTCATTCTGATCATGCCCCTGTCATCCTGAGCGTGCCCCTGTCATTCTGAGCGTCAGCGAAGAATCTGTATAAAGATGCTTCACTTTGTTCAGCATGGCAGTCAGGAGATAACTACTTAGGTGTAAACTGATATATCATTCCCAATTTTATTTCAGAGAAACTTAGGGTCGGAGTGTGCCAGAGAGTTATAAAACGGATTGTTTCTGCGATATGTTTCATAGATTTACACCGCTAAATCGGAATCTATATATGAATGGCTTTACTATAAAGAATTATCAGGATACAGCCTCTTTTGAACTTGAAGTAATCCAAAGAGGTGATATAGACGATATCGACGCTTTGGTACGAACCAAATATGATTTTCAGGGCAGAAGGATAAACTCTACCCACAAATGGTCTTTTGGACTGGGAAAAGTATCTCGGTTTATGGAGAAGATTACTTCAATGCATGAAAATCTGAAAGGTTGTTCAAGACTCACATCATTTGACGATGATGAACTCTATTTAGCAATAGACGAGTATGGCCACGTTGATGTGACCGTCAAGGACGGCATCGCAAGTTATAATGGCCGTGTGGAATTCAAATTCCAGATTGACCAATCATACCTTCCTGAACTGATAGAACAATTGAAGAAATTCATCGAGGCCAATCTAACAGCCTTGACGTAGTTTAACTGCCTCTGTTAAGTCACTTTGGATTTTCATTTCCAGGCCAGAAAAACGGCTGTTTTCTTGGCTAGGGTGTCAAAAGTTAGTTTGATAGCCAGAAATAGGCCTGTTTTCTTGGCCGAGGTCCGGGATATTTGTTATATTTGCATGATTTAGGCGTCATCCTGAGCACGACCCTGTCATCCTGAGCATGACCCTGTCATCCTGAACATGATCCTGTCATCCTGAGCGTCAGCGAAGGATCTGCAAATAGAAAATACAAACTAACACTATACAAAATGGCTGAATTTAAAGATTAAATACCCATTTTGATACACTTCAGGCAAAATTTAAGCATCTCGTTTTGAGATGCTTTTTCTGTATAAAAAACCAAACCCGATAGCTTGACGAATCAGAGGCTACCGGGAATAAACATTGCAAATATATGCTGTTTTTAAATTGCAAACAAATGTTTGCTGTTATTTTTTCTGTTCTATCAACGTATTTATCTGATTACAAACGTTATAGATATGGTCTAAACCATACAAAAGTGATGCCCCATTGATATCCATCCACTTGAATAGTTCCATGATTCTATTATATCGATTATGAGCATAGGAGGTGTCGATACAAACGGGATTCCCGAAGCAAATAGGCTCGTGGTGAGCGATTCTGTTTCTCAGTTTATTAATGTAGTCGAGTTCTCCAAAGATATATGTGTTATCATACCGCTGTTGTCTTGACGATTTAGGTTTGTTAGGAAAAACTTTCAACAATACCTGGCCGGTAAGGAAGAACTGAATATTGTTGTACATATATTTCCATACACCGAACTCCATTTCAGAAAGAAGTTTTGCGTGTGAATATGTCCTGCTACGCATCAGACCGTTATATGCTTGCTCAATGATCTTTCTGGTCTTTTCAGTTCTCTTGTCACAATACAATGCTCCACCAGGGAGAATCAGGTCTCTGAGCCAGTCGTTGCCAAGATGCGCTTTCATCACAGCATCAATTCTGTTTCTAAGAGCCACCTCAAAACAACTGACCACTACAAACATTTCTTGCGACAGGCGCAGATTATAACGATATAATGTCATTACCTTCGACGTATTCCCTCCACACGCGACATTGTATTTTCTCATTCGCTCCGGAGATATGATGTTTTCAAAATCTTTGTACTTCATATCCTGTAATCTTTCTTCAAGACAAAGATACTGCTTTTCTTTCCAGTTGCAATACCCCTGTGAGTGTTGGCTGTAAAAGAAAAATCCTTAACTTTGTCATCGTCATACGACAATGTCGTACTGACATACATATTGTGAAAGTGTTTTTCGCAAGTCCTTAAATGAAAATGTGGTAGTTTTCTTTATAGCAGGGCGATACGGAACAACACTCACTTTCGTATAGATAATTGTGGTTAGGTGCATTCCGTATCCTGATATCCCATATCTATCCGAGTGTGGGGTATTGTGTCGTTTATTGCTATAGGGTCTTACCACAACCTTCATTTAGATAAACGGAAGTCAGCTCCACACTTTCTTTGTATATACCCTTAATAATCTGGCGGAGTTGCGGATTGCGTTCTAAAAGTATGGAAACGCCTAAACATCTTTCGCATACACCAATTGTTTCTTGGAATGACTATCACAGAAAGGATGGGAAATTCGCCAATAAGACAGATGCTATGGCATTATCAATCGGCTATGCTCAGTATGACAAAAAAGAAAGAGATCAAATCAACCTAGAATCTGATAATCGTGTGAGAAAACAGGACATATCGATGAAGGTATGGAGAAAACCAGGTGATCGTTGGAGCCGCCAGAGTGAAGAAATTCCCATTCATCGAAATCTGGATTTAACAATTCTTCTATTGTCTGTATTGACAGGTAAGATTAATTCAGATATGACTGTTGATATCGGAGAGGGAGTAGCCATAATTCAAGAATTCTGTTCTGACATGAATAACGCCGAAGTAATACAGAACCGATTAGATGAGATCTATGCACTGCTACAGAGTTATTTCGGCGACTAAAAATAATCTTTAAACCATAATTCAATAATTAACCACATTAATGTACAAATATTATGAAAACACTCATCAAACTAGTTGCTTTAACTGCAATTACCATTGCTTGTATTTCATGTAATAAAGAAAATACACGACTTGAGGAGGTTGAGTATGTTTATGCTAAGGTTGACTTTAGCGGAGATATTTCTATACAACCCTTAAGTACAAAGTCAGATGGTACTGCTGAATCATTTGAGGAAGGAGATCTCCTGTTGGTAAATGTTACTCAATTCAGAGATGATTCATTCAATTGGCCACAAGGAAAGGCCTCAATACGAGGTGGAGTCTTTACGAATGCAAATGATATAGTTATCCCTTTAATCAAAGGAGGACATTATCAAATCATTGCGTTTGTCATTAAAGGAGTCGCCTCATCAGCAACGTGGATTGATCTGCCATCAACAAGGAACCAGTTGATTGAAGATGAAGTTGTTCAATTATATTCCATGTCATTAAACGGCAAATATGTCAATCACTATGAGTCATATAGAGGAGGACAAAGAATAACTGCAAATTCAAATATTGACCTGAATCTGAAAATGGTTAAAAATTACTTTGGCATTACTCTAAACCATAATGATGTCAAAGGAGATGTTATGGTTTTCAGTAACATCGCCCGTCACGCCCCATATAGTATAGATTCTTATGCGACAGCTTCATCTGGGCAAACAACTCTTATGAGATTCTCAGAAATGGTGAATACAGGAAATGCTGACAATGGACGATGTGAAACTTTTGAAGAACAATGTATCACAACAGGTGATGGGGCGATGTATGATCCGGAATATCTTCGAGGATTTGATATAAGGATTGCGAGAAAATTAGACGGTGAAATATCATATTTAAATATTATCAATGTAGAGGTTAAGGCCGGTGACAATGTGATTATCAATATCGAAGAGGCTGATTTTACAGGTTATAGTGGAGAATTATCCCTTGATTTCAGTGAAGATACTGGTATGAATGACATATACTATAACTAGTGTGAAGTAAAGAATTTAAATGTGGAATATCAATAATGTGCCAGCTGTTACGTATGAATTCTGCAGATTAAGAAAAATTGCATATCTGTCAAAGTCATAGGGGAATTCGTAGAAGGTATGACAACCCTTATCGCTCAGGCTGTTTTTTCGCTTTCGCTTCAGCGACGGAGTCGGTTACAAGCCCCTAATGTCTAGCCATCGCATTCTCACTGCGGTGGCTTTTTCTTTTCCTGGCCAGAAAATTGGCCATTTTCCTGGCCACGGATGGGAAAATGAGAGCGCCGGCCAGAAAAGAGGCCTTTTTTATGGCCATGGTCCGGGATATTTGTTATATTTGCATGATTTAGGTGTCATCCTGAGCACGACCCTGTCATCCTGAGCGTCAGCGAAGGATCTGTAAACAGAAAATACAAACTAACACTATACAAAATGGCTGAATTTAAATACGCACCAATGTTTCAGCTTGGCGAGGACAAGACTGAATACTACAAGATTCCGGGTTCGGAGCAGTATGTAAGCACAGGCGAATTCGAAGGACACGAGATGCTCAAGATCGCCAAGGAAGGTCTTACAGTTATGGCCAATACGGCTTTCCGTGATGTTTCATTCATGCTTCGTCCTGAGCATAACGAGATGGTTGCCAAGACCCTCCATGATCCACAGGCTTCGGAGAACGACAAGTATGTTGCTCTGACTTTCCTCCGCAACGCAGAAGTTGCATGCAAGGGCAAACTTCCTTTCTGCCAGGATACAGGTACTGCCATCATCCATGGAGAGAAGGGACAGCAGGTATGGACCGGCTATTGCGATGAAGAGGCTCTCTCACTCGGAGTTTACAAGACTTACACTGAGGAGAATCTCCGTTATTCGCAGAACGCACCTCTTACAATGTATGATGAGGTGAACACAAAGTGCAACCTCCCTGCACAGATCGACATCGAGGCCACTCACGGTGCTGAATATCACTTCCTTTGCGTTACAAAGGGCGGTGGTTCGGCTAACAAGACATATCTCTACCAGGAGACAAAGGCCATCCTCAATCCGCAGACCCTCGTTCCGTTCCTCGTCGCTAAGATGAAGACTCTCGGAACCGCAGCATGTCCTCCTTACCACATCGCATTCGTTATCGGCGGTACTTCAGCAGAGAAGAACCTCCTTACAGTGAAACTCGCTTCAACCAAGTTCTATGATGAACTCCCTACTACAGGTGACGAGACAGGACGCGCATTCCGTGACATCGAACTTGAGAAACTCGTTCTCGAGGAGGCTCACAAGATCGGTCTCGGCGCTCAGTTCGGCGGCAAGTATTTCGCACACGACGTACGTATCATCCGTCTCCCACGCCACGGCGCAAGTTGCCCGGTAGGACTCGGAGTAAGTTGCTCTGCTGACCGTAACATCAAGGCCAAGATCAACAAGGACGGTATCTGGATCGAGAAACTCGACGACAATCCAGCACGCCTCATACCTGAGGAACTCCGTCAGGCTGGCGAAGGCGAGGCAGTGAAGATCAACCTCGACCAGCCGATGGCTGACATCCTCAAGGAACTCACCAAATATCCAGTATCTACACGTCTCAGTCTCAACGGTACAATCATCGTAGGCCGTGACATCGCTCACGCTAAGATCAAGGAGCGTCTCGACAGGGGAGAGGAAATGCCTCAGTACCTCAAGGATCATCCTATCTACTATGCCGGCCCTGCAAAGACTCCTGCCGGAATGCCTTGCGGCTCTATGGGCCCAACAACAGCAGGTCGTATGGACTCATATGTAGACCTGTTCCAGAGCCACGGCGGCAGCATGATCATGCTTGCAAAGGGTAACAGAAGCCAGCAGGTTACAGACGCATGCCACAAGTACGGCGGATTCTACCTCGGTTCTATCGGCGGTCCTGCTGCAATCCTTGCTCAGAACAACATCAAGAGCATCGAGTGCGTGGAGTATCCTGAACTTGGAATGGAGGCAATCTGGAAGATCCACGTTGAGGACTTCCCTGCATTCATCCTCGTAGATGACAAGGGCAACGATTTCTTCAAGAAACTCGGACTCTAATATCTGAAGAGATTCTCAAATAATCTCGTAATATTCAATGATGTGTCAGGAAAAATCAATATCTTGGCACATCATTTTTTATGTGAAGCCTTATGAAGAGATTGTTCCTTTGCCTGACCGCCGTTCTGGTCTCGGCTCTTTCATTTGCCGGTGAGGATGCCCCGGCTCCCCAGATCATAAATATCCCCGGCCGTCAGACCGTTTCGCTCGACGGATTATGGAAGACCATCGTCGATCCGTATGAGAACGGATATTACAATTACAGGATGAACCCCCACAACGATGCCTCGTCTTATTTTGCCGACAGGGACTTCGATGCGGACCGTACGATATTATACGAATATAATTTCAATACAGACCGCACCCTGATGGTACCGGGGGACTGGAACACGCAGAGACAGACACTTTATTATTATGAAGGAACCGTATGGTACAGGAATATATTCGACTATGAACCGAAACCGGACAGGCGCACCTTCATCTATTTCGGAGCAGCCAATTATGAGGCCATAGTGGGACTTAACGGAAAGAAGATTGCCAGGCATGTCGGCGGCTATACTCCTTTCAATGTTGAGGTGACAGGAAAACTTAAAGAAAATGGTAATTCGTTGATAGTCAAGGTGGATAACAAGAGACATTCAGACGGAGTGCCTACCTTGAACTCGGACTGGTGGAACTATGGCGGCCTCACCAGAAGCGTGATGATCGTGGAGACTCCGATGACATTCATCCGTGATTACAGCATTCAGTTGAAGGCAGGCGACCCTAAGAAGATTGAGGGATGGATACAGTTGGATGGTGAGCAGGCGGAGCAGGATGTCTCTGTGGCGATTCCCGAACTGAAGGCTTCTGTTACAGTACATACTGATGCTTCCGGACGTGCAGTCTTCGAGATGAAGGCGAAGCCGGAATATTGGTGCCCGAACAATCCGAAACTTTATGATGTGACCATAATCTCGGAGACAGATTCCGTTACCGACAGGATCGGTTTCAGGACTGTGGAGACCCGTGGCACGGAGATCCTTCTGAACGGTGAGCCGATTTTCTGCAAGGGAGTGAGCATACATGAGGAAATGCCTTATTCAGGAAGCGGACGTGCATATTCTGAGGACCATGCCCGTATCCTCCTGGGTTGGGCCAAGGAAATGGGATGCAACTTCGTGAGACTTGCGCACTATCCCCATAACGAACATATGGTCCGTGTGGCTGAGGAGATGGGACTGATGGTATGGTCGGAGATTCCGGTGTACTGGACGATCCAGTTCGACAATCCACAGACCTATGCCAATGCCGAGGCTCAACTTGTGGACATGATAACAAGGGACAGGAACAGGGCGAATGTCATAATATGGTCGGTTGCCAATGAAACTCCGCATGGCACACCTCGTCTGGAGTTCTTGAAGAAACTGATAGCCAAGACACGCGAGATGGATCCTACAAGGCTCGTGAGCGCGGCTATGGAAAAGGATAATATCGATGCCGTGACGGTGACGGTGAAGGACGAACTTGTTGATTATGTGGATCTTATAAGTTTTAACCAATATGTGGGGTGGTATGACGGAACTTCAGAGAAATGTGACCGTATCAACTGGGTCTTCGATGTGAAGAAACCTGTGTTCATATCTGAATTCGGCGGAGGTGCCGTATATGGCAGGCATGGAGACGTGACGGAAAGGTTCACGGAAGAATATCAGGAAGACCTGTATGAACGCAGCGTCAGGATGTTCGACCGCATCGAAGGCCTTGCCGGAACCACTCCTTGGATCCTGAAAGATTTCCGTTCGCCTCGCCGTCAGATCGTGGGCATTCAGGACGACTTCAACAGAAAGGGGCTCATCTCTGATCAGGGAGGAAAGAAGAAAGCCTTCTATGTGATGCAGAGATGGTATGAAGGTAAATGACAGGGCTCATTCATGAGGCCCGGTCTCTGAAGAGAGCGTAAATATCATGACAGGTGTCCGGCTTGGCGTTGACCTGCTGGGCTCCTGTCATCGTTTTCCTGTATTCCATGTCCTTGCATAGTCTGAGCGCGGTCTTTACCTGCTGGACCGTGTCGATGCAACTGTACGACATTCCATGATAGTGGAAGAACTCGGCATTTCTGGTCTCGCATCCCGGGATCGGAGCCGTATGTATCATCGGTATATGCTTGGACATGGCCTCGGTGCTTGAAATGCCGCCCGGTTTGGTGAAAAGCACATCGCATGCGTCCATAAGCAGAGGAATGCGGTCTGTGAAGCCGACCGGATGGATGTTCGGCAGGTATCTGTTCTCGTCTTTCAGCCTGTTGAGCATTTCCTCATTCCGTCCGCATACGGCAATTACTTCCGTGCCGTCGAGAGACTGCCTGATGGTCTCGTCGATGATTTCCTGAGTGTTTCCGAATCCCATCGAACCTGTCATTATGAGGAACCAGTTGTTGAAAAGGGGAATGTCCCATCCGAAATCTTCCGCCACGGTATTCCTGGCCTCGATCTTCGAGGTGGATGTGTAGAAACTCTCGTCCACCGGAATTCCGTAAGGATAAAGTTTTTCTCTCGGAATGCCGTTTACCGTGAACTCTTCTATAAGATGTTCGTGAGGTATCACATAACTGTCCACGCTGGTTTCGTCAAGGAATGGGATGCACGTGTAGTCTGTCATGACAAAGATGACCGGAAGCGCCATCTTCCCTTTCATTTTCAGTGCCGTCATGGCCTGTGCAGGGAAAAGATGGACACATATCACGACATCGAAGTGATTGCTCCTTATATATTCCAGAAGGTGGTCGGAGTATGACATGTTCCAAAGATAAACAGGGGATTTTACCTTGTCCAGCCATTCGCTCACCACAGTTCCCATCTTGTATAGATGCTTGAAAAGATTGGTCCGGGTGCTGTACAGATAGAATTCCGAAACCCATCGGGAAACATTATGCCCGGCCAGTGAGAGCGTGTCGAATATCACGCATTCGTCATTGTGGGCATCGATATGCCTTTTCAGGGCCTTCGCGGCGGAATTGTGGCCCTCACCGGTGTTGCACGATAATATCAGCACTTTCATATAAGTCCGTTTTCATGACGGATAATCAGAATATGTGCCAATGTCCTTCCGCATATATTTGCAGAAATGTAAAAAAAGCGATATATTTGCACCCGGAATTGAGTTATGGTGTAATGGTAGCACTACAGATTTTGGTTCTGTCTGTCCAGGTTCGAATCCTGGTAACTCAACCTGAACAATGAGCCGGTCGCAGACCGGCTTTTTCAATGTATATGGCACGGAAGAAAGTTCACTTTCATTCCGTGCCATATACATTGAAAAACAAGATGTCCGCAGGACATCGGTCATTGTTCAGAAGTGCCCCCGCGGCAGCGGCACAGGATGTGCGAACGCAGTGAGCAAATCCTGAAAACAGCGGCACAGGATAGCACGCCAGCGGAATCCTGATCCCACAGGATGTGCGAACGCAGTGAGCAAATCCTGAAAACAGCGGCACAGG
>JAZQES010000068.1:0-7378 GCA_045539115.1 Candidatus Cryptobacteroides sp. | reverse complement strand
GAACAGAGAAGTTAAGCTCACCATCGCCGATGGTACTGCCCCACCAGGTGGGAGAGTAGGTAGCTGCCACTTTCTTATACGACACCCTGTCATCATACGATGACGGGGTGTTTTGTTTTTGTGTGATTATTCCTATATTTGCATCCTGATAATACCACACTATACCACAGTTTGATATGGAACGTAATTATATTGATTTTCATAAGGAAATACTTAGTTTCATTCCTAGTGAGAGAGTCTATGATGATGAAATCCGCCGCTTTGCCTGGGGAACCGATGCCGGCTTCTATCGTCTTGTCCCTCAATTGGTTGTCAGGGCTGCAAATGAGACCGAGGTTTCTCGTCTGATGGTTTCTGCTTCAAGG
Organism: Candidatus Cryptobacteroides sp.; assembly: GCA_045539115.1. Classification (GTDB taxonomy): domain Bacteria; phylum Bacteroidota; class Bacteroidia; order Bacteroidales; family UBA932; genus Cryptobacteroides. The sequence goes on along the minus strand of JAZQES010000068.1, from coordinate 7,013 downwards.
TACGGAGTACCTGTCACTTTCCGTGCAGCCGGTACAAGTCTTTCCGGTCAGTCCGTAAGCGATTCCGTTCTTGTTGTAGCCGGAAAGCATTGGGAAGATTACACTGTGTTGGATAATGGAAGTAAAATCAGACTCCAGCCAGGTGTTGTCGGTTCAAGAGTAAATGACATACTCAGACCGTATTCCCGTAAGTTCGGACCCGATCCGGCTTCTATCAAAAGTTGCATGGTGGGTGGTATTGTGATGAACAATGCTTCCGGTATGAGTTGTGGTACCACCGCAAACAGTGACCGAATGCTCCTGGACGCTAGAATCGTCTTTGCTGATGGTTTTGTTCTGGATACATCAGATCCGGAGAGTAGAAGCGTGTTCATAGCATCTCATCCTGAGATGATTTCTCAGATTCTCACTCTTAGAGATGAAATCAGATCTGACAATGAACTTACTCAAAGGATTCTGCACAAATATTCCATAAAGAATGTCACAGGACTCAATATCCTTCCTTTTGTGACATTCGATGATCCGATTGAAATTATTCTTCATCTTCTTGTCGGTTCAGAGGGAACGCTTGCCTTCGTCAGCGAGGTAACGATGAAGACCTTGCCTGTTGCACCACTTCAAGCCAATGCGATGGTCTATTTCAAGGATATGGCTGAGGCGGCAAGGGCTGTCATTGCGATGAAGAATCTCAAGGTGACTGCTGCCGAGATGCTGGACAAGAGGTCGCTTGCTTCTGTCAATGCAGGTGAAATACCGGGTCTTACTGCTGTTCTTACACAGACTGAGGCTCAGACCCAGCATGAACTGGCAGAAAATGTATCAGAAATCATGAAGGTCCTTAAAGGATTCGAGACATATGGGGAAGTGGCTTTCACAACTGATCCTGATGAATATGGAAAATATTGGGCTATACGTTCAGGAATTTTCCCGACAGTGGGTGGAATGAGAAAGCCCGGCACGACTTGTCTGATAGAAGACGTGGCCTTTCATATCGAGGATCTTGCCGATGCTGTAACCGATCTTTCAGACCTTCTGGACAGAAACGGGTACGATGATTCATGCATATATGGTCATGCTTTGGAGGGCAATTTCCATTTCATCATCAATCAGGCTTTTGATTCCGAAAAGGAAGTCCAAAGGTATAGGAAGATGATACACGAGGTCGGTGAACTTGTCGTCGGCAAATATGACGGTTCTTTGAAGGCCGAGCATGGTACAGGCCGTAATATGGCTCCTTTTGTGGAATATGAATGGGGAACCAAGGCGTTTGATGTCATGAAGAGGGTAAAGATGATATTCGATCCGCAGAATCTTCTAAATCCTGGTGTTATCTTCAATGATGACCCTGAGTGCTGCTTCAAGAATTTCAAGGCTCTTCCTCTGCTTTCTCCTGCATCAGGTGCAGACAAGGAGATGGAACGTGCATATGAAAAACTCAATAAATGCATTGAATGCGGTTTCTGTGAGGTGAACTGCGTTTCATGCGGCCTTACCCTCTCTTCCAGGACAAGAATCGCTATACAGAGGGAAATTGCCAGTCTGACGGCATCAGGAGCCGATCCGGAACTTCTCGCAGCCTTGAAGAAACAGTATTCATATCATGGAAGTCAGACCTGTGCCGGAGACGGACTGTGTTCGATGTCATGCCCTATGGGAATCAACGTCGCAGACCTTACCCATGAGGTCAGAAGGCAGGATATGGGAAAGACCGGGCATAAGGTAGGTGAATTTGTCGCAGATAATTTCCATGGCACCAAGACTGCTTTGAGGGGAGTGCTGCATGTCGCTGATTTCGCCCACACATTGTTGGGTAGCAGAATCATGGGCACATTGGCCAAAGGCATTCATGCTGCCGGACTTCCGTTGTGGACACCATCGATGCCGAAGGCGTATAATGCGTCTGCAAAGGTCAGGAATGAGGTGTCTGATGGACTGAAGGTTGTGTATTTTCCAAGTTGTCTGAACCAGATGATGGGAACTGACAAGGCTTCTTCTGACCTCCGACCTCTGGCCGAGGAAATGACTTCACTCCTGAACAAGGCTGGTTACGAAGTGATATTCCCGAAGAATATGGACTCTCTCTGCTGCGGTACCATATGGGAAAGCAAAGGCCTTCCGGATATCGCCATGAAGAAGGTCAAGGAACTTGAAAATGCTCTCTGGGAGGCTTCGGAAGGGGGGAAATATCCGGTTGTATGTGACCAGAGTCCATGTCTGCACAGAATGAAGCAGCATATTTCAAAGGTGGATCTGTATGAGTCTGCCGAGTTCGTCTGGAAATTTGTCAAGGACAGGCTTGAGTTCGTGCAGTCAGATACTCCTGTAGCATTGCATCTGACATGCTCTACACGACTTATGAAGATCGACAGAATCGTTCATGACCTTGCCTGCATGTGTTCATCTTCCGTGCTCGTGCCGGAAGGTGTGGGATGTTGCGGCTTTGCCGGTGACAAGGGCATGACACATCCTGAACTTAATGCATATGCATTGCGTAAACTTCGCAAGCAGGTGGAAGAGAAAGGAATAGAGGTCGGATATTCCAACAGCCGTACATGCGAAATGGGACTCCAGACCAATTCCGGAATCCCATACCGCTCGATAATTTATCTTGTAAATCAGTGTACTAGATCTCTTCCCTGATGTTGTAATGGTTGCGCTCGTTGCTGCTGCGTGAAATCATCTCGCATATGAATCCGGCAAGGAACAATTGGAATCCGAGCAGGACCGCGACGAGTGCAAGGTAAAACATCGGCTGTTCTGCAACAGGACGGAAAGCAAGGCCCTGTGCCTGATGGATAAGTTTGCTTGCGATTATCCATATGGCTATGAATCCACCTGTAAGGAACATGAGTATGCCGGTGAATCCGAAGAAGTGCATCGGCTTCTTTCCGAAAGTGCTGAGGAACCACAGGGAAATGAGGTCGAGGAATCCGTTCACGAATCTTTCGATGCCGAATTTGCTGACTCCGTATTTCCTCTTCTGATGCTGTACAGGCTTTTCTGTAATCCTGCCGAAACCAGCGTTCTTTGCAAGATATGGAATATATCTGTGCATCTCTCCATAGACCTCAATGTTCTTTATGACCTCGTTCCTGTATGCCTTGAGGCCGCAGTTCATGTCGTGAAGTTTTATTCCGGTTATCTTGCGGGCTGTCCAGTTGTAAAGTTTTGAAGGAAGGTTCTTGGTGAGTTTGTTGTCGAATCTCTGCTTCTTCCATCCGGATACGATGTCGTACTCTTCTTCTGTTATCATCCTGTACAGTTCAGGGATTTCGTCAGGAGAGTCCTGGAGGTCGGCGTCCATGGTTATCACGACGCGGCCTTCCGCAGCCTTGAATCCATGGAACAGAGCGGCCGATTTGCCGTAATTGCGTCTGAAGGATATACCTCTGATGCATGGATTGTCCTGAGACAGTTTCTTGATTATCTTCCATGAATTGTCGGTACTTCCGTCATCGACCATGATGATTTCATAGGAATATCCTTGTCCGGTCACGACTTTTTCTATCCAGCCGATAAGTTCAGGAAGCGATTCCTCCTCGTTGTAGAGAGAAATGACGATTGACAGGTCTTTTGAATATGTCATGGCTTACTGTTCTTCTGGTTTGTATCCTGCGAACGGATCTCTGCTCGGGATGTTACGGGAAAGGATAAATGAAAGTATCAGTCCGTAGAGGAAGCAGTAGATCAGATTGCTTATGAAGGTTATCTGCGGCAGGTTCTGCATTGTCTTTTCAACCTGTGACAGAGTGTTGGAGTCAAGCATCGGTGCCATCTGCTGCATGGCTGCGTCTATCTGTTCCGTGAAAAGTTCAGGAGAAATGAACGCTACGTTTGCGAATGATATCGCAGAAAACACCAGTGCCGAGAGAAGGGCCATTGCCATACCGAGCCTGAATGTTGTGCTGTTGTCCGCCTGAGGGTTTTCAGATGCGAATTTCTTCATGAAGAACATCATCAGCCATATGCATCCCAGGAATTTGGCAAGCCAGAATATTCCGTTCAGAACCATAACGATAAAGGGGGACATCTCTGACTGTCCGGTCCATTGGGTCAGAAACATGTAGATGGCGGAAGTGAGTCCGAGTGCGAGTCCTGCCTTGGATGCTGTGTCCCAAATGTTGCGTCTCATCTGATTTTGTTCCATATTCATATTATTAATTTATGCAAAGATAGAAAAAAATTCATACCTTTGCATTCTTGGATTGACAAGACTTGTTTAATAGATAAATACAGTACGTTATTATGATCAACATTACATTTCCTGACGGTAGCGTGAGACAGTATGAAAGCGGTGTCTCAGCGTTTGATATTGCGAACAGCATAAGCCCAAGATTGGCGGCAGATGTATTGGCTGCAACGGTAATCACTGCTGCTGACACGACAGGAAAAGGTACAATATATGATGTGACACGTCCTATCAACGAGGATGCTGCCATCAGACTTCACAAATGGGAAGATGCTGAGGCAAAGCATGTGTTCTGGCATTCTTCATCTCACCTTCTTGCCGCTGCTCTCGAGGCCCTTTATCCTGGAGTGAAGTTCGGTATCGGACCTGCAATCGAGACAGGCTTCTACTATGATGTCGATTTCGGCGGAAAGTCTCTTGTCGAGGCTGACCTCAAGGCAATCGAGAACAAGATGATCGAACTTGCTCGTCAGAAGACCCCTTTCATCAGGACAGAGGTTTCGAAGGACGAGGCTCTCAAGACATTCACAGAGAAGGGTGACGAATACAAGTGTGAACTTATCAGCGAACTCGAGGATGGTACGATCACATTCTACAGCAACGGTGACTTCACTGACCTTTGCCGTGGACCTCACCTCAAGGATACATCAGTGATCAAGGCTGTCAAACTTACTGCAATCGCAGGTGCATACTGGAGGGGTGACGAGAAGCGCCCTATGCTTACCCGTGTATATGGTGTGACTTTCCCTAAGAAGTCAATGCTTGACGAGTATCTTGCAATGCTTGAAGAGGCTAAGAAGCGTGACCACAGAAAGATCGGAAAGGAAATGGAACTCTTCACATTCTCTCAGAGGGTAGGACAGGGTCTTCCATTGTGGCTTCCTAAGGGTGCCGCACTCCGTGAGCGTCTTGAAAACTTCCTCAAGAAACTCCAGAAGTCTTACGGCTATCTTCCAGTGATCACTCCACACATTGGAAACAAGGACCTTTACGTGACTTCAGGTCACTATGCAAAATATGGCAAGGATTCGTTCCAGCCTATCCATACTCCACAGGAAGGCGAAGAGTATCTTCTCAAGCCAATGAACTGTCCGCACCACTGCGAGATCTACAGGACCAAGCCTCGTTCATACAAGGATCTCCCTCTCAGACTTGCTGAGTTCGGAACTGTTTACCGTTATGAGCAGAGTGGTGAACTTCACGGACTTACACGTGTGCGCAGTTTCACACAGGATGACGCCCACCTTTTCTGCCGTCCTGACCAGATCAAGGAGGAGTTCTGCAAGGTTATCGACATCATCCTTTATGTGTTCAAGACCCTGAACTTCAAGGAGTATGTGGCACAGATCTCTCTCCGTGACCCTGAAAACAAGGAGAAATACATCGGTTCTGACGAGAACTGGGCAAAGGCTGAGTCGGCAATCATAGAGGCCGCGTCAGAGAAGGGACTCAACACAGTGGTAGAGTACGGAGAGGCTGCTTTCTATGGTCCTAAACTTGACTTCATGGTGAAGGACGCTATCGGAAGAAAGTGGCAGTTGGGTACAATCCAGGTTGACTACAACCTTCCTGAGCGTTTCGAACTCGAGTATATCGGAAGTGACAACCAGAAGCATCGCCCTGTAATGATCCATCGTGCGCCATTCGGATCTCTTGAAAGATTCGTTGCCGTTCTTCTCGAGCATACAGGCGGAAAACTTCCTCTCTGGCTGACTCCGGATCAGGTTAACATAGTGCCAGTCAGCGAAAAATACGAGGAATATGCAAAAAAAGTTTGCAGTTTGCTGAATAATTCCGATATTCGCGCCGCCGTTGATGATAGAAACGAAACACTCGGCAAGAGAATCCGTGAGAGTGAACTCAAGAGGATTCCTTTCCTTGTGATTGTAGGTGAAAAGGAAATGACCGAAGGCACGGTTTCTGTCAGAAGACAGGGAGGTATTGACGCAGGTTCTATGCCGGTTGAAGAATTTGTCACATTGGTCAGCAATGAGATAAAGGAACAACTGTCATAGCATAAACATATTATTAACTTAACTTATAGGAGGAATTTTTTATCGCAGCACCATTTAAACCCGGTCCACGCCCTAGCGGCCCAAGACCGAACGGTCGTCCGGGCCAGAGGCCTAACAACGGAAAGAAGCACGACGACGGATTGAGAATCAATGAAGAGATCACTGCACCGCAGGTACGTCTCGTTGGAGAAAATATCCCAGAACAGGGTGTCTTCTCTTTGAGAGACGCATTGAGAATGGCAGATGAGCAGGGACTTGATCTGGTGGAGATAAGTGCGAAAGCCGACCCTCCTGTATGTAAGATCATTGACTATCAGAAATATCTCTACCAGCAGAAGAAGAAGGCTAAGGAGATGAAGGCGAATGCCGCCAAGATAGTCATAAAGGAGATCAGGTTCGGTCCAAATACGGATGAGCACGATTTCCAGTTCAAGTTGAAGCATGCCCAGGAGTTCCTGCAGGAAGGATCGAAGGTGAAGTCGTCAGTGTTCTTCAAAGGACGTTCAATCATCTATGCAGATCAGGGAGAGAAACTTCTTCTCCGTTTTGCTCTTGAACTCGAAGAGTACGGAAGAGCGGAGCAGATGCCTAAACTTGAAGGAAAGAGGATGATCATGATGATCGCCCCACTTAAGAAAAAGTAATCCAAGGGATTGGAAGACAAATAATTATTAACTAAATCAAATTTAACTATGCCAAAGATGAAGACCAACTCCGGTTCAAAAAAGCGTTTCACGCTTACCGGAACGGGAAAAGTTAAGAGAAAGCATGCTTACAAGAGCCACATTCTCACCAAGAAGACCAAGAAG
>JAZQES010000067.1:0-47020 GCA_045539115.1 Candidatus Cryptobacteroides sp. | reverse complement strand
TTAAGTATATACGCTACTACAATAATGATAGAATCAAACTGAGGCTAAATGGAAAGAGCCCGGTACAATACCGAGCTCTGTTCCAATCCAGGTCCGCTTCTTAATAATGTTAAACCGTCCAACTTTTGGGGGTCACATCATCTCAGGGCGGGTTTCTTGTATGTCATCAGTCTCTTCTTCCGGCCAGGCTGATGTAGTAGAACAGGGTGACAAGCGATCCAAGGGCTGCGACTACATATGTGTAAGCGGCCCATTTGAGAGCATCGATTGCCATAGGCCTGGTCTGGCCGTCTGTTATTCCGGTCTGGGTGAGCCATGATATCGCTCTGCTGCTGGCATTGATCTCAACCGGAAGTGTGACGAAACTGAAAAGTGTCGTCATTGCGAAAAGAGCGATTCCGAACCAGAGAAGGCCAGGGAATACATTGATGAAGATCACTCCTGCGAGAAGTACCCATTGTACGATGTTTGAAGCAAAGTTCACAACAGGTACAAGAGCGGACCTCATCCGAAGCGGAGCATATCCGTATGCGTGCTGTACTGCATGGCCGCATTCATGTGCCGCAACAGCCGCTGCCGCAACGCTTCTGCTTGCATATACGCCTTCGCTCAGTGCAACTGTCTTTGTCTGAGGATTGAAGTGGTCGGTAAGCATTCCGTTGGTCGCGACGACCTTCACGTCATATATGCCATGGTCCTGAAGCATCTTTCGTGCAACCTCAGCACCTGTCATGCCGTTTGGCAGACCGACCTGTGAATACTTGTTGAAACGGCTCTGCAGCATCTGCTGGACGATGAAACTGAGAACCATGATGGCGATCATTATGATCCAGATGTTCATTTCTTATAAGTTTAATCGTTAATAATCAACTTGAACTGACATTTTGTCTTGTCGTGGCAGGTCAATGACTCAGACACAACCGGCCGCAAATATGTGCAAAAAGCGAGCCTCTTGCAAAAATAGAATTTTATGTCAGAATATTTAGTAATTTTGCGGACGATTTTATTTTGACGGAAAATGTATATAAGCAGTGACTTTTCAAGACTCGAGATCAATCTTGCCAATTGTCTTGAAAATTTCAGATATTTCAGATCGAAGTTGGAGGCTTCGACAAAACTTCTGGTGTTGGTGAAGGCCAATGCCTATGGTCATGGCGCCGTTCAGTTCGCTTCTCTTATGGAAGAGGCTGGTGCTGATTACCTTGCAGTTGCATATCCTATCGAGGGAATGGAACTTCGCCAGGCAGGAATCAAGTCACCGATCATGGTGCTGACTGCCGGTACGGATTCTTTCGAACAGATAGTCAATTACGGTCTTGAACCGGGTATCCCTAACCTCTATTCTCTCAGGATTCTTTGTGAAGTCCTTCAGAAGAGGGGAATCACTGATTTCCCTGTCCATATAAAACTGGATACCGGAATGCACAGACTCGGTTTCATGACAGACGAGTTGAAGGAACTGACAGATTTTCTGAAGACGTCACGTGAAGTGAGGGTAAGGTCGGTATATTCTCATCTTGCTGCGGCAGATGATCCATGCTGCGACGATTTCACGCTCGGACAGATTTCCATGTTCAAGGAGAATGCAGACAGACTCACTGAGGCTCTGGGATACAAGCCTCTGTATCATGTACTCAATTCGGCAGGTATAGAGAGATTCCCTCAGTATCAGTTCGATATGGTACGTCTCGGCATCGGCATATATGGCGTGAGTGCAATCCCGGGCAATCATCTCAGTCCGGTAGCATCCTTCAAATGCAAGATTCTGCAAGTCAAGACCTTGAAACCTGGGGACGGAACCATCGGCTATGGACGTCATGGAAAGATCGCTCCCGAGGGCACTGTAATTGCAACAATTCCTGTCGGTTATGCTGACGGAGTGGACCGCCATCTCAGTTGTGGCAAAGGCCATTTCGTCGTCAACGGCCATAAGGTGCCGACCATAGGAAACATATGCATGGACATGTGCATGCTCGACATCACAGGCATTGACGCGAAGGTAGGCGACACCGTGACGATATTCGGTGAAGATCCTACGATAACCGAACTCGCATCCATCCTCGGCACCATCCCATATGAAATCCTTACCTCGGTCCCTCGTCGAATCGAAAGAATAATCGTTGATGACAGAAACAGTCAGTAACTGATACAAAGTTCTTTTCGTGTGGCTGGTCAGCGGTATATGGAAACGATAGAGTCCGGATGGTCATGTCGGGTGCAGCCGAGACATTCCTGTACGGGCTAGTTTCAGAGATTCCTCTAGTTTCAGAGGTTCCTCCTTTCACTCCGCTCGGTCGGAATGACAGTATAGGGATACGGTCGGAATGACAGTTGGGGTGATTCGGTCGGAATGGCAGTGAAAAGATTCAGTTAAATAGGTTCTAGTGAAGATTGGACAGTAATTGTTCACTAGAACTCTTCATTTGGAATGATATCAGGGCTTTTGGACCGGTTCTAGTGAAGTTTTCATATGCAAAGTTCACTAGAAACTTAAAATGGTAAATTACGGATAAGGCATTCAGACTTCACTGAATGTCTTAATCTTTTTAGCCAGACCTTAAAGCCGAGGGATGCAGGAGGTTTTCTGCCGAAGCGTCGGTTGATAGGACTGTTCTTACTCTGCTGGAAATTCGACAGGGTAAGAACAGTCAGATGCAATTCGCCAATTCTAATTCTCCAAGGTATCTTTCAACACGTTGCCTTCGGCGCTTCCTGATCCGAGGTGTATTCATCAGATTCACATTCAAGCGCAAATACAGGATTTTGCAGGTGGCCCATGTACTTCTAGCCACACTATCGTGCTGTCCGGAGATATCCAGATAGATGAGTAACGGAAACCGCTTCCTTGCGGTGGGAGGTGATCTATCGGTATGATATTTTATATTCTATTCTGAATCTCGGAGTTGTTGAGCCATCCGGATAATATGTTTCCTCTATGACATTCCCTTTTGAATCGCATCTGTATGCAGTTCTGTCTGTTGTTTCAGTACGGGAGTCTGTTATGTGTTTTTGAAATATCTCGGGTATCGGAGACTTGGTTTCACTTGAAATCAGAACCCCGTTCTCGTCATATGAATATATGGTTGTCTTCCTTGCTTCCATTTCATTTAATCTATTTGAAGAATATTCAACTTCTTGGATTAACTTCCCATCCTTATCGTATGTTCTGCTGGTTTTCTTTGCCAATTTTTCTCGAATATATCGTTCTATAAGAATGATATTCATATTTGCGTCGTATGTGCAGATTACCAACCCGCCTCCCTTATCAGATTTCTCGTGAATAAGATGGCCTTGTCTGTCATATGTATATTCTTCCGTATATATCAACTTACCCTCCTCATCATAGGTCTCTCCTTTGATCCTTCTCCAATCTTCATCATATGTATAATATGTCTCATATATTACATCCATATATTCGTAATCAATCACCTCTCTGATTATGGTGTTATATCCTGAATTATTGTATAAAAAACGAAGTTCCGTGGGATGGACGACGTCAGTATAGGTTAAATCAACATATGGATTTATATATTCGACGTCTCCATTTTTGTTAAATCTTATAATTGTCGTATCCCTTGGATATTCCTCACCTGTATCTGGGTTAATGGAAAAACAAGTGTATTCAATTGTTTTAACATTGCCAAACAGGGGGAAATTATAGTCTGTTAATCTTTGACCATTACGATAAGGGGGATTCTGTGCTTGTGAGAGTACACAGATCAACAGAGTGATAACGATCAGAACAAGTCGTTTCATATATACTTATATTATTCATCTGCAAATATATGACTCTTTTGCCACCTTGACAACAGTGTGATCAGATGAATCATTCGTGATGAAAGAAAAAGTTTACTTGTCTTTGCAGAGACAAACAGAAAATACAATAGAAGATATTGTAAACCATTTCGTGTGCCTGGGGAACAAAGTGTAAACTGATTACGAGGATGAAGAGTTCCTTACCGACGGTTACCGTCATTCTGTATAAGTCCAAGACGTTGGCTAATGGTGAACATCCCATTTTGCTGAGGCTGTGAAGAATGTTCCTGATGATGAGGTGGATGATATGTATGTGTTCCCTATATACTCTGAACAAGATGATACTCCCGAAAAGAGGTTCGGACGTATGCTAACTACCTTGTTAATGTAAATCTTAAGCGTATTGCTGAGCGCTTGGGGATGAAACCGATAACGTTTTACCCTGCAAGGCATACCTATGCTTCGGCATTGTATCACGCTAATGTTCCTATGGGGCTGATTGCTCAGAATATGGGTAGGAACCCAGCAGAGATAGAGACGTATCTGAAAGACTTTGATAGAGATAGCGTGATAGATGCTAATTAGCACTTGTATGTTACCTCAACGGATGCTTATAAGGAAGGTAAGGAAGCGAGGCTTGAGCGTAGGCGTGCTGAAAGAATCAATGAGAAAGTTGATGATACGTTTGCAGAATAGAAAAGAATGCTTACCTTTGCATCAACAATGAATCAAGACAACATTGTCTAAGGAAATTAAAAGGTATTCAGCCCCCAATTCTGAATACCTTTTGTTTTTAAGGCATACCGCCGTAAGTTTAAGCCGAGGGACGTACTCAGTAAGCCGAAGCGAGTTTTACAGATTTCCTTAAACGGCAATGGTGCCAAATTGATTCATTATGAAAACATCGCGACTGCTTTTGCTGACGCTTCGTATCGAAGTTGAAGCCTCTAAGTGTGTCAAAGTCAAGGCGTATAAGCGCGTTGTCAATGGCAAAGTTGTGAAAGTTCGCTCGTATTACAGACGCATTGGGGGATGCTGATGTCTTATGATTGGACTTTAACCGCGTCTTAGCGGTTCTTCTTCCCCTCGGTGTTCATAGCAAAGACACTGCTGATCCAGCAGTGCCTTTGTCTCTTTAAGAGAAATTCGTATTGAATTTTCTATGATTGGTTTCTTAACAATCGAGATGAGTATATTAAAGTACTCTGATAATTCTTTGATAAAAATGAATACAATACAAGCGTTAAAAAAGTGTATTCAAATTGATTTTTCTGAATACACTTTATTTTTGAATACGTTATTTAAATTCGAATTTATTGTTTCTTAAGTTCAATCATATATTCTGCAGATTCCAGCAGCCTGCCTTTGGCAGTTTTTATAGAAGTGAATTTAATGTTAGGCCAAGTATTGTTGAATGATATAGACTCACCTTCTTCGATGATAGTGCCTTTGCTTACAAAACCTTCTCCTACTTTAATTGGTATTCCTCCGGGTGATTGGAAATCATATAAAACACATGTGTAAGATGAGGATTGTTCGATAGTCAACTCGATAATATTACTTACGACTGCTATATTCCTATCTCCATCCTCAATAGGTACAATAGCATATACTGTTCCTTCCCAGTTTCCGACATATTTCTCTGAAATAAAAGAATCCTTCTCGCAGGAGCATATGCACACAATTAACATTATAAGTAATACCAAACGTCTCATAATCAAATCCCGATTTATGGATGTAAAGATATATAATCCGATTGTAAAAATCAATATATCAGTATTTTCTCCACCTTGGTAATAGAGTGATTTCGTGAATTGTTTTCGTGAATTTGCCGAATAGGACTATCAATGTCAGCGACTTGATTAACCATAAACGGGGTAGTTTCTGCATCAGAACATAGGCGTAAGACAGTTTGTCGTGATGAAAGAAAACTTTCCTATCTTTGCAGAGACAAACTGAAAATATAATAGAGGATATTGTAAACCATAAAAATATGAATAATCATAACGATTTGAATGTCAATAACAAATACAAAGTCCTTTTCGTGTGCCTGGGAAACATATGCAGGTCTCCGGCAGCGCAGGGAATATTCGAGCATATCGTACGTGAGAACGGAATGGAAGACAGGATCGAGGCTGATTCTGCCGGAACATATGGCGGCCATAGGGGAGAACTCCCGGACAGGCGTATGCGTAATGCGGCGATGTACAGAGGATACGGACTGACACATAGGTCACGTCAGGTCTCCGGTCTGGATTTTCTTGATTTCGACCTTATCATTGCGATGGATGACCAGAATTACGAGGGCCTTATGCATCTGGCCCCGTCAGTTGAGGCTACTCACAAGATCCGCCGGATGTCAAGTTATCTCAAGGACAGGCAGATGTCTTATATCCCGGATCCGTATTATATGGGCGTGGAAGGGTTTGGCCTTGTTCTGGATCTTCTGGAAGACGGATGTCGCAATCTTTATGATACAATAGTAAAAGCGGAGTTTTAGGCTCCGCTTTTCGTTTTATAAGAGTTCTGCGAGACGGTCAATGTCTTCGTCGGTAGTCTGCCATCCGGTGACGAACCTTACTACGCTTTCTTTCTCCTGCCTTGCTCCCCACATCTCGAATCCGACATTCTCCATCAGCCTGTCGATAAGGGTGTTCGGAAGACGGAAGAACTGCTGATTGGTAGGGGAGTCGATCACAGGTTCATATCCTTTGGCCTTGAACGTGTCTTTAAGACGCATGGCCAGACGGACAGCCTTTTCCGAGATGCGTCCGTACAGGCCGTCCTCAAAAAGTGCTTCGAACTGAACCCCCAGCAGACGACCCTTCGCCAGCATCGCACCGTGCTGCTTTACTAACGGAGTGAAATGCGGCAGCAGGCCCTTCCCGGTTATGACTACCGCCTCACCGAACATGGCACCGACCTTTGTTCCGCCGATGTAAAATACATCGCTCAACCGTGCTATATCATTGAGGGAAACATCATTACCTTCTGCTGCAAGACCGTAGCCAAGACGGGCTCCGTCGATGAACAGCGGAATTCCCGCTTTCCGGCAGACGTTGCTCAGGGCTTCAAGTTCTCTTTTCGAGTATATGGTCCCGTATTCGGTCGGGAATGAGATATAAAGCATTCCAGGTGCGACCATATGTTCATAAGTCTCGTCGCTATAAAATTCTCTTATGTATTCCTCTACATCTTCTGCGGCGACCTTTCCTTCCTTATGCGGCAAGGTCAGGACCTTATGTCCCGTGGCCTCTATGGCCCCGGCCTCATGCACATTTATGTGGCCGCTTTCGGCTGCCAGAACTCCTTCGTGGCGTGAAAGAAGACCGTCGATGACTGTCGCATTGGTCTGGGTGCCGCCGACAAGGAAATATACCCGTGCCTCCGGCATTCCGCACGCTTCTCTTACAAGATCTGCTGCATGTGCGGTGTGGTGGTCACATCCGTATCCTACCGTCGATTCGCCATTGGTAGAAACAAGGCGGCGCATCACTTCCGGATGCGCCCCTGCCATATAATCTGAATTGAAATATATCATTTATTTGCTCTTCATGAACCTCAGGCACTTGAGAATCCAAGACGGAAGCGGCTTGAAGTCGTCACGGTTTTCGAGGTGGAGGTATATGCCGAATTTCTTGAGTATAGGAATCTTGAATGTCTCGACGAACTCGATGAGTGTTCCGTCAGGATCTTCGATGTATGTGAAATGGCCGTTAGCCTCTCCCATCTTGAAGTCACGTCCTCCGTCGCATACGAACTCATGTCCGAATGAAGCAGCGGCCTTGCGGATCTCTTCCATGTTCCTGATGTCGAAGCAGAGATGGATGAATCCCGGATCTCCCCAGAGACGTCCTTCGTAAAGTTTACGGGCAGCAGGAACACCTTCTTCATCGATTCTTTGAACGAGTTCGATGTGTGAGGTTCCCATTACCTCGCTGAGGGGGCCTTCGATAGGCTTTGAGCGGGTAAGCATGACCCTGCGGAGCCTGTACTGTCCGCCAGGAACTCCCTTGAGGTCTTCGAATACGTCAGTGACATCGTATTCCACCTTGTCGTAATCCATGATGCCTCCGTAGAATGCGATGGACTTGTCCATGTCGGACACTCCGAGGATGGCTCCGTTATTGCCGCCGGTGTTCTTGTCTTCGTTGTAGAAGCAGTAATCGTCGCTTTCCACATCAAAGAGATTGTTCCAAGGGTCAAGGACGAAGAAATGTTCTTTTCCAGCAGGGTTGGCGCTTGGAGTGGTTAGGATGTTCACACCCTTCTTCTTCATTTCCTCATATGCTGCACGTACGTTGCGTGACTTCACCTTGCAGCAGAAAATTCCGTAGTCACCGAATTCAGGTGTGAACTGGATGTAGTTGAGTTCGCGTTCACGTGGCTCCCACACCTCGAATCCGCCTCCTCCTCGAAGATTGAGGACAAGGATGGCGTATCTCGGCTGAGGCTTTCCACCAGTGTATGGAAGCATTCTCTCGGCAACTCCCACATCACCGAACAACTTTATGTCAAATCCGAAGACATCCTTGTACCATGCCCAGGACTCTTCTACATTGCGGACTCCGATTCCGACCTGCTGTACTCCGCAGATCACTTTTCTTTTTGCCATATAATTATCGTTTAGATCCCTCGACTCTGCTCGGGATGACATTATTATCTTGCTGAAACATTTCGTGCTATGAGGCGGAAGAGCCAAGGCACATATTTATAGAACGGTACCATGATGGTGTCGAAACCTCCGATGACCTTCTGGTGCTTGCCGCGGGCGATGGCTCTGATGGCGACTCTTGCACATTTGTTCACATCATATCCGTTGGCCTGGCCCGGATCCATGATTCCGGTAGCCTTGCCGTTTCCGTCTAGGGCGTTCTTGGATACATCAGTGTGGATCCTGCCCGGTATGATGATGGTGGTCTTGATCTGAGGATATTCAAGTGCTATAGTCTCGTAGAATCCGTGGATCGCATGCTTCGATGCACAATATGCCGAGCGTACAGGGAAACCGAAGACACCGGAAACAGATGATACTACGGCAATGTGCACGCCTCTTTCAATGAACATGTCCTTGAGGGACTTCACGAGATATATTCCTCCGAAATAATTGACTTCCATGAGTCTTCTGTCCACGCTTATGTCGGTCTCGAGGGTAAGAGCCCTTTGTGATATGCCTGCATTCAGAAGAAGGAAATCTATCAGATGTCCTTCGCTTCTGATCCATGCCACGAGTTCGTCAATCGACTCCGGTTTCTCGACATCCACTGTCCTGCACCATGCCTTTACGCCAAGTTCCGTGCATTTTTCTGCGACTTTCTCAAGCGGGGCGATACGTCTTCCGGTAAGGATCACATCAGTGCCCTTCATCGCATACTGATATGCCATTGCTTCTCCGATGCCGGTTCCACCTCCCGTAATAAGAGCGGTCTTTCCTTTAAATTCCATATTAGATCAGTTTTAATACACTATTTATAAATCAGTGCTGATATACTGTTTTTATTATTTTCGATGCTTTGGTCCTTTGTATGGAAAGGACATGCCACCCCCGGCTAGGGGGCTGAGCGTCGCGAAGGCGGGGGTCCTTGCAATACAAAGGACTAAAGCATCAACCCTGCCTTGACCTTGTCTGCAACCTCCTGCCCCTTGATATGAGCAAGAATTGCAAGACCGAACTCCACAGCCCAGCCCGGACCGCGTCCGGTGATGACACTGCCGTCAGTCACGACACCTTCCTTGACATATTCCGCTCCTTTGGCAGTGATTGCCTCTTCGAAGCCGTCGTAGCATGTCATCTTCTTTCCTTCAAGGTCCGGAAGAAGGGTGAGTACCACGCTAGGAGCCGCACAGATGGCGGCGACAGTACCGCCCTCAGCATAATGCTGCTTCATTATGTCCATGAGTTTCGGGAATGCGGCAAGATTGGCCGAACCTGGCATACCGCCAGGGAAGATCATCACATCCGTAGGAAGGCACGGACCGAATGATGTAGATGCTCTGAATTCTCCGAATGCCATGTCTGCAACAACAGGAATGCGGTTTGAACTGGTTACGATCCTGTCGTCATATATTGAAACAGTCTTTACATTGACTCCGCCTCTGCGAAGCATGTTGACGGTCGTGAGGGCTTCTGAAACCTCAAATCCGTCGGCAAGAAATACATAAACTCCTTTCATAAGATTACATTGCAAAAGTATTGAAACCTCCGTCGACTACGGCTACTGTGCCTGTGACGAATCTTGATGCGTCGCTGATAAGATAGTGGATCGTTCCGCAGAGTTCTTCAGGTTCTCCCATGCGTCCGAACGGGGTCTGTCTGATGACATCAGCGCCACGCTGCGTCCATGAGCCGTCAGGATTTGTGAGAAGAGTGCGGTTCTGTTCCGTGAGGAAGAAACCGGGAGCGATGGCGTTCACGCGGATCTTTTCTCCGAACTTTTTTGCCGTTTCGGTGGCAAGGAAGGCCGTGAAGTTGCTGATGCCGGCTTTGGCAGCCGCATATCCCGCCACTCTGGTCATAGGACGGAAAGCGGCCATGCTGGAGAAGTTTACGATCGTGCCTTCACCCTGATGCACCATCTGCTTGAGGAAAACCTGTGAAGGAATGACCGTGCCTGTGAGGTTGAGGTCAAGCACCTTCTGGAACTCTTCCGGCTTGAGGTCGAAGAATGTGCCGTCAGGAGCGATTGTCGCGCCGGGCATATTGCCTCCTGCCGTATTGAGAAGCGAGTCCACACGTCCGTATGCCGCCACTATGTCGGCGAGATTCTGCTCGAGGATCTCCTTGTTCATGACATCCGTCACCAGAAACATGGCCTCGCCGCCTGCAGCCTTGATGCCCTCAACAATTGCTTTTCCTGCTTCTGCCCTGCGGCCTAGAATCACGACCTTGGCACCTTCGGCAGCAAGATATTTTGCGATTGCCCTTCCGAGTACTCCCGTACCTCCGGTAATGACAACGACTTTTCCGGTAATGTCAAACAGTCTGTTCATATTATTCCTGATCTATCTTTATATGGAACGGTGCCACAGGAAGTCCCTCAACATTCTTGAGGTTTCCCGGCCTGAAATCTCCCCATCCGTATCTCACCTCGCAAGGGTCCCATACGAATTCGGACCTGATCCTCAGAACTTTAGGCTCCCATTCGAAGTAGGCATATGTCACAGGGTAGAATATTCCTTCGCTTCCTGCGACTTCGAGACCCTCGATCTCCATCCATCTGTTCAGACCGTTATGGGTGTTTGTGAGTTCGACTGCGAGTTCACATGAATTCTGCATCCTGTAACATCTTACGGCCTCAGGACTGTCGCATGCGATGCGGTTGAATGCGTAATTGCGGTTGAGTGCCATGAACGCGAGCCTTTCACCTACTTCCTTCTTTCTGGCCGGATGGATGTTATCCTGCTCGTATGAGGACACGAGGTCGTTTGTGACGATGATTCCGCAGTTTGGTATCGCCTTGGCTGCATCATGCTGTGCCTGCCTGAGAAGGGCATAATAAGGAACAGCGGTAGCAGGTTTGTTGCGGTAAGGGGCAAGTTCCACCATATAGAAAGGAAGTTCCGCTTCCGTGTCGTCCCAGCATTCTCTCCAATGGTTCACCAGATTGCTCATCCTTTCGCAGAACTGCTCATGTCTTCCGACGTTCGAACATCCCTGATACCAGATGAAGCCTTTTATCGTATAACCCTTTACTGGATTGAGCATGGCGTTGTATGCAAGATATGGACGGTGATAGTGCACCATTGATTCTATCCTTTCGCGGCTAAGGTCTTCGTCAGGATATGTCTCGAGTATCTCTTTCGGAGTCCAACTCTCTATACGTGCTCCGCCATATGCACATGAAACGATACCTACCGGAATGTCAAGAACCTCGTTCAATTCCCTTGCAAAGAAGAATGCTGTCGCACTCATGTCAGGAACAGTAGATGATTCCGCACCTTTCCATGCTCCTTCCACCTCTGTGAGCGGTTCATAGGACTGCTTGACAGGCACGGTGAACATTCTGATCTTTTCAGTTGCTGCAGGTGCGCTTATGTATTCCAGAGCATTTTCTACAGGACAGTTATAGAAGCCTCTCATCGGCATTTCCATGTTGCTCTGTCCTGAAGCAAGCCATACTTCGCCGATCAGGATGTCATTGATGCGTATCGATGATCCGTCTCCTTTGACGGTCATGCTGTATGCCTTGTAACTTCCTTCAGGAGTGGACACATTCACGGTCCATCTTCCGTCAGAATCTGCCTTGCATCTGTAAGTGTTTCCGTTCCAGGACGGTGTCACAGTTATCTGGGCTCCGGGAGTTGCCGTTCCCCAGACCTTTGCCTGAGTGTTCTGTTGCATGACCATTCCGTCGCTGACAAGGCGTGAAAGGACTATCTTTGCCTCAGAGACGATGCATGCAGCAAGCATCATGGCGATTATGGCGGTTATCCGTTTCATATGTGGCATTCAGGTTAAGTGTTCTTAGAGTCTTGCGAGACAGTCGGTGACGTTTCTTTCGATTCTTGAACTGATGTCGTCTCCCTCTGCCTTTTCGAACTTTTCTCCTGTAATGTTCTCGTAAAGTTCTACATACCTGTCGGTTATGCCGTTTACGATGTCTTCTGTCATTTCAGGAACCTGCTGTCCCTCCTGACCCTGGAATCCGTTGGCCATCAGCCATTCACGTACAAATTCCTTGGAGAGTTGCTTCTGTTTCTGACCTGAAGCGAGACGCTCTTCGTAGCCCTCGGCATAGAAATAACGTGATGAGTCCGGAGTATGGATCTCGTCCATGAGGTATATCTTTCCGTCCTTCTTTCCGAATTCGTATTTTGTGTCGACAAGTATGAGGCCCATCTTTGCCGCGATCTCGGTTCCTCTCTGGAAAATCGCTCTTGTGTATGCCTCGAGTTGTTCGTAATCTTCCTTGCTTACGATTCCCTGTGCAATGATCTCTTCCTTTGAGATGTCTTCATCGTGACCTTCGGCAGCCTTTGTGGTAGGGGTGATGATAGGCTGAGGGAATTTCTGGTTCTCAACCATTCCTTCCGGCATCTCCACTCCGCATATAGTCCTCTTGCCGGCTTTGTACTCTCTCCATGCATGACCTGAAAGGTAGCCGCGGATAACCATTTCAACCTTGAAAGGCTCGCATTTATGACCTACAGTCACCATCGGGTCCGGAACCGCAATCTTCCAGTTAGGAAGGATGTCTGCAGTTGCATCAAGGAATTTCGCTGCGATCTGGTTGAGGACCTGGCCCTTGAAAGGAATACCCTTTGGAAGGACCACATCAAATGCTGAGATACGGTCAGATACGACCATCACAAGGTAATCGTCACCGATGCTGTATACGTCACGAACCTTGCCTACATAATGGCCTGTCTGGCCGGGAAAGTTGAAATCTGTCTTTACGATTGCTTCCATTGTATTTTTCATTTAGTTGATTCCAGATATAATAACTTACAAATATAGTAATTTTATTCGTGGTTTATCCATTCCGGGTATGCTATTTTGGGTATGAGGACGCGTATCTGTCCGGCTCTCTTGCTTACATATTGAGACGGATTGTCCGGGTGTCTGTTGAGGGGATTCGGGAGACATGCGGCAATAAGGGATGATTCCCGGCGGGTAAGCCCTGAAGCGTTCTTGTCGAAAAATTCCTGTGCAGCAGCCTCTGCTCCATATATGCCTTTGCCCATCTCCGCGACATTCAGATAGACTTCCAGGATGCGTTCCTTGCCCCATATCCATTCTATCAGGACTGTGAAATATGCTTCAAAGATCTTTCTGACAAAACTTTTACTTGGCGGCAGAAACACATTTTTTGCAGTCTGCTGACTTATTGTGCTTGCTCCGCGGAGTTTCTTACCTTTCCTTGTGTGGTCCTGGATAGCCTTCTTCATTTCATTAAGGTCGAAACCGTTGTGAGTGGCGAAAAGATTGTCTTCACTTGCTATGACGGCCTTGGCCAGTTCGGGAGAAATCTTCTCGTAACTGCGCCATTTCTTATGAGTCCTGAAGGTGTCGTCGCTCCGGTATTCAATGCTTCGGGAAATCATCAGAGGGGTTACCCATACCGGTATCCATTTGAGCATCAGAACCCAAAGCACCGTCACCGCCACGAATGCCAGAGGAATCTTTATCAGCAGCAGTTTTGCGATCCATTTTCTGAATCCGTCTCTTTCTATCTTTTCCCTTATGGTCATATATTATTTGTAATCAGTCAGTTTCAGTCTGAATTTGCGGCTTCCGAAGTTCCGGAAGAACAGATTGCCGGTCAGGCCGGCAATGACTTCAGCACCGGTCGGGCCGTCAATGACGCTGGCTTCGGTCGGGCCGGCAATGACATCAGCACCAGCCGGGCCGGCAATGACTTCAGCACCGGTCGGGCCAGCAATGACGCCGGCGTCTGCCGGACTGGTGATGGCCTTGGAGGCAGTCATCCCCGACCTGATCGGGGATCTCTCCCATGTCCTTCCGTCAATGATGAAATCCACCGCATCCTTCCCCATCTCAGTCTTGAAGCCGAGTGCCTTGTAAACCTCTCCCTTCGACCATTCCAAATCGGCATAACTCATGATGTCATCCGGACGGACTTCCTTAATGAATGTTTGCAGCAGTTTTCCCATGCCTCCGCTTAT
Organism: Candidatus Cryptobacteroides sp.; assembly: GCA_045539115.1. Taxonomy (GTDB): domain Bacteria; phylum Bacteroidota; class Bacteroidia; order Bacteroidales; family UBA932; genus Cryptobacteroides. Next base: position 32,638 of record JAZQES010000067.1, on the reverse strand, counting down.
CCTCATGTCCGGCAGGGACGCATAGCGTGTCCATTCATATGAACGTATCTCCTTTCCGTCCTTCACCCATTTCCTTGCATTTGAAAATGTCGCCACCGCTATCATTTTTCCGACATGATTCTCACGAGTCTCCTTCGCAATATGTCCCGTATGCCTTTTCAGAAAAAGCCCGTAGCAATACCTGCATGCCGCATATCCATATGAATGATTCACGGTCAGGAAAGCCTTCGCTTCCGCCTTGTCGATCCTTCTGACCTCGCAGTTACGCGCATATGCCTGGCTGAACAGTTCCAGATGGGCCAGAAGCCTTGCTTCCATCATCTCCCTCTGCCTGTGCCACCGGTCTTCCGTAATGATCAGAGGATATGCTGATTCCCTGGAAATCATCTGTATAGCCATGAGTGCGTATTCACTCTCCCGTCCGGCTTCCTCTTGTGAACGAGCCTTGATCTCCAAAGGCAGGATGATTCTGGAATGTCTTCCGTCCAGAGTCCTTGTGCAGATGACATCGAAACCATGCCGCATCTGATGCGAACATTCGAATCCGTTGCCTTCCAGAAAAACGGTTATGTCATTTACGAGGCTGCACATATCTTGCAAAGATAGAAAATTTGTATGGTTTTGTCTATATTTGTCGATTCAAGATGAGAGATGAAATGACTGAATTAAATGATATGCCCCAGGATTCTCAGGTAGGTGAAAGGCTGCCTAAGATGGCTCATGACGGGATTCATGCCGGTTTCCCGTCTCCTGCGACCGACTATATGACTCAGGCGATAGACCTCAACAAGGAACTTGTGAGGCATCCGGCAGCGACATTCTACGGACGTGTCGTCGGAGATTCCATGATTGATGCCGGGGTAGAAGAAGGCGATATACTTGTGATTGACAAGGCTTTGGATGCGAAGGACGGCGATATGGCAGTATGTTTTGTGGACGGTGAATTCACTTTGAAATATCTCCGATTCCGGGAGAACGGCCTGACGCTTGTTCCGGCAAATCCGAGGTATCCTTCCATAGAGATCGATGAAGGTTCCGATTTCATGATGTGGGGAGTGGTGACATATGTGATAAAGAAAACCAGATAGGGAAGTGTACGCATTGGTTGACTGCAATAATTTCTTCGTTTCCTGCGAACGTGTCTTCCGGCCGGAACTGGAAGGCAAGGCTGTCGTTGTCCTTTCGAACAATGACGGCTGTGTCGTGTCGCGCAGCAACGAGGCAAAGGCTCTCGGCATAAAGATGTGTACGCCGTTCTATCAGGTCAAGCATCTTGCGGATCAGGGGCGTATGTTTGCATGTTCTTCCAATTATGCCTTGTACGGAGATCTTTCCGCACGTGTGATGTCCTTGCTTGCGGACGCGGTTCCGAAGATCGAGATATATTCCATCGACGAGGCCTTCCTTCATCTGGACGGCATACCTCCGGAGCAGGTTCCGCAGTTGTGTCATGACCTTGTCAGGAAGGTGAAGAAATGGGTGGGTGTGCCGGTGAGCATTGGTGTCGCTCCTACTAAGACTCTTGCCAAGATTGCCAGCCATTTCGCGAAAAGGCATAAAGGATATAAGGGAGTGTGCATGATGGATACTGATGCCAAGAGGCTCAAGGCATTGGAACTGACCACGATAGATGATGTGTGGGGAGTCGGCAGGAGGCTTGCTCCCAAAATGATTGAAAGGAATGTGAAGACGGCTCTTGACTTTGTCATGAGACCTCGTGAATGGGTGGCGGCCAATTTCAATATAAATACTGTACGTACATGGGAGGAACTTCAGGGGCATGTGTGCCATGAGGAGGAAAAGGAGGAAAGACGCAAGTCCATATGTACGTCCCGCTCTTTTGCGGACATGATAGATGACGAAAAGGAACTCATGCTGCGTGTTTCAGACTTTGCCGCGATGTGTGCCAGGAAGTTGCGTGAGGAAGGTTCTGCCGCTTCGGATGTGACGACTTTCATGTATACGAACCGTTTCAGGGACGATCTCGAACAATATTTCCCATCCGCGACAATACGTCTTGAAGTTGCTGCCAACAGTACTCAGGAAATCGTGGGAGCCGCCTTGAAGGCGTTCCGTGCAATATACAGGCCGGGATACAAATATAAGAAGGCCGGGGTGATGGTAGGAAACATCACTTCCGAGGATGCCATACAGGCTTCCATGTTTGATTTTGACGAAGAATTGAGAAGGAAGCAGGACAAACTGTCCGAAGTCATGGATGCGATGGACAACCTTCAGTCTTCACACGGTAACCTTCTTCGTCTTGCCACACAACGTCCCGGGCATTATGCGGACGGCATCAGGAGCGATTTCCGTTCCCGCCTGTATACGACTTCACTGGATGATATAATAGAGGTGCGGTAGAAATCCTGCCGCACCTCCTGTCTTTATCTGAGTTCTGCATATCCTATATCCTTAAGGATTTTCCTTGCCGTAAGCGGGTGGTCGGTCGTGAGTTGGTCCACTCCCATCCTGAACATCTTCTTCATGTCCTTTTCGTTGTTTACGGTCCAGGCATTCACGCTCATCTTGTTCGCCCTTGCCTGAGAGTACCATTTCTTGTGGAGACTGTAAACCGCATGGTTGTAGTCTACTCCGTTTATGCCTCTTTCAGCAAGTTCAACCGGACTTTTGCTGGAACCGAGGAACTGGACCGTGAATTCAGGAAGTTTCTCCGCCAGCACCTCGCAGATATGAAGACTGAATGAAATGAACATTACCCTTTCAGGATCGAGAAGACCGTGTTCCTTCAGTTTCTCTATAGTGATCTCGACGAATCTGTCTTCCACCTGATCGCATGAATGAGGCTTGAGTTCGTATACGAGCATCGTCTCCGGATGTTTCTTGCCCTGTTCCAGATATTGGTCGATGGTAGGGATGACCTCTCCGTTCTTGATCTTGAAATCCTTGAATTCGGAGTATGGATATTTCTCTATCTTCTTTCCTTCCACATCGCTGTCGTGATACACGATCAGGACTCCGTCAGAAGTCATGTTCACGTCGAATTCGCTTCCCCAGAATCCCGCTTCCTGAGCACATTTCAATGCTGCTACGGAGTTCTTGGCATATCCTGCCTCTTCACAGTTCCAGAAACCTCTGTGGGCTACTATACCGGCCTTTTTCTGTGCGTCTGCGGAAAATGACGCTGCCATGAGTCCTGCGACAAGGACTGCTGCTTTGATAAAAGTCTTCATATTCGTTGTTTTCTAGAAACGTCATACAAATATAAATTTTTATCTGTGTTTCTGCAAAAAATGTTAACTTTGCCAAGTTGTGCCTGACGGATGAAATATCAGGCCGGTATTTTGAAAATAAGGATAAACTATAAGATTATGGTAAAGGTAAATTTGGGAGGCTGCAACTCCTTTGTAAAAGATGCAGATTACAAGGCTTATGTAGAGAAGGCTTTCGCTGCCCTCGAAGTGCTTGAGAATGAGACAGGTGCAGGTAATGATTTCCTCGGTTGGAAACATCTTCCTTCAGAAACTCTCAATGGAACACTCGTGGCTGACTGTGAGGCTGTAAGGGATCTCTGGAAGTCAAAGGGTGTCGACCTCGTGGTGGTCATCGGTATCGGCGGTTCTTATCTTGGAGCAAAATGTGCTCTTGAGGCTCTTTCGCACCAGTTCGCAAAGCAACTCAAGAACAAAGGCGAGGCTCCTGAAATCGTGTTCGCAGGTCAGAATCTTTCTGAGGAATATATGTGCGAACTCATGGATCTCATCCAGGAAAGAAATGCAGCATGCGTTGTGATCTCAAAGTCAGGTACAACCACAGAACCTGCTGTCGCTTTCCGTCTCATCAAGAAATATCTTGAAGATACATATGGCAAGGCTGAGGCTTCGGAGCGTATCGTAGCGGTTACCGACAAGGCACGTGGAGCGCTCAAGGGACTCGCAACTCAGGAAGGTTACAGAACATTCGTGATCGAGGACAATGTGGGAGGACGTTTCTCTGTCCTCACCCCGGTAGGTGTTCTTCCTATCGTTCTTGCAGGATTCGACATGAACGCAATGCTTCAGGGCGCTCTCGAAATGGAGAAGGCTTGTGCGGAGAAATGCGAGTGCAATCCGGCAATCCAGTACGCTGCAATGCGTAACGCTCTCTACGATCAGGGCAAGAAGATAGAGATCCTGGTGGCATACAATCCGAAACTCACATTCCTCGGAGAGTGGTGGAAGCAACTTTACGGAGAGTCAGAAGGCAAGAACGGCCTCGGAATCTTCCCTGCATCAGTGAACTTCACTACAGACCTTCATTCTATGGGACAGTACATCCAGGACGGTGAGCGTACCCTCATGGAAACAGTCGTATCAGTGGAGAACAGCAACCGCTCTATGCTCATCGAGAACGACCCTCAGAACCTTGACGGACTCAACTTCCTCACAGGCAAGCATGTAGAGGAGTGCAACGCAATGGCGGAACTCGGAACCAAGCTCGCACATATCGACGGCGGTGTTCCTCAGATCTCCCTCTCTATAGAGCGCATCAACGAGTACAACCTCGGAGCCCTCTTCTATTTCTTCGAGAAGGCATGCGGCATCAGCGGATACATGCTCGGCGTCAACCCATTCGACCAGCCGGGCGTAGAGGCATATAAGAAGAATATGTTCGCCCTCCTCGGCAAGCCAGGCTATGAAGAGCAGGCTGAGGCTTTGAGAGCAAGACTTTAATATTTTGGCATACCCTTTGCAACTATCTTAGTCACGGTTAGTTTAGTTGTTAATGATAGGGTTATGGTTCACCTTCCCGGCGGGTTCTCTGTCGGGAAGGTGTTTTTTATTTTTACTTTTCTTTCTGCTTGAGTTTTTATAATTTTGTATCTCTGATCATGTTTTCATTATGTTAAAGAAATTTTGGAAAAAGATACAGCAGCGTTTCGACCGTGATTTCTATCGGGGAGATGGCTTTCAGTTTGTGTGGCTTTTTGTTTTTGCAGCACTTACCGCTCTCTTCTGGCTTGCAGTTTCCGAAGGCACGGGAATAAGAAGGTGGAGGGTCATAGAACTGATCATGGACCCGGGTGCTTTTGTAGGAAGCAAGGACAAGGGTAATGTATGGCTTCAACTTTTGATTTCATTGAGCGGTCTGGTAGTCTTTACAGGATTTATCATAAGTACGATAGGTAATTTCCTCGCCCGACGTACAAATGCTTATGCCAAAGGAAATGTCATATACGGTTTTTGCGACCATATACTGGTGTTGGGCTCTGGCAGTCAGACAGTTGACATCATAAGAAGTCTTTCAAGAAACGCAGAGAATGCCAAACGCGATATAGTCATTCAGACAAGCCGGAATGCCGTTTCGGTACGTGAATTCATGGATTCTCAATTTCCGGTCGAAGTCAGCAGGAATATTCATGTGGTTTATGGAAGCAGAAATCTGCGGCCTGCATTGAGAAATCTCAATGTGGCAGATGCTTATGAAATATATGTTGTCGGGGAAGATGACGAAGAAATGCACGATGCGTTGAATCTGGAGGCGTGGAAGCATATCAGGGACATTTGTCGAAATGTCTTGACAGACAGGATTCTTGATTGTTATCTTGTGCTTGACAGATTGTCATCTGAAAGGATATTCCATTTCAAATCCGGAAGCGGTTCTGAAGGGAATCTGCACCTGAATGTGATATGTTCCAGTGAAAATGCAGCACAGCGTGTGCTTGTCTCACAGTCTTATATGTCAGGCCGGAGATATCCTTCGCTTGATCGTGACGGCATTGGACCGGACAGTGATGTAAGTGTGCATCTTGTCATTATCGGAATGACTCAGATGGCATATTCCATGGCTATGACAGCAGCGCATATCTGTCATTTCCCGAATTTCGTCACTAGAGGCAGGCGTACCCGGATCACTTTCATCATGCCGGAAATCAAACGTGAGATGGATTACTTCATGGGACATTTCTCAAGTCTTATGGAATTGTCTTATGCTGAATATAGGAAGGTGGATCCGTCAGGAAAGCATCTGCTGATGATGGAATCCTTTTATCCGGAAAAGTGCTGTCTGGGTGAGGGATTTCCAGATCCAAAAGGTTTTCTTGATGTGGAATGGGAGTTTATAGACGGAGGAATCGAATCACCTGCGGTACGTGGCTATATTGATGGGTGTGTGAGAAAGGATGGTGATACAGAATATCTTACAATGGCGATATGCGGCCTTGAACCGGAGGCAGATGTCGCACAGGCACTTTATCTTCCTCTTTCTGTCTTTGAGAAAAAGATTCCGGTATTTGTTTATCAGAAACATAGCGGAGAAGTGTTGAGGACAGCAGAAGATATTGACAGGTATTCGAATCTTTATCCTTTCGGCATGAAGTGCGATTGCCTGGATCCTCAGTTCAAGGCACGGCTGGAAGCAGCAAGAAGGGTAAGTTGGGTGTATGAGCATCCGTCAGAAGAAATTCCATGTGAGGATGTTCTTAAGACATACTGGGCAGGAATAGGTTATGCACTTCAGCAGTCGAACATTCATGTCGCAAATACGTTGCCGATTAAGTTGAGAAGCATTGCAAATGGCTGCAGCCCTGATCTTCTTTCGGTGGTTGAGCATAACCGATGGAACGTGGAACGTCTCATAACAGGATTCCGTGCTTTGCCGGAATCTGTGAGGTCCGGATGTCGTCGTGGTCATGTCAGTGTATCAAAAAGTGACTTCATGCATATGGATATTGCTCCTTATGAAGAGTTGTCTGACGAATCAAAGAAATATGATGCTCATATAATCAATAATATTCATAGAATAATCAATCAATAAATATGAAGAATACCGATTATTCCCCAGATCCTATAGATACGTCCGATGTGGAACTGTCTCCGGAATTGCAGTCTCTAAGCGAGGTATTGGCGCGTAACGTTCATGACCTCTGGGCACAGGCCAGATATCGTGATGGATGGAAGTATGGAGACGTCAGGGATGACGTGCGGAAAACCCATCCGGGACTGGTCCCTTATGACTCTCTGTCTGATTCTGAAAAAGATTATGACAGGAACACGTCCATTCAGACCCTGAAACTTATCTTGAAATTAGGATTTACAATCAAATCTTAAGGAATTTCTTACGACGAGCCAGTCGTAATGCCTGGTCCTGTCGTCAAGTTCTGAGAACGGGACCAGACAGTTATGGGTCTTCTTCAGGTCGCTGGTTTCTTCTGCATATCTGTATCCGAGCATGATGTGTGATGCATTCCATCTGAAGTGTTCTCCGATTGCAAGATATTCCAGTACCGCTTCGTCTGATTTGCTGCACAGGCTGCGGTCTACATGGATTCCTCCGGTACAATTGTCAAGTATATGACAAGCGGCCTTTGCCGTGTCAGGACTGCAAAGAGCCCGTTTGGTGATGACGTGGAGACAGTTCGAATAGTCCTGTGCTATCTGTCTTCTGGTCTTGCTTCGAATGTTGAAATCATCATGCCTCAGCCTTTCTTCCCTTTCCTTCCATGCCATGACGGATTCTTCATCTGAGCCGATGCCCATATATCCGCTGTAGAATTTTCTGGCCATGTCGTCAATATGCTTGTTCTCCATCACTCTCAATGTCCAGATATCGTCAGACATACCGAAAGGCCTGATGCTGTTTCCGAATGTCATGTTGGCCTTGGATAACGTGTCATTGTCCAGTTCGCTTAAGAAATTCTGTCTTACCGCAATGACGAATCTGTCCTTCAGGTCTCTTCCTTGCTGCAATGCGAATTCGGCAATGTCAATGCTGAGCCTCAGGCTGGCGCTGTCATCTCCAAGGCAGACGATGAGATAATTGATGTCCAGGATCAGTTCACTTAACTTATTCCAGAATCCGGAGGTTTCTGTAGCACATTGCATGAACTGTATCTCGTCTTCGTCTTCCGGCTGGATCTTTCTTTGGAATTCTCCGAATGCATTCTCCGGATCCTTGTCGAATACATGGCATCTGAAAGGGGCTTTCTGCTTGTCCTTGCCTGCAAATGCGCCGAATTCATAAAGGAATTTCAGCGCTTCCTGGCCTGTTTCACCGAATCCTATGATCGCACAATTGAAGGCGGATTCCACCCATCCTGTCTTCCTGCCGCTTGCAGGGTCTGTTCCTGGAATGACATAATTGACCGGATACATTTCTATGTTCTCAGGATCCTTGAGACTTTCAATTGCAAGAAAAGAAGAATCTACGAATGTTGTCCTGTTGTGGACGTCAGCGACTGTATCATAATGTGATACAAGACCTTCCTTGACTGCATGGCAGTAAATGTGGCAATCAAAAGGCTCTTTGTCTTTGGCTGATTCAAGTTGCCAGAGTCTTTCAAGGAGTTTGAGGTTATTCTCCTGGTCATCGGAAAGAATATATACGTTGTTTCTGCTGCTGCGGAACCATGGGACGAACCCTTTCATCTTTCTGTCTGCACGCAGGACGACGTCTGCGGCAAGATCTTCGTGATTCTCGCTGTTGAAGAAGAATTGTGATATTATGTCCCAGATGGATAATGCTTTAGGCTCGTCGTTCCCGTTAGGGATGTCAATGAATATTATCTTACCGTCTGTGCCGTCGCGTTTTATGTTGGCAGCAAGTTTGCGTGATGCATCGCATATTCCAAGAAAGATGTGGTTGTGGCCTGTCGTTGCGGCAGCCTGATTTTTATGGAGCCATCTTCTGCCGTAGGCAATACGTGATATGAAATGAAATATCGCCAAGGCACTTGTGATCACTGCCATGTAGAAAACCGTGACAAATGTATCGGACAGAATCTTATCTTGGCAAAGGAGACTGTTGATGCTTCCTTTGAACATCATTGTCTTTCCCACGAACATCTCCAAAGAATATTGCATGGAAAAATAAACTGCCATTGCCCAGTCCGGCAGACTCATGGCCCCCGCTCCGCCTATCCGTATGAACGCAATAAGATGAATTGCCCATCCTAAGATGAATACAAAGGCGAATGCTCTGAGCAGAATGTTGCTGTCTCTTCTTTTTCCTGTCAGGTGGTGAAGTGCAAACCCATATATGATGCAGATGGATAAAGTCAAAATTCCTCCGAAAGTAGTCCCCATGGCAAAATTTATTAATTGCCTCAAAGTTAGCATTTTTTAATTAAAATGATTATTTTTGTCAAATATGCCTATATCCTATGAAATACGATATTTTTATCAGTTACCGCAGAGAAGGCGGAAGTGAGTTCGCCCGTTCTGTGAAGGCGGCACTTGAAAGGAAGAAATATTCAGTCTTTCTTGATTTTGATGAACTTAAGGACGGTAAGTTCGACCAGAGGATCCTCGATGCCATTGCAGAGGCTCCTGTTTTCGTGTTCATACTGTCCCCTCATTCGTTGGACAGATGTGTAAATGAAGGAGACTGGGTCAGAAAGGAAATAGAATATGCTCATTCTTTGGGAAAACAGATCATTCCTGTCAATAAGGATGGTGATTTCGAAGGGTTGCCTGCCGGACTCCCCGAACCGTTGAGGACGATATTCAGCACCAACCAGTATTCTGACATAATGGTCGGACAACTTTTTTCTGATTCTGTCAACAAGATGATCAAGGACAGGATCCATCCGGTCATTCATCGTTTCAGATGGCTGAAGATGGCTTTTGCTGCTGCTGTCATACTTGCTGCCGTCATTACGTTGATATTTGCCCATGATTCGAAGATTAAGGATGCGCTAGTGCAGTATGATTCTCTTTTATCTCATGCGGATTCCCTTCTGGTTCAGGAGGATTCGCTTGCCAGTGCCTCACAATACATATTGGAGGCAGAAGAAATCGCTGAGGCATGGCAGTCTTCCAGACACTTTGAAGAATTTGGCGGTAGAGCGGAAGCGCTGAAGATGAAACTTGAATATAAAAGGGATTCCTTTTTTGTGGTAAACAAGAATCATGTGGATTTCTATATGTCCAGATACCGCGAGGAAGGCGGAAAGGAAAACAAGCAGGAAGCCTTGAAATATATAGATAAGGCTCTGGCTCTTAAGAATGATTATGATCTTTCAACAATGAGGAGGATTTTGAAATGATGAGGAAGTTATTGGCTTTACTGACCTTTATAATGTTTGCAGCAGTGATGTCTGCTCAGGAAGTGGTCGCTGAATATGAAAAACTTTTCAAGGAAGGCATAGAGGCATTCGACAATCATAATTATAAGACTGCCTTGTCTAAGTTCAAGCGTGTCGTCAATATGCCTGAGACATCCCAAAGTCTTAGAGGACAGGCCAATGAGTTCATCAAGACCTGCAATAAGCATCTTTCTGTCAAGCCGAAAGAAACCGCAAAACCAAAAGAGGTTACCGTTCAGACTCCGGTCAAGCAGGAAGTTGTCCATACCCTGACGGTGTCTCCAGGCAATCTTAGCCTTCCTGCAGCCGGTGGTACGAAGGAAATCACCGTTACAAGTACATCCGACTGGATCATCATGGTGAAGCCGGAATGGTGCAAGGTCATGGAGACTACAGATAATTATCTGAAGATATGGTGTGATGAGAATACGACTCTGGAAGCGAGGGAAGGTGAACTGGCACTTTCTGCAAACAATGGAAAGGTCATAGAGTCGGTACATCTTTTTCAGGAGAAAGGCGTTTCTCGTTCCGGACAGGTCTATTTCAGAACCGTTCCCGGTAATGCGATGGTTGAAATTCCGGATTGCGGAATTTACAGCATATCGTCAAGGGCGCATAAGATTACTGCAGGTGAACATGAAATAAGAGTGCTGAAAGATGGTTATGAGCCTCTTGATACAACCATAGTTGTTCCTGTATCAGAGGACAGCAAGACCTTTGTCGTTGACCTTGCTCTGGAACCGAGGTTCGGTATCCTTTCTCCGGAGATAGAGTTGGAAGATGCCGGCAAGGGACAAGAGCCTGCTGTAACATTCAGAATAAACAGAAAGATTGTGGATATTTCGAATCCGGCGGAAGGTTTGTCTTTCGATGATGATGGAGGAGTGATCTACAATGTACTTTATAAGGGAGGCAGGATTCCGCTTCTGCCGGGGACTTATGAAATATCTGCATCTGCTGAAGGATATGAGGATTTCAATACTTATGTGACAGTAGAAAAGGGCAAGACCGTCAAGTTGGATTGCAGCCTGAAGTATCTTTCCGGCTGGCTTACAGTATTGGATGACGGAAATGCAGCAGATGCTACGGTGGTTGCGGAAGATGGTTTTACTGCCCATGTCGGAGAGAAGATGAGACTGCCGGTAGGCGAATATATCGTAGAAGTAAGGAAGGACGGATATATGCTTGATGACGGAATCATTGAAGCCGTGATTCATGAAGGCAAGGAGTCCATGTATAAGGCAAAGATGACCAGGATGGTAGATTGCCTGGTTTCTACGGATGTCGGTGGTGAGACCGTCAGCATAAATGGAGAGAAGGTACCATATCAGCATCCTGCTCATATTATTCCATTGGCTGAAGGCAGACCGTATGTGGTAGAAGTTAATAAAGAGGGCTATTGGACTTATCGCGATTCGATATGTGTGTCTGCTTCTGATTCGCTTGTCGACTTGCGTGGAATAGAATTGAAACAGGTTCATTCTATGCATATAAGATATGATGAACCGAATGTAAAGGTTTCATTATATGCCAGAAATGATACCGTAAGGAGGGATTATGCCGGTGTCACTCCTGTCAGCGGTACAGATACTACATTGAATGTTCCATACGGAAAGTACAAACTTCAACTTACCCGTCTGTACGAACCTATCAAGGGAAGAAAGACAGCCTATAAAGGTAATGTCAGATTCAGTGAAAAGAAAAACACTTTCAGAATCCAGACATGGTCCAGAGCAAATTTCATCGTCTTGGGTGCGGACTACAATCTGCTGGCAAAGAAGGGACTTGATTATCCGACAACGGGAAGTGCATTCTTCGGCCAGTTCAAATTATGGAACGGTCTCTCTACCAGTATATTGAAAGCGTCGGTTTTCAATACTGCCGCTTACGATTTCCCTTATACGGATGAAGAAGCACGACAGCCTGCGTGGACTTTCGGTGCCAGTTGCGTCCTGCTTAATTATGATTTCCGCATAGGTGGAGGATTCTGCCAGTATGGAGATGCAGCGTTCCTCCTGTCATATGCCTGGAATCCTCCGTTGTCACTTGCCGTACCGCTTACCCATTTTACAGGTCACGAAGCATTTGCCGGTGTGGAGATTTCATCCAGAATCAAGGTTTTCAATGTGAACTTCAAGATCGGTGCCCAGTATATCAACGGCAAGTTCAACTGCTATAACATTCCGGATGACAGATATACTGAAACCAGAGATTGCTTTACACAGCAGAAGTTCGACCGTATCGCATTAGTCGCTTCTGTCGGATTCTCATTCGGAGGTCGTGATGCAAAGGGAAGGAACATCCTGAGGGTTTGGTAGAGAAAGATATTATGGAAAAAAGATTATATCCGTTGAAGTTTGTGCCTGTCGCTTCGAGGAGACCTTGGGGCGGACATGCGCTTGTGAATGAGTTGGGAAAGACCTTTGTCGAGTGTGATGATGAGGGAAATGAAGTGCCGGTAGGTAAGGATGAACTTATCGGTGAAAGTTGGGAACTTGCCGATATGGGCTTTGAAGATTCGGTGGTAGCCGAGGGATGGCTTGCCGGAAACACCATAGGCGAGGTCATGGAGACCTATCTCGAGAGGGTGGTAGGAGAGAATGTATACAATCATTACGGACGTCAGTTTCCTCTTCTGATCAAGTTCCTGGATATTAACGACAAACTGTCTGTGCAGGTTCATCCTGATGACGAGGTCGCTGCGGAAAGATATGACTCTCTCGGCAAGTCTGAGATATGGTATGTCATGGATGCCAAGCCGGGTGCGAAGATGTACTGCGGATTCAACCGTGAGGTTTCCGCTCAGGAATTCTATGACAGATGTCATTCAGGAACGGTCGAGGAAGTGCTGAACGTGATATATCCCAAGAAGGGTGATGTCATCCATATCACTCCGGGAACGGTTCATGCCGCTGACGGAGGACTGCTTATAGCGGAAGTCCAGGAATCATCGGACATGACATTCCGTCTATATGACTGGGGACGCGAGTTCAACCCTTCTACAGCACGTCAGATGCATCTTGAAGAGGCTATCGACCTGATAGATTACCGTGCTTTCGACCACTCGCTTTATCGTAAAGGCTCGCTTTGGGGGGAAGAATGCCATTGTCATGACCATCATCACCATCATGAAGATGAGGTGGTGGAGACTCTTGTGGAAAGCCCTCAGTTCAATGTCACCAAACTCAATCTGAGGGATCCGCTCCATATCTACATGGACAAGTTCGAGTCTTTTATCGTATATATCTGCATTGAGGGAGCCGCTTCCGTTCAGATTCCTTCAGTCAAGGAGAACGGCGAGGCTTATATGGAGAACTATGAGTTCGCCAAGGGAGAAACGATACTGGTCCCAGCGGATATGCCTGATTTCTATCTGGTTCCACGTGACCGTTCGACTGTACTTCTTGAGGCTGTTACACGTCCGGAGGACGAACTCGATGAATATATCGATCCTGATACGGAGGCATTCCTCGATGATGAGGACTATGAAGGACTGGAAGACGGAGCATTTGATGATGACGAGCCTAAGGCTCCGGCAGGTGCTTCTCCGTTGAACTTTTTCAGTTAAGCAATGGAAGAGGTCAGAATAGACAAATATCTCTGGTCTATAAGGGTTTATAAGACCAGAACCGATGCCACAGATGCATGCAAGGGCGGAAAGGTACGTGTAAACGGCTCCGATACCAAGCCATCCAAGGCTGTAAAGGTAGGGGATACCATCGTCGCACGAAAGGGTGCGGTCACATATACATATAAGGTCCTGCAACTCGTGGACAAGAGGCAGGGGGCCAGACTTGTCCCTTTATATGCCGAGAATCTTACTCCTGAGGAAGAACTTGCCAAACTCCGTGCACCTGTCGAGACATTCTTCCTCAAACGTGACAGGGGAGCAGGCAGACCTACGAAGAAGGACCGCCGTCAGATGGAGTCTCTATGGAGCAATCTGAGTTTTGATGTTCCGGATGATATCGCTGAGAGCCTTGCGGCTGATTTCGGATTTGATGACGAGGACTGATTCTATCTGAAGAATCTGTCTACTTCCTTCACGGCTTCCGGCATGGCGAATACAGCGACCCTGTCGTATGCCTGTATCTGTGTGTCTCCGACAGCGATGAATGATTCGTTTCCGCGGATCAGACCGCCTATGATGGCGTTTTTCGGGAAGTTCATGTCCTTGAGTTGCTTCTTGGTGATGGCTGTGTCAGGAGCAACGATATATTCCAGCACCTCTGCATTGGTTCCGCTCATGTATTTTATGAACCTGACCTTGTTGCTGAGGGTGAACTTGAATATCCTGCTGGCGGTGATGAGTTTCTTGTTGATAACGGCATCCACGCCCATGCTTTCTGCAAGGCGTATGTACTCGATGTTTTCCACTTCGGCGATGACTCTGGCGACTCCGAGGCTTTTTGCCGCCACGCATGCGAGGATATTGGTCTCCGAATTGTTGGTCACCGCGACAAATGCGTCATATTCCTTTATGGATTCCTCCAGGAGCATGTCGGAATTTCTGCCGTCTCCATTCACGACGATGACGTTGCTCGGCAGTGTCTCGGAAAGAGCCATGCACTTGGCCTTGTTCATCTCGATGAGTTTCACCGAGTCCAACTGCTTTGCCAGTTGAGTCGCTACGATCTCGCCGATCGGACTTCCTCCGAGGATCATGACGCTGTTCACTTCTATGTTCCTCTTTCCGATATATTTCATGAGCATATCCATTCCTTCCCTTTTGGAAATGATGAATACCAGATCATGATACTTGAATTTTGTGTCGAATCGCGGAATGATGGTACCGTTTCCTCGTGCTATCGCCACAACCCTGAATTTCAGGCCGTCAGCGGCTGCCACGTTGCTGAACTCGGCCATGTTCATGCCGATGAGCGGAGAATCCTCGTCGAGTTTGAAGACACCGATCTGCAGTTTTCCTCTGGCAAAGTCCATCGAGTCTGTTGCGGCAGTCCTTTTCAGAAGGTCTACGATTTCTCCGGCAGCGATCTTTTCCGGATAGAACAGAAGATCAATACCCATCTCAGTGAACAGATAACGGTTCTCATATGAGAGATATTCCTCGTTATTGATGCGGGCGGTGACTTTCTTGCTGCCCATCTTCTTGGCCAGCATCGCGCTCACGATATTGACATCCTGCGAATCGGAAGGATTCACGGCAATGAAAAGATCAGCATTGGCTACATCTGCGTCGTGAAGAGTCTGGATTGCCGAAGGATTTCCTTCGACAGTGATAACGTCCGTATTTGCAGCAAGCGCATCAAGCCTTTCCTGCCTTTCGTCGATGACGGTTATGTCGTTTGCCTCATTGCTGAGCATCTTGGCAAGATGTGAGCCTACTTCACCGGCTCCCGCGATAACGATCTTCATATTCTAAAACTTGTAAAAATCCTGTTCATGTATGCTCCCGAAGATTGACTCTCCTTTGAGCATGGAAAAGAGGACGATCCATTTCCTGTATATGCCCTTGACCTGGGCATGAGAGGTTTCAATATATCTGGTGACATCGGCCTTGCATGTCTTCACATTCAGTCCGGCAGCATCCCTGTGGGCCTTTATCACCGACTTGAAGCAGTCAGCCCTGAATGTGACAAGATATACGAGGGCCGACAGCGCGTCAAGACATTTGCGGAATGTTATTCTCCTGCGGGCATTGCGGTATCCCTTCGCTGCCGCCTTTTCTGCCGGCATGCCATCGTTGTACAGTCCCAGGGCAAATGTCTTTGCCAGATTGTTCTCCAGCATCAGGAGATTGTTCCTGAAATTCAGGTAAAGTTTGAAAGGAGACGTAGCCGGAAGAGTGCCTCCTCCGATATGATATACAAGGGATTCAGGCACGACAGTCACTCTGTATCCTGCCAACTGCATCCTCCAGCAGAGATCTATCTCCTCCATGTGTGCGAAGAATCTGTCATCCAGACCTCCCAGTTCCCTGTATATGCTGCTTCTTACCATCAGGCATGCCCCGGTCACCCAGAACACATCTGCTGCACTGTCATATTGTCCCTTGTCGGTTTCAAGCCTTTTCATGACCCTGCCTCGGCAGAACGGGTAGCCATATCTGTCGATATAGCCACCTGCCGCACCTGCATATTCGAATTTCTCCCTTTCCTGCCAACTGTGGAGTTTAGGACCGCATGCTCCGCATTCCGGATGGTCTTCCATCCATTTCACGAGCGGTTCCAGCCATCCTTCCGTAACCTCTATGTCGGAGTTTATGAGTAAGAAATATTCGGCGTCAATCTGCTCGAAAGCCTTGTTGTAACCGCCTGTAAAGCCATGGTTCCTGTCAAACCTGATTGTACGGACCTGCGGGAAAAACTCCTCCATCACCTTCATCGACCCGTCTGTGGAAGCATTGTCCGCCACAATGACTTCCGCACCTTCGACATTTTCTATCGAGTGCAGAAGTCCGGGAAGAAGATCCCTGAGGAATCCCTCCGTGTTCCAGTTCAATATGACTATTGCGGTCTTCATTTCAGGTTTAATGACATCCGCAACCGCAGTCACCGTCGTGATCCTCTCCGCAGTGACCACCTTCACATCCGCCGCAGTCTCCGTCATGGCCATGACATCCGCCGCATCCGCATGAATGAACGAATTCGCCGTGAAGTCCTTCAGTGAGTTCCTTCTCTGTCGCTTCGCGTACGGTAAGCACCTTTCCTGTGAAATGGAGGGTCTTGCCGGCCATCTGATGGTTGAGGTCCATCTTGACGGAATCTTCACTCACTTCCAGAACCACGCCCGGAATGACTCCTCCCATGCTGTTCATCATAGGAATTGTGTTTCCCGGCACGAGGAGATCCTCGCGTACTTCACCGTTGACCTCGAATGCCGCTTTCGGAAGGTCAATGATCCTGTTAGGGTCGATTTCGCCATATCCGTCAGCAGGTGAGAGAGTTACATCAAATTCCCCACCTGGTTCCATGCCCTCGATATGTGCTTCAAGTTTAGGAAGAAGGCTTCCTGTTCCATGGATGTAGTCAAGAGGTCTTTCCTCTGTAGTATGGTCGACAACCTGTCCGTCAACCTCGAGTTCGTAGCAGAATTCCACTACCTTGTTCTGTCCGATTTTCATGATTATCTTCTGTTTATCTTGTTTTCAAATTTTCATATGAGCCGTTCAGGCGGAGAATACGACGTCTTCAAACGCCAGGCTCGGAATCTGCCATCTTGAACTTGCCCTTGCATCGCTGCCTACCGCAGTGAGGTGGTTCCACAGGTCCTTGATGTTGCCGGTTATAAGCATCTCCCTGACCGGATGGGTCACCTTGCCCTTGGCAAAGGCAAAGCCTTCAATTCCGAATGAGAAATCGCCTGTGACCGGATTGCAGTTTCCTCCGTTGAAGCCGGTTACAAGTATTCCGTTGCCCGTCATCCTCATAATATCTTCCAAAGATACTTCTTTTTCTTCTGAATGCAAATCACAGCCTTTGATATACGGCATCATGCATGGACGGGATATGTCCTCTACGGTAGGGTTGATTCCCATCTTTTCCGACATGTAGGTGTTTGTGAAATACTGTTTCACCACTCCATTCTCAATCACGACGGAATCGGATGTCGCTACTCCTTCGGTGTCGAAAAGTCTTGATCCGTTCTTGCCCGGAGTCCTCGCGAGATCCATAAGAGTCATTCCTTCATGGAATACTTTTCTGCCTTCACTTCCTTCCAGAAATGACATCTTCTGCTGTATGGCAGAGGCATTGAGGGCGGATATCAGGGGTGACACAAGGCGTGAGGCCACAGTCGTGTCCACTATCATGCGGTACTTTCCGCTTCTTCTCTTTTTAGGACCGATCTGCCTTGCAGCCCTTTCCAATGCCTTTTCTCCGCATCCTGTCAGGTCAAGGTCAGCCATCTTGGGCGTGCTTTGCCACCAGTATCCGCTATATTTGCAGCCCTCCTTGTCTTCAATGGTCATTTCAGAGAACGTTCCGAAGGAAGTCTCCGTATGTCTTCCTTCAAATCCCTGGGAATCAACAGTGTAACTGTCATCTGTCGTGCATGAGAATTCACACTCTTCTGAAATGATCCGGTAGTCTCCGTCGCTCTCCTTTATCTTCTCCCATATGCTCAGAGACATGGCGTGATCAAGTCTTGTCTGAGCATCCAATGTCTCATAACTTTCGTCATAAAGGTCCAGTTCCCGTCCGGTCTTCGCATCTTTTGCGGTCCTGTCAGGGTCGGGGAGCCTTCTGCACCTGTCCTCGCCCAGCATCCTTACCATGCCTATTGCCTTCACTACGAAGTCTTCAAGTTCTTTTTCTTCCAGACGGTTGGTAGAGAACGTTCCATATCTTCCGTCTGCGAAGATATAGATGTATACCGACCTGTCGGCTGAGTGAGTCACCTTGTCAAGTTCACCGTTGAGTATGGTGTATGAATCTGTCGTGCATTTGTTCAGATATGCCCTTGCGGCAGACGCCCCGTTTTCAAGGGCGAAAGCAATGCATTTGCCGGCCAGACTGATTTCTTCTGCTGTAATCATTTTCTGTTTTCTGTTTGAATACTTATTCTCCTCCTACTGTCAGCCTGCTTATCAGTACGGTAGGCATGCCGCATGATACAGGTACGCTCTGTTCCTTCCCGCAGGTCCATGTGCCGTTGTCGATCTTCAAATCGTTTCCGACGGCGACAATGTCTGAAAGCGCCTGAGGACCGTTTCCGATGATGTTGATATCCTTTACCGGTGCAGTCAGATGTCCGTCTTCAATAAGAAAGCCGCTTTTGACGAAGAATGTGAAATCTCCTTCGCCGATCTTCACCTGTCCGTTGGAGAATTCGTCGACATATATGCCCTTTTTCACCGATGCTACAATTCCCTCAGGATCGGCATTGCCGCTTTCCATATATGTGGCACGCATCCTCGGGATAGGATTGTAGCGGAAGTTCTCCCTGCGGCCGTTACCTGTCGGCTTTACACCATACCAGTTAGCGCTGATCCTGTCGTGAAGATAAGAGCACAGTATTCCGTCCTTCACCATATATGTCTTTTCTGCAGGAACTCCCTCGTCGTCGTAATTGCCTGATCCTCTGTTGAATGCAACTGTTCCATCATCGACTACGTCAACTCCTTCAGGGCATATCCTCTGTCCCATCCTGTCGGAAAAAATCGACTGTCCCTTACGGTTGAAATCGGCCTCGAAGGCATGTCCCATGGCCTCATGCAGGAGTATTCCTGATGCTCCTGCACCCATCACAACGCTCATCTGTCCGCCCTTTGGCCTTATCGCTTCGAATCTTGCGTCAATTCCCTTTACGGCTTCATCGGCAAGTTCTTCCATAAGTTCCTGACCGATGAATTCCGCTCCTATGCGGAAACTTCTTGATGCGCTTCTGTTTTCGGTCTTTCCGTCCTGAAGGAAAACGGCTGTCACTGAAACGCTTCCCATAGGTCGTGTGTCACAGGTGAGTTCTCCCAGAGAATTATACATCATCACGTCTGAAACCGAATCGGAAAGTCTGATGATCACTTTGACTATCCTGCTGTCCTTTGCAAAGATCTTCTTTTCCAGTTCCAGCATGAAAGGCAGGAATGCGTCCGCACTCTTGCTCCTCCAATTCTCCTTCATAGGGTACAGATCAGGCCTTCTGTCCGATACTGCCTTGTACTCTCTCTTGGCGGAACCTGCTCCGGAGGCTATCGCAGAGGCTGCGACGGCCGCTTTGGTCATGTCTGCCATTCCGGTGTTTTCGGAATATGCGTATCCGGTCTTTTCACCTTTGAGAACTCTTATTCCCACTCCGAAATCTGTGTGGAATCCTCCGGAAGATACCGCTCCGTCCTTGAGCAGGAGATTGAAATAAGTGGTATGTTCGAAATACAGGTCACAGTAGTCGCCGCCATGCGACAGGGCAGTCTGGGTCAGCATCTGCAACTGAGCCTCCGTCACCTTGAATATGTCTTGATAATATCTGTTGTCCATGTCGTATCTTTATAGAGAAAGTATCTCTCCGGTCTCTTCTACAATTTTCTTCCTGTCATCTGCGATAGACTTGATTTTTGCGTAGGTCTGCTCGTCCCTGATGTTGAGGATCTCATTTTTGGAACCTTCTGCGATGACGCGGAATGGTATCTGCGAATTGTCTGCCAGAATCCATCTTTCGCTTATAGGTGCATAAGAGTTGAAAAAGTAATATATGCCGACGTTATATCTTCTTCTTATGGTTTCTTCCGGAATATTATGTCCTCCTGCTTCCACTCTTGCGCGTACCCTTTCCACTGCAAGTTCAGGCGAATTCAGCCAGAAGTAAAGAAGTGTTACGGTGTAACCTGCCTCCTGAGCCATCTTGACGGTCTTGAGCAAAGTCCTTGTCGCCAATGTGGTTTCCACTGCAAAATCCTGCTGCCTTTTGAGCAGATACCTGATCTTCATGATCATATATCTGCTGGCCTGGATTGATGCTTTTGACGGGTCGAAAGGTGACAGACCCTTGGCGAATTCATCTGAATTCACGAATTCCCTGCAGTCAAGCATTTCAGGCAGAAGTGAGTAGGAGGCGGTCGTCTTTCCGGCACCGTTGCATCCTGATATTATATATAGTCTGGGCATAATTGAAAATTTATGAATTTCGTGCGCCTTGTTCTCACGGAATTTCTGAAAATTTTGTCGTTGGTCAATAATTGCAATCTGGCGGTCATTTATGTGTGACGCCATATCCGAATAGGGCGAAATCACCCTTGCAAGGGTCTTCGGGCCATATCTCCTTGAATGCGTCTGTGATCTCCCGGGCCGTGACGATGTCCTTCTGCCTTCGTCCGGTCAGACCGAGAGCGGTGGCCTGATCATATACGTGAACATCCAGAGGAAGTATCAGGTTTTTCTTGTCCGAGTCTTTCCATACTCCCAGGTCGACCTTTCCGTCATCGCGCACAAGCCATCGTTTCATCATGCTGATCTTCTTGTTGGGAGCCTTTCTGTCTTCCTTCTGTCCGAAAACCGTTGTCCTTATTTCAGCATCGCTCATTCCTTCCAAGGTGCCACGGACTGCGTAAATGCTCCTGAGCCTTCCGCAGATTGCGGCAAATTCACTCCATTTGATTGTTCTGTGCAGACTGGCGTTTTCGTCGCGATATTCCCCGTTCATCACATAATCATACGGCCTCCAATACATTTCGTCAAGCATTCTTCCGCAGTCACGCACTATCATAGCACGACGTCCCCATGCAAGATGGGAAGCCAGGAGAGCGGATATCTCGACATCGGCAAGAGTCGCTTCTCCTGCCGCATATCTTCTTGCGAACTGTGTCGGGAAGGTTATCGGGTCTTCCTGGAAATATTTAGGATCATTATATTCCTCTGCCCACTCTATCAGTGTGTCTTTTGTCCTCGTATCCATATAACCTGCAAATATAATAAAAAAGACCGGCTGCACATCAGTGTAACCGGTCAAAATCATGCGTTCAGCGATTTATTACTCTGTCGCAGATTCTATCCTCTTCATGTTCGCGAAGATGAATACACCTGCAAGAACACAGATAGAGATGAGCACGAGCCAGATGGACCAGAGAGGAATCCTCATCCAGAGAAGGCCCGGTACCGACACAAGGTAGTTACCGATCGCTGTTGCAGCGAACCAGCCTCCCATCATCATACCCTTGTACTGTGGAGGCGCTACCTTTGACACGAATGAGATACCCATAGGTGAAAGGAGAAGTTCCGCGAATGTGAGCACGAGATATGTGCTTATGAGCCATGTAGGTGAAACGAGGTCAGGACTCACTGTTCCGCCGAGTTCCTTAGGAGATGCAAGGCCGATCGAACCGAGTGTAAGGATAAGGAATCCGACTGCTGCGACGAACATTCCGAGACCGATCTTGCGTGGTGCTGACGGCTCCTTGCCCTTCTTTGCGAGTGCGCTGAAGATTGCAAGAGATACAGGGGTGAGCGCTACGACATAGAACGGATTGAACTGCTGGAAGTCAGAAGGCTGGATATTCACTGTCTGAGGCATCTTTGCGTAAAGTGCCGCTGCAAGTGCCCAGAGGCCCACTGTTATGACTCCTGATGTCAACTTTGCCTTCTTTGTCTCAGCCTGGAACACATTGAAGAGTGTGTATACTGAAAGTGCGATCAGGGCAAGGCACCAGATGTTGAAACCGATTCTGAGTATGCCTGTGGTGCTGCTGGCTGTGTAGTCGCGGGCAAAGAATGTCATCGTAGCACCGTTCTGGTGGAATGCCATCCAGAAGAAGATGACCACAGCAAACACGAAGATGAGGGCACCGATACGGCTCTTGGTCTGTGCAGGAGTGAGTTCCACCTCTGCGGATGGGTTTGCAGCCTTTGCCTGCTTCGCATTGACGTCAGCGTGCTTGAACCATGAACGGCAGCCGTAGTAGATGAGTACAGAAAGGATGAGGGAAACACATGCTACAGCGAAACCTCCGTTGTATGCGGTAGAGAGTCTTTCGATATAGTAAGGTGCGAATGCAGCCATGTCCATGCCCGCAGCGCCCGGCATTGTGCCTGCGATGCTCTCGAGATGGGCAAGGTTCTCAGGAGAGATAGTGCCGTCCATGACCTGATGTGCCAGAGCCGGTACGTTTGCGTTGTAGACGAGGTCATTTTTGCTGAGCGACCAGTTGGTCATGGCCTTTGCCATTGACGGAGCGAACATCGAACCCACGTTGATGGCCATGTAGAAGAGGCTGAATGCGGCGTCTCGTCTCGATGAGTACTTAGGATCGTCATAGAGGTTTCCGACCATTACCTGGAGGTTTCCTTTGAAGAGACCTGTACCGATGGCTATGAGCGTGAGGGCTCCGAACATCATTATCTTGCCGGTGAGGTCCGCTGCCGTAGGGACAGCAAGGCAGAGATAACCGAGGAACATGACACCGATACCGAGCGTCACACATTTTCCATATCCTATCTTGTCGGCAAGAATACCTCCGAAGAAAGGCATGAAGTATACTCCGGCAAGGAAGATCGAATAGATCTGGGTTGCCGCTGCGGCGCTGAAACCGAACTTCGCCTGGATGAACAGGAGGAAGATGGCCAGCATCGTATAATAGCCGAAGCGCTCACCAGTGTTGGCGAGCGCGAGGGCAAAGAGTCCTTTTGGTTGACCTTTGAACATATTCTGTTGATTTTAAGATTATGCGGTTACTTTTTCAAGCCACTTCACCATTCCGAACATCACTCCCATCGAAATGAAGCATACTGCCGCAAAAACTGTCCAGCACTGCCAGATAGGCCATGCGTTGTACATGAGAGGACCGAGGAAAAGGAAGAGGTTTCCGATAGCGGTAGCACCGAGCCAGAGTCCCTGGCAGAGTCCGAGCATGCTCTTCGGAGCCACCTTCGATACGAATGAAAGTCCGAGAGGCGAGATGAAGAGTTCCGCTACAGTGAGGAAGAAATAAGTCGCGATGAGAACCCACCAGTGTGCTTTCTGAGCCATCTGCTCTGCGATAGGAAGGGCCTTGTAGTCCTCTGCAGAAGGGTACCCCTTGATGAGTGAGAACACTGTGAGGAATACGAATGCAAGACCAGCGATGAGCATACCGATACCGATCTTCTTAGGAGTGGAGATTTCCTTGCCACGACGTGCGAGGGCGCTGAAGATCGCCATGATCACAGGAGTGAGGACAATCACGAAGAACGGATTGATTGCCTGCCAAACCTCAGGTGCCACTGCAGATGAGTCGACGAAGTCACGTGCGAAGAAAGAAAGTGACATTCCGTTCTGGTGGAATGAGAACCAGAAGAAGATCACGATGCCGAGCACTGCGAAAAGTGCATACATGCGCTGCTTGATCTCCTTTGCCATTGCAGCCTTTTCTTCTGCTGTGTATTCCACTCCCTTGACAGCCTCCTTCTTTGCAGGAGTAGGGAACTTCTTCTGAGAAATGAAGAAGATCACGAGCGAGATGCACATTGCTGCAACAGAAGCGATGAACGAGTAGTGGATACCTTCATTGAAGATCTGGAGATAGTTCTGGCATGATGCAGTCAGGTCTGCGATGCTTCCGCCGGCGGCAACCATCATTGAGTTGAGGTTTTCAAGAGCCTGGGCACTCATTCCTGCTGCATTGTTGATGAACTCATGGCAAAGTGCAGGAAGTTGTGCGTTGTATACCATGCCGTTGGTTTCGAGCCACCACTCACGGAGAAGAGGAGCCACAAAAGGTGCTATGAGACCACCGACGTTGATGAACACATAGAAGATCTGGAAGCCTGAGTCACGCTTCTCCTTCGCCTCTGCAAGTGCCTGAGGACCTTTCTTGGCCGCTTCGGCCTCGAAGTTGTCATACATCTGTCCTACGATTGCCTGGAGATTGCCCTTGAAGAGACCGTTACCGAAGGCGATGAGGAAAAGGGCGAAGCATGTGAGAGGAAGGAGCCAGCCGATGTTGCCTGAAGTCGCGAGGATAGGAATCGAGAGAAGCACATATCCTGACGCCATGATGATCAGACCGGTCTTGATGGTACCTTTGTAGTTCTGGGTACGGTCAGCGATTATACCGCCGACAAGACTGAGAAGATAGATACCTGCGTAGAAGAAAGAATAGATGGTTCCTGCTGTGCCTTCTCCAAGACCGAACTTGGAGCAAAGGAACAATACGAGGACGGCGTTCATGATGTAGTAGCCGAAACGCTCTCCCATATTGCTGAGAGCAGCAGCCAACAGACCTTTTGGATGTCCTTTAAACATAATTTCTTTGAGTTTATTTAGTTATTACAATAGTTTTTCAAATGCACAATCATGCAAATATAGCAAATTTAATTTACAGACAAAATATCGGAATTCAGAGGGAAAATTGGTATATTTGCTTTTTGTGTAAAGCCGGACGGCGAGCCGTAAATCCGCCAAGGCTTGGTGGTGATTGTATATATTATTGGAAATGAAGAAGTTATGTGTTAATATAATAAGAGGTGTCATTGTCGTACTCTCGAAACTGCCGTTGAAATTTCATTATTTCATGGCGGATATCTTGTCATGGCTGATGAAAAATGTGGCGAGATATCGTTACAGTACGGTCCTGATAAACCTTTCAAGATCCTTCCCTGACAGGAAATACAAGGAGATCGACAAGATTGCTTCAGATTTTTACAGACATCTTGGAGAAATCTTTGCCGAGGCCATATGGTTCGGAGGAAGCAGTTACAGGAGACTGCATGAAAGCGGGATCGTCACAGTCATGAACCCGGAGGAGATCAATGATTATTTCCTGTCCGCTCCGAGCATGACGGTGCTCAGCACTCATTGCGGAAACTGGGAACTTATGGGAGGCTTCCTGGGATACAGGACTGCCGGGGACGTCAAAGTTGCGATTGAAGAGGAACATATACAGGTAGTCTACAAGAAACTCACCAACGAGGTTTCCAATGAGGTGTTCAAGAGGAACAGAGTGGCTCCTCTGGAAATTGTGGGAACTTCATGCGAACTCGAGTCTTCCAATGTACTTCGTCAGACATTGAAGCAGAAGGACCAGAGGAAGGTCTATATTTACCCTACCGACCAGGCTCCGTATTGGAAGGCGGGCAAGCATCCGATAGGGGAATTCATGCATCAGGAGACTAATGTCATGCTTGGAAGTGTAGGCGTGGCTTGCAAATTGTCTCATTCCGTGATGTATATGAAGATGAAGCGTGTCGAAAGAGGAAGATATGAAATGACATTGATTCCGATATGCCGTGACGCCTCGAAGATGACTCCGGAAGAATTGATGAGGAAGTATTATGACCTTCTTGAAGAGGAGATCAACGAGACGCCTTGCAACTGGCTGTGGACACATAAGAGATGGAAATGATAAAGGATAAAGATATGATAAGGAAAATTGTAATGATGGCCGCTATGCTGCTGTCGGCGGTGCCGTTCGTCGCTTCGGCACAGAAGAATCAGGATCCGGAAGGAACTATAACTTATTCTCTGCCTTCGACAGTCATCGTGATCGATGTCGATGCTGTTCAGGAGAAGTTCTATGCAGGTCCTTATGCCCGTTATGCTGAGAAATATCTTGGAATCAAGCCTCGTCTGAAGGATGAGTCCAATGTCCGGTTGACTGAGATCAAGATGATGCCGCTTGTAGAGGCTGACCAGTCGAGAAGATACAGCATCGAGCCGAAGAAGGGAGTGGAGACCTCATCCCTGCTCAAACTTTCGTCAGGAGGCTTCATAACCTTTGCGGATGCAAGTTCCGCTGACCATGCATCGTGGCGTTTCCCGACTGCGGATAAAGGTGATTTCTCCGGCAAGGGAGTGTCTTCCAACCTGACATCAGGTTCCGCGACATTGTATAAGAAGGATGGAAAGGAATCGGCAGGCAATCGTGTTGCTGTTCAGCAGGATATGGTCGTCGAGAAATCTCTTGAACAGAAGGCTGCCGAGACTGCCGATATGATCCTCAAACTTCGCCGCCAGAGGCTCCAGATCGTTACCGGTGACACTGACGCCACTTACAGCGGTGAGGCGATGGGTGCAGCCATCAATGAACTTACCAGACTCGAAAACGAATACATGACCTTGTTCACCGGATATTCGGAATATACCCCTCAGCACATGACATTTGAAGTCATTCCTGATCCGTTGAAGGAAAACCAGATGTATGTGGCATTCCGCATGTCGGAATCTGGCGGACTTGTTCCTGCAGACAACCTTTCCGGAAAGCCTGTTCTTATGGAGATCGTGCCTCAGACGTTCAGCGAGCCTGAAAAGGAGGGAGACAAGAAAAACAAGGAAGAGGTGGTACGTTACAGGATCCCAGCCGTATGTACTGTAAGACTTCTTGAAGGCACCGAACTCCTTCTTCAGAGCCGTATGCCGGTATATCAACTCGGACGAGAAAGTTCTATGCCGTTGACAATGATACTTAAATAGATAATAATCAATAATATAGCAAAATTATGAGCATTCAGAATCTTGACCCACAGATCGTGTGGAAGAATTTCTATGACCTTACACAGATTCCACGTCCTTCAAAGCATGAGGAACTTGCAGTGGAATATATGTATAACTGGGGTAAGTCTCACGGACTTGAGACAATCAAGGACGAAATCGGAAACATCATCATCCGTAAGCCGGCTACTCCAGGATGCGAGAACATGAAGGGAGTCATCCTTCAGGGCCATATCGACATGGTGCCGCAGAAGAACAATGACACAGTGCATGACTTCGAGAAGGATCCTATCCAGACTTGGATCGACGGCGAATGGGTGAAGGCAAAGGGCACAACCCTTGGTGCGGACAATGGACTCGGTGTGGCTATGGGAATGGCTGTCCTCGAATCGGACAATCTAAGGCATGGTCCGATTGAACTGCTCGTGACTGTTGACGAGGAGACCGGTATGACAGGTGCTAATGCGCTCAAGCCGGGTCTTCTTCAAGGTGATATCCTCATCAATCTCGACTCGGAGACAGAAGGCGAACTTTATGTAGGTTGCGCAGGCGGACTTGATGCGACTGCATCCGCAACATATGTCCCTGCCGAGTATGACAAGAACTGGCTCTGCTATTCTCTCGCTGTGAAGGGATTCAAGGGCGGACATTCAGGTATGGATATCATCCTCTGCAGAGGAAATGCGAACAAAGTCGCAGCACGTGTGCTCTATGCCCTCATGACCAAAGCCGATGTGAAACTTCTTGATTTCGAGGGTGGTACACTCCGTAACGCCATTCCTCGCGAGGCTTTCGCGACAGTATATGTTCCTGCTGACAGGCTTGCAGACGCTGAGAAGGTATTCGCAGAGGTTTCGGCAGCAATCAAGGCTGAATATGCCGGTACGGATCCTGATTCGGAGTTCATCTTCAAGCCATATGAATGTGCTGAAGGCGAGTGCTGCTGCGGCGGTGACGAGTGCAAGTATGTTCCTGAGGCTGATGCAGTACGTTTTGTACGTGCGATCATCGCATGCCCTGACGGAGTGGAGCGCATGAGCAGCGAAATGCCTGGTCTCGTGGAGACATCCAATAACCTTGCAATGGTGAAGATCGAAGGCGGTCAGTTCTCTGTGAAGACCCTCATGAGAAGTTCTGTCGATACTGCGAAGGACGCACTTGCTCAGAAATTTGAGGCTGTGTTCGGCCTTGCAGGCATAGAGACTTCATTTGCAGGAGGATATTCAGGCTGGGCTCCAAACCCTGAATCTGCAATCCTTGCAACAATGAAGAAGGTCTACAATGACCTTTACGGCAAGGAGCCTGCTGTGATGGCCATCCATGCAGGTCTCGAGTGTGGTATCCTCAGCGGCGCTTATCCTCATTGGGATATGGTTTCATGCGGTCCTACACTCATGAGCCCTCACTCTCCAGACGAGCGTGCAAACATCCCATCGGTTGCAAAATGCTGGGAATTCCTCAAGGCAGTTCTTGAGAACATCCCTGTAAAGTAAATTGAAACAGATTTACAGAATAATTTTCATCATCACCCTGCTGGTCACGCTGGCAGGGTGTAATGATGTTGTGTTCCTGGAACCTCTGGAAGTACCTGCGACGGAATATGCCCTTCCCCATTATGGTGGAGAGATCGAAATCGATCTGTCGCATGGAGATTATGTCCTGGAAAAGGTTACTTTGGACGATAAGGTGGCACGTGGAATGATGTCTATGGATGACGGTAGGGAATTCTACGGGTTGATGCGTCTGGACGGGTCAGGAACCGCCGCCTATGAATCTCCTTATTTTCATTTCAACATCAAGAGAAACGGGAACGGAGACCTTCAGATTGAAACGGGAGGTTCACAGTTTGTCACCGAAAGAGTGATCGGACTCCATCTCTCTGACGGTTTCCAGTCCCTTGTGCTGACCGTGACGGTAGACAAGTGTTACGGGTACAAGTTTGAAAAGATAGAGTACGGCGAGGTGCTTATGACGAATACGAAATATGAACCGGGATGGTCAGTGATGATCCGGAACGGTTCAGAAGAGAAAGTATACACATTTGAGATATTCAATGAAGAATTGAACAGGATAATTCATTTTCAACCATCGGACATATGGTCTGATGATTTTAGCGATGATGGTAAGGTTGTTCATGCTGATGAATTGATGAATTATGTGAACAAACCTTTTGACATTCCTGTTCCCGAACCATATCTGCAAAGGGATAAACCTGTATTGACCGGCCTTACTGTTCCTTTCGCGACAGATGAAATTCTGTTGCTTCTTGATATGCCCTCGGATGATGTCAGTATTCGCTTCAGCCCTGGCTCATCTTCTACTGTGACTGCGTATTGGAAAAGTCATGAATATCAGGTAAAGTATAAGATATGGCTCAGGCATGAACTCACATTCCGTCAGATTTCTTTCAATGGAGTCATGAAGAGCAAGGTCTATACAGGTAATTATTATGTGGAATCCCAATAGGCCTGATATGAGGAGATTGCTGATACATATATTGATGCTGGTATCTTTGACAGCGGGTGCTGCCGGGACTGACTCGACTGCTTTCGTGCATCGTGTCGGACTGGACATGCGTGCGGCCTATCTGAACCAGAGTCATGACTTCTTCCGAGGCAAAAATGCTCTCGGCAGGCCGATGAAGACGATATTGTCCGGACATGCGCAGTATTCGTTCATGTTCCCGGCAGACAGCCCTCTCGGCCGCATGTATCCTACTGCATATCAGGGAATAGGTGTGGCATCGTATTCGTTCCTCAACCATCAGGAGGTGGGTACTCCGACTGCCGTGTATGTATTTCAGGGGGCGAGGGTCGCATCGTTCGGTCCTGAACTTTCCTTGGATTATGAGTGGAATTTCGGTGCATCCTTCGGCTGGAATCCTTATGCCCCGGCTGACAAGGATGGCAATGGCGGCAATCCGGCCAATCTGGTGATCGGTACTAAGGTAAATGCCTATGTCAATGCCAGTCTGATGCTGTCATGGAGCCCGGTGCCGGAGTGGACCATTTCTGCGGGTCTTGATTATACGCATTTCTCTAATGGAGATACATATTTCCCTAACGCGGGCATTGATGGCCTGGGCGGGCGTGTCGGTGTGGTACGATCTTTCAATGGTATTCCGGCATCCCGCAGAGGAAATATGAGGTGGAACGACTTCAAGGGCATGAAATTCGCCGACAGAGTCAGTGTCGATGTGATTGCATTCGGAGCGTGGAATGCGGAAAACGTGCAATATGGTGACAAGGGATATATGCTTGATGGAAAATTCGGAGTATTCGGACTTCATGTGAATCCTTTATACAGGATATCCTCTTTTCTGAGGGTCGGGCCTTCTCTTGACATCCAGTACAATGAAGGTGTGAATCTGGGTTCGCATGTGGCCGGAACCTCTTCCGATGGAAATGAAATCAAATTTTTCCGTCCGCCGTTTTATGAACAGTCGGCAGCAGGATTGTCGTTGCGTGCAGAAATCCAGATGCCGATATTTTCAGTCAATCTGGGAATCGGGCATAATATATTATATAAATGTGAAGAACTTGGGGGCATATATAATTTTGTGGCTCTCAAAGCATTCGTGACCAAGTCCCTCTTCGCCCATATCGGTTTTAAGGCGAGTTACACGGAATCATCGAATAACCTTATGCTCGGAATAGGATGGAGATTCGGAAATAATGCTGATGATTGATTTGATATTTCATTTCGAAGACCCCCGCCTCCCTGACGGGAGGCACCCCCTAACCGGGGCTGGCATATCTTCTTCATGCAACATTCAAATCAATCAGAATAAGAATATTAAATCAAAAATATATGAAACTGTCAGATAAATTATTTTATGTAGGAGTCAATGATGATGAAAAGTCATTGTTCGAAGGCCTTTGGCCGCTTCCATATGGGGTGAGTTACAACTCATATATAGTTGCTGATGAGAAAGTTGCCATGATCGATACTGTCGAGCAGGGATTTGAGGAGGAATTCCTCGGCAATGTGGCGGACGCCATAGGTGACAGGAATATCGACTATCTTGTAGTGAACCATATGGAGCCTGACCATTCTTCATTGACTGCATATATGCTTGAAAGGTATCCGGACATGAAGATCGTGGTAAACGCCAAGACCGTTCCTATGCTGAAAGGCTATTATGGCGTGTCCGAGGAGAGGGTGCATCTGGTAGGCGAGGGTGATACGCTTGATCTTGGCGGGACAAGCCTGCGTTTCTTCATGACGCCGATGGTGCATTGGCCGGAGACTATGGTGACATGGTATGAGACGGAAGGAACTCTTTTCAGCGGTGACGCATTCGGAACATTCGGAGCGGTTGATGAATCTGTTGTGGATCAGGAAGATACATTCGAGGAATATCGTGACGAGATGATACGGTATTATTCGAATATCGTGGGAAAATACGGTACTCCTGTTCAGACAGCATTGAAGAAACTTTCCGGTCTGGACATCAGGAGGATATGCAGCACCCACGGCCCTGTATGGGAAAAGAATATCGGTGCTGTCGTTTCGCTTTATGACAGGCTCAGCAGATATGAAGTGGAAAGAGGAGTGTGCATAGTGTACGGATCTATGTATGGCAATACTGCTGCCGCTGCTGATGCTCTGGCGATGGAACTTGAATCACGCGGCATCCCGTATGCCATCCACGACCTTGCATGCAATAATGCAGGTGTGCTCGGACAGTCAGGAGCATTGCGTGACGCCTTCAAATATGACACGCTTGTGGTAGGATCTCCTACATATAACAACGGAATATTCCCTCCGGTGGAAATGTTCATGAAGGCGCTCTCCGCACGTCTTGTCAAGAACAGACGCTTCTATGCTTTTGGATCATATACATGGTCAGGTGCAAGCGTCCGTCAACTCAACGAACTTGCGTCGGCAATGAATTTCGAGATACTGGGAGACGGACTGTCTTTCCCTCAGGCATATACTCGTGAGAAATGTGATATGGCGGCAATCGCCGATATTCTCGGATAATTGCCCGAAAAGTTTGATAATTAGAGAATTATTCCTATATTTGCAGCCCATTTTGGTGGATTGAGTCCTCTGGAATGGGCGCAAATTATTATTAAACAATTAATTACAAACAAAAATGATCAAACAGTACGAAACCGTTTTCATTGCAACTCCCGTTTTGTCTGAGGCTCAGATGAAGGAAGCGGTAAAGAAGTACGTCGACTACATCGTTTCTAAGGGCGGTGAGATCGTGTACGAAGAGGACTGGGGTCTCAAGCAACTCGCTTACCCTATCCAGAAGAAGACTACAGGATTCTATTACATGATTGAGTTCAAGGCTGACACTCAGGTGATCGCAAGACTCGAGACTCAGTATCGTCGCGACGAGAGAATCATGCGATTCCTCACTTTCGCAATGGACAAGCATGCAATTGCATATGCTGAGAGAAGAAGGGCTAACAGACAGAACAAATAATCAGGAGGACAAGAATTATGGCACAGAACAATGAAATCCGTTATCTCAACCCTCCTACAGTAGAGGTTAGAAAGAAGAAATACTGCCGCTTCAAGAAGGCTGGTATCAAGTATGTTGATTACAAGGACGCTGAGTTCCTCAAGAGGTTCCTCAACGAGCAGGGTAAGATCCTTCCTCGTCGTCTCACCGGTACTTCACTCAAGTTCCAGAGAAAGGTGGCTCAGGCAGTGAAGAGAGCAAGACATCTTGCACTTCTCCCATACGTAACAGACCTTTTGAAATAATAAGGAGGACAGCAATATGGAGATTATTCTTAAGAA
>JAZQES010000066.1:0-26452 GCA_045539115.1 Candidatus Cryptobacteroides sp. | reverse complement strand
CGCATCACTGATGACCTGAAGGCTCTTTTCAGGTGTCATTTCTTTTGTTTCCATTTGCAACTCATTAAAAATTAAACATTTCCAGCCTCTTCACTCCCCTTCCGGACGGGAAGATCCGAAGCATTGTCCCGCGATGACGATACAAATATAAACAAGTTTATTTTATAAACCAACTATTTTTCAGTCAGAAGAAGGGATTTTATGTAGGAATCCTGCGGCGTACAGTTCTCGAAACGGGATGCTTCGATGAAGTCCAGAATGGCCTTTCGTGCCATTTCCTGGTCTGGGCGGGCCGCACGGATCTCGAAGAAGGTCGAACGCGGAGCCTCGGAAAACTCTATCACCTTGTCCCAGTTTTCAGGAGGAGTGATTCCGCTGAAGCATGAATTCCTTATCTTCTTGTATGGCCAGAAGGTATAGCCGATATTCGCCTCTTCCATGGTCCTGCAGAATGTCTCCTGCCATTCATCGGTATTATGTCCGATCTCTCCCATATACATCGGCATATTTGTGCTGTCGCGGAACTCGATGAAGTTCATGATGGCCGGACGTGTCGGGTCGCCACCATAACGATGGCAGGTCCACATCAGTCTGTCATCATATTTCCAGTCCTTGAAAGGCTTGAAATTACCGTTCCACTGTGGAGCACCGAGCATGATTATATGGTTCCGGTCAACCTCTCTGATTGCAGCCGTCACCCTTTTATGGAGTGGTTCCAGTTTCTCATTCAGTTCGTCCATATTCTCGAAATATGGCGCTATCGGCTCATTAATGAGGTCGTAGGCAAGGATGACAGGCTCATCCTTATAATACTCCGCAATCTTCCTCCAGATGTCACAGAAGAGTTGCTGTGACCTTTCGCTCTCAAGAAGCCATGGATAGCCGTAACTGTCGTCTATGTTGTCACCGGTCTGTCCTCCCGGAGCGTCATGCATGTCAAGGATCACATAAAGATTGTTGTCCCGGCACCATGTCACGACGCTGTCCACCCTCTCGAAACCGTCCTGCGAACCGGTAAGGCCCATATAATCCTCATCCGTGAAAAGTTTGTAATGGAAAGGCAGACGGATGGTGTTTGCACCCGTAGAGGCGATGAATTCTATATCCTTGCGTGTTACATAGTTATCCTTGAACATCTTCCAGAACTCTGCGGTGAAATCAGGTCCCACCATCTCGCAGAACATCTGGTCTATCATCCTGGCCGAATTGGTCTTCCTGAAACCGAACATATAGCCTTCAGGATTCAGCCAGTTGCCAAGGTTTGTTCCCTTTATGAAGAACTTAGAGCCGTCAGGAGCGATGAGGTCCTGACCCTCTATCCGGATGAAATCCTCGGATGTGACTTCGTCAGCAACGTGTATGCAGCCGCTGAGCAGGAGCATGACGGCCATACCCCGGAAGAAACGCATGATGTCCATATCTTACTCTTGCCAGATAAGTGATACAAGCGACTTTGCCGGTGCTGTGTATCTGACTGAAAAACTGTCATTCAATATAGTGATCCTCTGGTCTGAAGACAGGCCGTTCTGGATGAGGACGGCAACGGTGTTGTCCGGATTGAGGAACATTTCTATTTCGAATGCAACAGGGAACGAATGGCCTGATGTCTCTATCCTTCTTGCACCCGGTTTCACGACTGCGGAAGCATGAGCGACATTGTACCAATGGCTGTTCTTGGTGAGAGTCTTATAGTCTGATGACTGGATGGTAACGCCGCCGTAGCAGGTCTTGCATGAACCGTCCTGAGGACTGTACGGGCCGTTCTTGTCATCAAGCATCATGTTCCAGAGAGTGACTCCGCTGCCTCCTCTCTTGAGGGTTCCGAGGAAGATCGACGAGAAGTCGTTGAGCAGGCATGATGCGAAATTATAGTTCCACTCGCCTATCGAAGCCTCTGTGAAATAGATTGACTTGTCAGGATATGTAGCATGGATTTCATCAAGTTCAGTGACAGAACCGCCGTAACTGTGCCATGCAGAGCCGTCAGACCATCTGTAAGCCTCAGGATCAGCATAAATGTTAAGAGGATAATTGTCCTGTCCGCTGCGGTCGTCATAATTATAGTTATGGTCGAAAAGAAGCAGTCTGACATCGCCAAGGCCGGCCTTTTCCATTGTAGGGCCGAGTACCTTCACAAACTCCTTCTGGTCCTGCCAAGGCATCACCATCGACATGGAATTGCCAGGATTCAGAGGCTCATTCTGCATTGTGAGGGCAAATATGTCAAAGCCCTCAGCCTCCATTGTCTGCACCCACTTGACGAAATAATCCGCATATGTCTGATAGCATGACGGACGGAGACGGCCGCCGGTCCATGAGTCGAAATCCTTCTCTTCAGTAACTGCCACATTGAATTTGGAATAATCCCATGTATTGCCTCCCGGCATCTGGCATTTCATCCATTTCGGACATGACCATGGAGACGCGATGATCTTCACATCCGGATTGATGGCATATATTTCCCTCAGGATCGGGAAAAGGAAATCACGGTCTTCCTGATGAACTGCAAAATTCTCAAGTCCCTTCTTGTCGCACCATGTATATTCCTTGCTGACACAGAAATCAGAAGCACCTATCGCCACACGGATAAGGCTTGAACCGACACCGTCGGTCTTGGAAAACATTTCGGTAAGGAAAGCCTTCCTGTCTTCCGCGGACATCCTCATAAGATTGTAGCATGTCGCGGTTGTCACTGCAAGGCCGAAACCGTCGATCTCTTTTCCGACCGCTGTCTTGTCATATCTTACGGCACCTGTCGGAAGGACATTGGTGTCAGTAAAAGAAAACTCGGATTTTGAGAAAAGGGATGTCTTGTCAGCCTTTGTCACATAAGCCGTCACATCTTTCTTGACAGGATCAGGGGTATCATTCCCGCCTTGTCCGCTGTCAGGATTCTTTTCACTGCATCCGCACGCCGTCAAAACCGCCACAAATGCGAAAGTAAGAAATCTGTATTTCATAATATGTTTATCTTATAATTTATCCAATTCACGGTCAAGCCATTCAAGACGCTTGACATAAAACTCCTTGAGATAGTCGACCTCCTTTTCATATGAACCCAGAGACGGGAACATCACCCAGTCGACAGAAGCGTTTATATCCCACACCTCGAAATTCCTTTTCTGAGCCTTGTCGAGGTAAAGCACCTGCTCGTCAATGAATTCCGGTATCTTTGCCAGTTCAGGATAAAGTTCATCCCAACGATTCTGAAGAGAAGACACGAATGCCGGATCCTTGAAAAGATGAGGGAACCACTTGTCGATCTTTATCCAGAAATTCTCCGGTCCGTTGCCCACTTCACCCCAGAAATATCCGCAGTTGCCCAAGGTAAGGTCGAAGTCCCAGAGATGATACATCTCCATCTTCTTACCTCTCTCCTTGGTTATGAACGAACTCTTGCGGAGATTTCCGTCCACGTTCTTCGTAAGTTCCTGAACGATGTAATAATCAATGAAGGAATCCACGTCGATATATTTCGGATAACCTGTGGCCTCGGAATAATCCTTGTTCTTGAGGGCCCGCTCGAATGAGTCAAAAAGGCCTTTCACATATGCAAGTTGAGCCGATGTAGGCTCTTCCGGATCGCTGAACATCATAGGCACTCCCATCGAAGTCCACCAGCATGTGGTTTCATCCTGCTGCTCCTCTATCTCCAGATAATATCCTCCGGTAACGGCATCACCGCTGTTGTCGTTTTCACCCACAACATCAATATCGACACGGTCCGGAGATACCTTCTTATGTTCACATAAGGTGTATACACCCTGATACTTGCCGTTCAGATACACTTCGACGCTTCTCATTCTAGGAGTCCAACTGAATCCGCAGATTTCGGAAAGACGCATTGCCACGATGTTACGGATCAGGGTCCTGTCGGCATAATTGGCAAGCAGAGCCCATTCCTTGTCGGCTGGCATTCCAAGAAGCGAAGCCTTCGAATCCAGTTTCACCTTCCATGGCTTCTTAGGAAAACCCCATGTGGAATTGCCTCGGCCTCTGATGCCCATGTCAGCAGTAAATTCCTTCACATCGCTATAAAGACATTCCGGGTCGGAAATGGAGATGGTACCGTCGACATAGTTCTTCTTGTCCACAATCTTGGCACCGCCGGCAGTCGTAATACGCACGACCGGAATATTCTGTCTCCTTGCTATTTCCGCCTCCTTCGCCTCTTCATCATTCAGCCTGCTCTTGAAGTCAAGTACATTCCCGTTGCTCAGATAAGCATGCAAGGTGTAGATGTCAAAATACACATATACAGGAACCGCTTTCTCATCCGGGAGTGATGAATCCGACTTGATAGGACGGACCATGCCATCTACGGTCCACCATCCGTTCGAGACACTCACTTCTGCAGGATCAGTTCTCCTGCAGTCATGAATCTTGAAAGATGTTTCCGGAACCGGCACAAAGAAGCCGTCTTCAAATGTGATCACGCAGGTGTTTCCCTTGTGTTCCGCAGAAGCGAACAGTTTATCTGCCTTATATGCATCAAGAAGTTCAGCATAACCCGGGATCACAGGATTCTTGTCCGGATCGGGAGCAGGGTCATCACATCCTGAAACCAGAAAGGCCGGGAACATGAATATCAGCAGAGAAAGAAAGAAATTCCTCATAATCAGAAAGTTACTTTACTACAAAATCAACAGGTTCGCCAGAAGCGGAATCACCGGCTACCCAAAGACGGAAATCACCTGGCTCGACAACATATTCCATATCGATGTTCCAGAATGCAAGTTCAGCAACCGGAAGTTCGAATGTGACAGTCTTGGTTTCGCCCGGAGTGAGTGTGACTCTTTCGAATCTCTTGAGTTCCTTGACAGGGCGTACAACCGAGCCCACACGGTCCTGGACATAAAGTTGAGCGACTTCTGTTCCTTCGCAGTTTCCTGTATTCGAAAGGTCGAAACTTACGCGGAGGACATCGTCACGGCCGAGTTCAGCCTTCTCGACAGACGGTTTTCCATATTTGAATGTAGTGTACGAAAGTCCGTAACCGAACGGGAAGAGAGGGCCGTATCCAGTGTCCAGATAATACGAAGTACATCCGAGAGAAGTCTGACCTGCTGCGATAGGAATATCGCTCAGAAGAGTCTCTGTACCGTTGCATGGACGGCCGGAATTGTTGTGGTTGTAATAGAACGGAGCCTGGCCGGCATCGCGAAGGAATGTCATCGGAAGTTTTCCTGAAGGAACAGCCTTGCCCTTGATGAGGTCTGCAAGTGCAGGACCTCCCATCGTACCAGGATGGAACGAATAAAGCATCGCGTCACAGTTCTCAAGGTCACGCTCGATTGTAAGAGGACGACCGGCGATGACAACGACTACCACAGGCTTGCCTGCCTTGGCGACCTCGGCGATAAGTTCGCTCTGAGCGCCCTGGAGGTTGAGATTTGACAGTGAATGAGCCTCACCTGAAAGGATGGCCTCTTCACCGACGAATACAACGGCTGCGTCTGCTCTGGCAGCGGCGTTGCGTACCTTTGCGAAATCCTTGGTATCCTTGTCACGGCTGTATTGCAGGCCCGGTTCCCATATCACATCATATTCCTCGCGGAGAGCGGTCAAAGGGGTGACTGTATGCTCCTGCTGGCCGTCAAATGCCCATGTTCCCAACTGCTCGTAAGGTGCGTCGGCAAGAGGACCGGTCACAAGTATTCTCTTCGCATCCGCGAGAGGGAGCACATCATTCCTGTTCTGAAGAAGGATTGCAGACTCTATGGCAGCCTGTTTTGCGGCTTCAAGATGTTCAGGTGCATAATCTACCTTTGCCGAAGCGGTCTCATCCACATAAGGATTCTCGAAAAGTCCGAGTTCGAACTTGAGTTTCAGTATATTACGTACAGCACGGTCGATTTCCTTCTCGGAAACCTTGCCTTCCTTGACCAGTTCTTCGACATACTGTATGAATCCGTATGACATCATGTCCATGTCGACACCGGCATTGATGGCCTGCTCGGCAGTATGTTTCAGATCACGTGAAAAACCGTGAGCAATCATCTCGCCTGCTGAATTCCAGTCGGTAACGACCATTCCGTCCCATCCCCATTCGTCTCTGAGGACTTCTTTGAGCAGCCATTTGTTTCCAGTAGAAGGGATGCCGTCGATCTCATTGAACGAAGTCATGAGGGTAGCGGCACCTGCATCAGCAGCGGCCTTGAATGCCGGAAGATAGGTATTTCTGAGAGAGCGCTCGGAAATCATGGTCGAGTTATAGTCACGTCCGCCTTCCGCAGCGCCATAACCTACAAAATGTTTTATGCAGGCTGCCATCGCGGTCGGATCGCTCAAGTCATCTCCCTGATAGCCCTTGACCATAGCGACACCCATCTGTACATCAAGATACGGATCTTCACCCGAACCTTCTGCAACACGGCCCCAACGTGGGTCGCGCGCGATGTCAAGCATTGGTGAGAATGTCCATCTGACTCCGCTTGCAGTGGCCTCTACGGCTGCTATACGGGCTCCCTTCTCTACGATTTCAGTGTCAAATGTCGAAGCAAGACCGATAGGAATAGGGAAAATGGTCCTGAATCCATGTATCACGTCACGGCTGACAAGGATAGGAATGCCAAGACGGCTTTCCTCTACGGCAGCACGTTGCACAGCATTGATTTCCGCAGGATCTACACAATTGAGGATAGAGCCGACTTCACCTTTGGCTGCTGTTTCTGCGAGCCATGCTCCGCCGGAAAGTTGATTCATCTGGCCGACCTTCTCACGCAAAGTCATCTTCGAGAGAAGTTCGTCAACCTTCTTGTCTGTTTCGCTCTGTGGAGCGGTGGCACAAGATGCCAGAGTCAGTGATGCTGCTACCATAAGGGTATTGAAAGTCTTTTTAAGGTCAGGGTTCATATATTCGAGCATTAATTATTTAACTTTTTGGAACACACGCACATAATCAATTTCCATTTCGGCAGGACCTTCATCAAGAGCCGTAATCCGGTCAATGTCCCATATTCCCGGGAAATTGCCTCCGACGGCAAGGTTGAGAAGAATAAAGGCCGGCTTACGGAATTCATTGTCACCGAAATCAGCGATCTTCATCTCGAAATAAGGAGAGGCATCAGGATATGCCTCAAGATCGATGTACATACGGACATATTCTTCGTCCCATATGCATGTAAATGTATGGAAATTACCGTCCTGGACTGAATAACGGTTGGTAAAGTCATAAGAATAGTACTGGTGATGTGGAGCGCCCCAATGGCAGGCACCGTTAAGGAACTGTTCCTGCGTTCCATTCTTCATTCCGTTCTGATGGCCCATCTCGAGAATATCGGTCTCGCCGCAGTTCGGCCATCCGAGTTCGCGGATATCAGTACCCATCATCCAGAAAGCCGGCCACAGGCCGTCAGCGGTCTTCGGCAACTTTATCGAAGCCACAACATAACCGTAAAGGAACTCCATCTTGCCAAGAGTGATGAGCCTTGCAGAAGTTACAGGAGCGCCCTGATAATCTTCCTTCACAGCCCTTATTACAAGATTTCCGTCACGCACCTCGACATTCTCCGGACGTCCGGTATAGTGTTGAAGTTCGTTGTTGCCCCAGCCATGACCTCCCTGCTCAGGAGCCCAGTTGTCCAGATTCAGCGAATCTCCGTCAAACTCGTCACACCAGAAAAGTTCATAGCCTTCCGGCACGAACATCTGCTGTTCCGCGAGCCCCGCACATGAGCAGAGCCCGAGCAGAACAGAGAACACACACATAACCAAACATTTATCTTTTTTCATAACAGAGGCTTGTTTACGGTTTCTGGAAAACACGTACATAGTCGATTTCATATGTCGCAGGAAGGCATGACTCATCCACTCCGTACATTCCGCCCCAGTCACCTCCCCATGCAAGATTCAGTTTAAGTTGGAAAGGCTTGTTGAATGGCCATGTGTCCTTATTCCGGCCTGCTGAATAATTGTCAGGATTGTAGTAGAACAACTGCACACCGTCGACATATGTCCTTATATATTCAGGAGTCCATTCCAAGGCATAGGTATGGAACTCTTCCATGACAGTGGCGATTTTCTTGGCCGCAGTCTTCTGAGTACCTATCGCATGATAATATTTCTTGCAATGTATAGAGGATGAAACCTCGGTCGGAACGCATCCTACATGTTCCATGATGTCGATCTCGCCTCCGTCAGGCCAGCCTGACCATACGGTAGGCATCATCCAGAATGCAGGCCATGTACCTTTGCCCTTCGGAAGTTTGAGACGAGCCTCGAAATAGCCATATGTCCATCCTTCTATCGTGTTGACACGGGCAGAATATACTCTGTTTCCATCTTTGATTGCACGGATCTTCAAGGTACCGCCACTCACGTCTGCCGTGACGATGTCGCCTTTGCGACCCGCGATATAAGTCTGAAGTTCATTGTTCACCCAGCCAGGCTCTGCCGTCTCATACCACCATTTGCCGGTATCAGGGAGTCCTGTAGCGGATTCATTGAACTCTTCCTGCCATACAAGCACATAGCCGGCAGGAGTATCTATCTGTGGTTCCACATATGAAGCGGAAGTAGGAATATTGAAGCCGGAAGGCTTCTTGAATCCGGTCCACACATATACGGAAGTCAGTGAAGGATTGTCTGTCGCATCCAAGGTCTTGAGATCGACAAGATGCATGACATCAAGTTCTGAAAGGCTGTTGCCCGAGCAGTCCAGATACGTCAGGGCCGACATTCCTGAAAGGTCGAGTTCTGTAAGTTCATTGTCGGAACAGTCAAGGTAAGTGATGTCCTTGAACACCTTGTTGAGTTCAGGCATGGCCTTTATGCCGCATCCCGATGCCTTGATCTCAGTCACTGCCGCAGCCTCCTTGGAACTGAGGATTCCATCCGAATCCACATCATATGCTTTCAGAAGGCAGGACTTGAAGGCAGGATCCGAAATCACTGTTTCCTCCACAAAATAATTCTGTCTTACCGGCAGGGACTTCTTGCCGGCAGAAGTAGTGAACACCAGTTCAGTCTCTCTGACATCTCCGGTGTTGTTTTCTCCGAACTTGACAAGAATATCGGATGTACCTGCTCCGCCACCGCTTGGGAAGAAGGACACCCATTCCTTTTCACTGCATGTGACGCCCCAGTCACCTTCTGCCGTCACTGTTACGGTAACTTCGGCCTTGTCGCTGGTAAGGGTTATCGTCTCCGGTGAAAAAGTCAGATTGGCTTTGCCGGACGGGGTATTTCCGCCATCAGGCTTGCCGCATCCTGTCACGATAAGCAGGACGATAAAAATGCTTGTCAAGATTCTTTTCATCATTTAAGTTTTTTAAAGGCAGGGCCAAGCCCGCAGCGGACTTCTGGCCCTGCCTTGAAAGTTCATGAATTATTCGGCTCTATGCTCCTGGAAGAGAATATCGCTGATCTTTACAGTTGTACCTTCAGCATTGCCTCCAAAGTCAAAGAAAAGGCTGATCTTTTCCATATCCTTTCCAGCCATGTTTGCAACCTTATAGACATACTCCTCATCGGCAGTCACCTTATGCATGTCTTCGAAATAGAAGTTACCGTCATCACCGGTCTGAACGAGTTTGATGGTGATCGATGGATGATCCTGGTTCGAGAGAAGTTTGCAAGAGAAATCATAAGTCTTGTCAGCAGAAGAAGACATATCTGTTCTGAACGCAACCTGAGCCTGCCATCTGTCGGTTGTAGCCACTGGAAGAGTAACGGTGTATGAATTGCCGTCTTCCTCCATAGTAGGATTGTCGATCTGAGCCCAGCCTGGTGCATAGTAATACATCATTTCCTCAACCGTCATCGAGAGCCACTTGTTCCAAGTTGCATCAGCAGGATCGAAGATGGTCTGCTTCACCTTCTCGACTGTCATGTCAAGGATACCGTCGTTATCCACGAATGTGAATGTGTAGTAGCCAGGTGTTGCGCCGTCGACTGTATGGATGTTACCGTCATCATTAGGAATATGGAAGAAACCGTTGTCAGTCACTGAACCATACTTGTCCTTTGTCCACTCGACACCCCAGTCAGCCTGTCCGAATACCTTCACTGAACCGCCTTCAGCCTTCATGGCAAGAGTGATCTGATAAGTGTTCTCGCTGATGCGTGCACATGGAAGCGGTGCATCACCTGTGTTCCAGCCGATGAGTTGGTCAACTGTAGGCTTTCCGCCACCGTCTCCGATGATCCAGAGAGCCTTGCCGTTATCGTAAGTAGCCTTCGATCCGCCTGACATAGGAACGACCTTGATCCATTTCGCATTCTTGTCATATGAGAAGTGGTAGTCGCCGTCAACTGCCTTGAACTTGAGGCCTTCACCTGAAACTTCGAAGAAGTCAGGGTCAACCCAGAAGTCAGCAGTAGTGAGGTTACCGAGAGTGAGGACTTCATTCTGTGCCACAGAGAACTCGGCTGGAAGTTCTGTACCGTTGATGGTAGGTCCTGCCGGAGCCTTCACGTCACGAGCCTTGAAGATCATCTGCCAGTAGCAGCCAGGGTTGTCTGCAACCACTCTGAGTGTAGTCTCTGTAAGTTCTGCAACATGGAATACAGGGTTCTGCCATACATGGTCAGAAGGAACGTATACCATAGGAGTCTCCGCAGCGAGAGTGATTGTCTCACCGTCAAATACATAAGTAGACTCTGTGAGAGGCCACTCGATGTCGATGTCAGGCTCTGCGCCAGGGTTAGGACCGATTGCAGTCACGCCCCAGTTGATGTACATCTTGCCGTCAGCACCTGAACTGTAAACATACTTGCCGTCAGGGAAGAATGTGATCTCGTCGTCATAAAGACCTGTACCGGCCTTCTCGTTTGCACCTGCTGACCACCATCCTGCAGGGTTCTCCAACGACTCACCGCATCCGAGGTGTCCCTTGGCCTCTGAATCAAGTACCCATACCTTGCCGTTTCCGTCTGTACCCGCGAGGATTTCAGCCGGCGAAGCACCTGCTGTCACGAAATTGTAGAACCATGAGATGGTTACCTCGCCATTAGGCGCATTCATCGCAGACATCTTCACTTCCTTTGTCGAAAGTTCAGTGATGAGGAAGCGAGGATTGTCATAGACAGTCTGGTTAGGGATGTATGAGAGGTTCTTCTGCGCAGGAAGTGCAAGCCAGATTTCCTCTATACCAGCCTCATTCCAGTTGTTCTCGATTGTATATGTAGACTCATATGCAGGAATCTGGACACAGAAGTCCGCTCCGTCAGGAGATGCTCCGAGAGCGTCGAAGCCGGCATTTACATACACGAGGTTATCCTTACCGGGATCGAACATGTACTTTCCGTCAGTCGTGAATGTCATGACGTCATCATAGATGCCCCAGTCAGCCTTCTCGTTCGCCTTTGCAGACCACCACGAAATCGGATCACCTGTATCAGGACCGCAGCCGAAGTGACCGTCCTTCTCGAAATTCCACTGCCACCTGTTCGAAAGTTTCTTCATGTAAGGTGCAGGATCGAAAGGATCACGGTAAGTGTTCTCGAGAGAATATTCAAGAATCTTCGAACCGATAGAGATACCATGTGCATTATAAGCCTTTACCTCTACATAATGAGTACCGGCATCACGGACTCTGAGTTTGAGACCGTTCGCAGTATATGCATACTTCTTTGATACCTTGCCGTCCTCCACTTTATCTTCACCGAAGATCCACATAGGTACAACACCTTCATTCTTCACTGTGAAGGTCACATAGTTTGTCGCCTGATCTACATCGATCACGACATCGAGAGCACTTGCCTCCGGAAGTTTGCTCTGATCCGGTGAAATGAATTCCGGATAACAGCCGAGCGCCAGCAGAGACATTGCTGCAACAGCGATTATATATTTGAAAAATCTTTTCATGATCAATAAGTTATATACAGTTCAACTGTTAGTAATTATTCTGTACAAGATTCGGATCCTTGTCGATCTCTGACTGAGGAATAGGCCAGTATTTCTTATTCTCTGACCAGTCATTAGGACGATAAAGGTGGTTTGCAGATGTAAGCACTTCCGCAGCCTTTCCTGAACGTACAAGATCCCAATAACGCTTTCCTTCTCCGAGGAACTCCCTGCGGCGCTCTTCGATAATCGAGTCACGGTCTGTTCCCTGATAACTTGCACCGGCACGGTCACGTACCTGCTGGAGCCATGAAGAACCGTCCTGACCCAAAAGAACCGCAAGTTCGGCAGCATTGAGAAGAGTCTCGGCATAACGATATACACGATAGTTGTTGCAGTGTGCAAGATTACCGTCACCAAGACAGTCATGGTTACCGTTGATACGT
Organism: Candidatus Cryptobacteroides sp.; assembly: GCA_045539115.1. Classification (GTDB taxonomy): domain Bacteria; phylum Bacteroidota; class Bacteroidia; order Bacteroidales; family UBA932; genus Cryptobacteroides. The sequence goes on along the minus strand of JAZQES010000066.1, from coordinate 14,218 downwards.
GCGATAATCTTTCTGTTGAAGTAACCTGTCGACTGCCAACGTCCGTTGTTGACGTTGAATCCGTACTCGCCTACGACCTCGAGGTGGTTGTAGATACCTCCGTCACGACGCTGGTCGCCTTCTGCATACATTTCATACGCATGAGCGGCAACAGGGCCGAATCCCCATCCGTCAACGAATTCACCCGTACCGCCAGGGATACCGCAGAGAACAGGGGTCACAGTACCGCCGGCTCTGATGGACTCACCACCGTTCCAGCCACGGTTTGCACCTACTGAAGTATAGTTGATCTCCCAGATAGACTCCGAGCCCCATTCGCCAGCCTCTTCCCACATAGCCTTGAAGTCGCTTACAAGAGCGTAACGTCCTGAACTGATGATTTCCTTCATATAGTCAAGCGCTTTCTGATAGCGGCTCTCGTCGTTCTGATACATCACGACCTCCGCATAAAGCATATAAGCCATATCCTTGGTCACGCGGCCATATGAAGCAGGAGTGACAGGGAGGACATTCATGTCGATTGCTTCCTCGATCTTGGTCACGATCTTCTCATATACCTCGTCAGCCTTGAGTTGCGGTGCAAAATAAGGCGCGGTAAGGTTGGTGTCATAATAAGGGATGTTGCCCCAGAATTTCCAAAGGACAGTATAATACCAAGCCTTGAGGATAGTGGCTTCCGCCTTGTACAGTGTCTTGGTAGACTCTGCCATTCCCGGTACGCCGTCAACATATTCGAGTACCACGCAACTTCTGTTTACGCCTGAATATGCTGCAGTCCACACACCGCCGCAATGTTCGAGCGCTGTTGCTGTATAGTAATGTGTCTTTACCAAAGTGACCTGGTCCGATTCGTTTGAACCGCCACAATAGATGTCATCAGCCATGATGTCCGAGATAAGCCTCAGGTCATTATAGGCACCAAAGCAGTAGTCGAACCACTGGAGAGGGTCATAAGCCGCCACCAAAGATTCATACATGCGAGACTCATTGATGAAGTACTGGCTCATCGGTTCCGCAGAGTTGTGCTGAACTGTAACGAAGTCCTTTGTACAAGAAGACATCAGAAGAACAGCCAACGCGCTGATTGCAATAAATATCTTTTTCATAATATCATCCTGTTAAATTAGAAAGTAAGGTTAACACCGACAGAGAGAGTACGGCTCTGTGGATATACACCACGGTCGATACCAGCCTCTGTACCATAAGAACCACCACCTGAAACTTCCGGATCACAACCGGTATATCTGGTGAGAGTGAAGAGATTCTCAGCCTGAGCATAGATTCTCAGACGCTGAACAAAGATCTTCTTTGTCCACTTCTGCGGAAGTGTGTAGCCGAGTTGCACGTTGCGGGCACGGAGGAATGATGCGTCCTCAACCCATACGTCCGAAACCTGAAGGTTTCCGTTTGCAGACTCGAACTCAAACTTAGGATACTTGTTCGATGTGCCTTCTCCTGTCCAGCGACGGAGGATAGACTTAGGAAGGTTGATATAATAAAGGTCTGTACGACGGGTCACATTGAATGCCTGTGCTCCCAACTGTCCCTGGAGAAGCATGTTGAAATCGATGCCCTTCCACTCGAAACCGAGGTTGAGACCGAATGTCCAGTCAGGCATACCCTTTCCGATATATGTACGGTCATCATCGTTTATGAGGCCGTCTTCATTGATGTCCTTGAAACGGAGGTCACCAGGAGTTGCATTAGGCTGAAGCAATGCGCCGTCCTTATTAGTGTAAGCAGCGACTTCCTCAGGATTCTGGAAGACACCGTCAGTCTTGTAACCATAATAATATGGGAACGGAAGACCTACGAGACCGCGGCTGAGGGTACCGATCTTGTGAGTCGAAACAGTAAGATATGAAGAATCGTCACCAAGATAAGTGAGTCTGTTCCTGTTATATGTGGCATTTGCTGAAACATGCCAGTTGAAGTCACCGTATGAATCACGGTAGCCGAGGTCGATTTCAATACCGCTGTTCACCATGTCACCGAGGTTACCTGTAGGTGAAGATTCTCCTGTGTAACCAGGTACAGGGAGCGAGAGAAGCATACCTGTGGTATTCTTGCGATACCAGTCGACTGTAGCGGTAAGTCTGTTTCCGAAGAATGCTGCATCAACTCCGATGTCGGTCTGAGCGGTCTGCTCCCACTTCACGTCAGGGTTTGCAAGTCCTGAAGGCTTTGATCCGAGAGTGATGCTTTCCGAACTTGTTCCACCGGAACCGAATACATAATTGTTGCCGGAATTCATATATACGGCATATGTGAAGTTACCGATATTGTCATTACCGTTGATACCCCATGATGCACGGAGTTTCAAGCCTGAGAGCCAAGGAACGTCTTTGAGGAAAGCCTCGTTCTTGAGGTTCCAACCAACTGATGCAGAAGGGAATGTACCCCACTTGTTATTGTCACCGAAGCGGCTTGATGCATCGCGACGTACAGTAACCTCAGCCATATAACGCTCGTCATAGTTGTATGACACACGGCCGAAATAAGAAGCGAGTCTGTAAGGGATTGAGTTCCATGAGCCCCATCCGTTGCGATGACCGTCCTCAAGTTTGCCGTAAGTGTTGTTGACTGAAATCATGTATTCATTATAGAGGTACATGACACCCTGAGCGGATGCTCCGACATTAGATGAAGATGATGAGAGCGCTGACTGACCGAGGATGGCAGACACTGAGTGCTTGCCGAAAGTCTTGTCATAAGAGAGGATGTTCTCGACCTGCCATGTGAATGAACGGTTCAACTCCTGAGATGTACCTGAACCATAGTCGGTCTTTACTGTAGATGACACTACTTCCTTGCAGTCAGGGCAAGTGATCTCCGTAATGGAGAGTTTGTCATAACTGTAGTTCTTTGATGAAAGGAAGTATGGCTTCGAGTATCCGTGATTGCCCCAGAATGCCATGTCGATACCGATCTGTGTGCGGAACTTGAGGCCGTCCCAGATGTGGAGTTCAAGATTTCCGTTTGCGACGAACTTGTCTGTCTGATACTTTGTACCAGGAAGTTCGAGCATTGCGAGAGGGTTGCTCTGCTCGTTGTATGTGACACCGTTCACTACTGAATAGTAACGTCCCTGTGAATCTGTAATGAGATATGGGAGAATGTCGATTGCTGTACCGTCACCGTTGAGACCCTGATAAAGTTCCCTGTACTCCTGAACCTGCTCGTCAGTCGCATAGATGGACTCGATAGGAGACATTCCGAGAGCCGAACCGAGAGGTGAACCGAACTCAGAGTTGTTTGAAATACCGGTAGAATTGATGTGGGCATATGAAATGCTTGTCTGGATAGTGGCCTTGTTCAGCCAGTTACGGTCATTCGAATTATCGAAGAGGACAGCATTCAAAGCCTGACGGAGGGTGAAACGGTCATAGTTTGAACGTCCGAAGTTACCTCCGATGGTACCTTCTCTTGAAAGGAAACCGGCAGATGTCGAGAACTGGACGCGGTCATTACCGCCGTTGATGTTGATGTCATGCTTCATCACCGGAGCATTGTCATTGAAGATCGCTCCTACCCAATCGGTTCCCTCGCCGAACTCATAAGGATTTTCATACTTAGGGAGTTGGCCTGCATTGACATAACCTTCATTCATCATGATCGCATACTCTGTAGCGTTGAGTACCTGAGGCTTGCGCCAAGGATTCTGCCATCCGTATGAGAAGTCATAAGTCACAGTTGTCTTTCCAGCCGAACCCTGACGTGTAGTCACGAGAATGACACCGTTCGCTGCACGGGCACCGTAAACGGCAGCAGAAGCAGCGTCCTTGAGTACCTCGATACGCTCGATATCAGCAGGGTTGAGATAGTCGATTCCGCCTACCGGCATACCGTCCACGATATAAAGAGGGTCAGAATTATGGATGGTTCCGACACCACGGATACGTACCTGGGAGCCTGCATCAGGAGCACCTGATGATGTGGTTACAGTAACTCCGGAAGTCATACCCTGGAGGAGGTTGTCGATACGTGTGTTAGACTGAGACTTCAAGTCATCCGATGTGATTGAAGAAATTGCAGCAGTCACGACGCTCTTCTTCTGAACGCCGTATCCGACCACGACTGTTTCTTCAAGCATTGTCGTATCTTCTTCAAGAACGATATTCAGGCTGCCCCCCCCGACTGGAATTCTGGCAGTCTTGTAACCGATTGAAGAAACTACGAGAACAGCGTCAGACGGAACGGACTCGCTGATAACGAAGTTACCGTCATAATCGACTGTTGTACCGATGGATGTTCCATCCACGATCACGGCTGCACCGATGACCGGCTCTCCGGAAGCATCCTTTACTGTACCTTTCACTTGCTGAGCAAACGCATTGGCGCAACTCAGACCCATTATCGCAAAGATAAGGGCGATTCGATAAGTTAGGTGTTTCATGGGTTATTGTTTATGTGTTAATAATGAGTTGTACGAATTATCTGTACGTCTCACCAAATATAACAATAAAAAACGAGAGAATTTTCATGTTTTCCGAAGCAAGGTGTAAATTAGTGGATTTACACCTGCCAACACGCTGTAAATCAATCTGTTATCAAGTGGAAAAGATGTAAAAAAGTGGACATTTTACTATCATGACACGCCGGTAACTTTGGCAAAGTGGATTATTCAGCACAAAACAAAATCCCATCTTCTTGATTTTCAAGAAGATGAGATTTCATCATATTAAAGAAAAAAGTGGATTCCGGGACGAAAAAACTACATTTTTGAACCCAGTTTCTTGACAGTTTCCTCGAAATTCTCCTTGTCGTCAATGGCTGCCTTCTTGACCTGAGCCCTGTAATTGTAGATGGTGTTTACGGAGTATCTCAGAAGTGATGCGATGTGCGAAGACTGAGTGATTCCAAGTTTGATCAGGGCAAAGATCCTGAGTTCCGTATTGAGCATTTCACCCTCCTTCAAGGTTATCTTGTTCTCGTCTTTGAGAAGAGCGTTGAACTCATCCACGAAAGTAGGATAAAGGGTAAGGAATGACGTATCGAAGGTCTTGTAGAAATTCTTCAGTTCCGCCTCATACTGGTCGCGGGTCAAGGTCTTCTTCAACTTGTCAAGATAGCCAGAACACATCGAAAGGAACAGTCCGAGATACTCTTCCTTGGCGGCATTTGCCTCGACGAGATCATAATTGGTCTTCCTGAGATTGTCCTCCACATCTATGATGGACCGGGTATATTCGGCAAGTTGCTCGTTCTTCTTCTCGATGACCCCGGCAGATCTGCGGCCTTTGACATAAAGGCTGACTGTATATATACATATGAGCATGAGAAGCAGGGCAGCAACGGACGTAAGCATCAGATAGCGCAGACGCTCCCCGGCCTGGACTTCCTTGGCGTCGGAATAAGCCTTTTCAATCCAAGGCATGGTGGACGCAATCTGCACCTTGCGGAGTTTTGCATTATAGAAAAGGGCGTCATCCAGCGACAGCCTGATATAACGGAAAGCACGGTCCGTCTCTTCCGGATTGATGAGTTTGATGGCGATGGAACAAAGGGATGCATTATCCTTTACAGCACCCTTGATGTCAGAAATAGCAGACTCCACCCACCACATTATCGTCTCTACCGGACGGTCGAGATTCTCGCATATGAAGCCCTGCCAATAGGTCTGCACGGCATAGTCATGCTCATCATTGGAGAGGGTTCCGATGAATGTGAGATTCTCGTTGTACGCCCTTTCGAAATCACCGGCCTCTATCATCCTCAGGATCTTCATATGATGGTTGAGGGAAGATTCCTTGGGAGATTTGTTCAGGACCTGATCCTGATAGAAGGCTATTTTGTCCGCATCCGGCACATCGATGCTGGAGGTACGCACATATTCCTGATAATCATGGAGAAACTTCTGTCTCGCATTATACCACAATATCTTCTGGGAATCATCGAATACCGCAGTATCGAGTTGTCCGAACACATTGTCGGCCTCCAGGAAGAAGCCGGCTGAGGTAAGGAGATAGGCCTTGTTCAGCAAGGCATCGTTCTTCATCGGCAGGCTTCCCAACTCGTCAGCAAGCACTTCCTGATGTTCAAGCATCTCCTTTGCCTTGTCGAACTGGTACGCCTTGTATTCTTCATACAACTGGCCGTATATCTGATACTGCTGAAGCGGTGAAACGCCTCTGGAATTGAGCATATTGCCGATTGTGGCTATCTTCTGTTCCTTGATACGCACATATTCATCCGCCTGTTCCAGAGCCTCGTCAAGTCTTTCAAGTTCGGAAGTGTATTCAGGCGACTGTCCGGCCATACATGAAGAAAATGCCAAGGCCGAAACGAATAAAAGTAAAGTATATACAGCAAGTTTTTTCATAACTGTCGGTTACTGAACACAAAAGTAGCAATTTTTGTTTATATTTGTAAGATTTGAGAAATATACTGTCAACATGAAGAAAGGTAAATTCATATTATCCGTCATAGCCGCAGCCGTGCTCTTCATCGGATGTGAGGAAAAACCGGACAAGCCTTCGGGGGGCAAGGATCCGGAACCTCCTGCAACGATTGAGAAGAACGGATTTGCCGAAGGCGCCGACATCAGTTGGAGCACAGAGATGGAGAAGGACGGAGTGAAGTTCTATTCGAAAGACGGCAAGGAAACCGGATGTACAGAACTCATGAAGGAGATAGGGTTCAATGCGATACGTCTTCGCGTATGGGTGGATCCGGAAGGAGGATGGTGCGGAAAGGATGACGTCCTTGTGAAGGCAAAGCGCGCCCAGGCGCTCGGGATGAGGCTTATGATCGACTTCCATTACAGCGACACGTGGGCCGACCCGTCTAAGCAGGCAGTTCCGGAGGCATGGTCATCTTACGGCATCGACGGACTCCTGGAAGCCATGGAGGGCCACACTACAGAAGTTCTTCAAATGCTCAAGGACAACGGAGTGGATGTGGAATGGGTACAGATCGGCAACGAAGTCAACGACGGCATGCTTCATCCGTACGGAAAGATAAGCGACGCAGGAAAGATACCTGATTTCGTAAGGCTGTTCAACGCAGGAAGCAATGCAGCACGCAAGGTATACCCGTCTGTGAAAGTGGTTCTTCACAGAAGCAACGGACATGAGACAGCCGGTTTCACATGGCTTCTTGACACTATGAAGTACCAGAAACTCGACTACGACATCATAGGCATGTCCCTCTACCCCACATGGTGGGAGAACGGCGGATGGAACGACTGGCGCAGCGTGGCCCAGACGTGCATGACCAACATTTCAGAATTTGCCAGGAAATATGGCAAACCGGTCATGATATGCGAGATCGGAATGCCGGTAAGCGAACCACAGATGTCCAAGGAGGCCCTGCAGTACGTTCTGGATCAGACTAGAAAGATCGAAGACTGCCACGGAGTATTTTACTGGGAGCCTCAGACAGACGGAAAATGGAAACCGTCAGGTTACGCAGCACTGGGATGGAGCGCATACGACAAGGGAGCGTTCCAGAACGGCAGGCCGACAATTGCGCTGGACCCGTTCAAGAACTGATAAAAGAAATCTAAGCAATGATAATAACCATGAAACACAGAATCCTGATGCTTGCGGCTCTGGCCGCACTAAGCATTTCATGCATCCGTGAAGTACAGGAAATCCCTGAATCACAGACCGTAGGACAAAAGATGCTGATGACCAAACTCGTAGGAGGCAATGAAGGCCAGACCATGGAAGGCTCGCTTCTATTCAAGGCTGACGACGCCCTCGCTGCCCGTATCGAGGCTGGTGAAGACATGAGCGGAGCCCTGTTCAACGGCATTCCGGTAAGTTCATTCACATATGCCCTTCCTGTATCGCCAAAGAACAAGGCAGTAGCGGAGAAATACGGGCTGGACAAATGGTTCAGAGTGAATTTCGACAAGGAAATGCCGCTCGTGGATGCAGCGGAGATCATAGCATCCGCAGCAGATGTGAAGGCAGTGCAGTTCGACACCTATCTGGAACCGGTCGAGGCCACATCGGTAATGCCGTTCGAAGGAACACCGGTCACAAGAAGCGGCTCTTCTTTTGACGACCCGTATCTTTCTCACCAGTGGAACCTGATCAATGACGGAACTGTTGCCGGTGTGGCAGGAGCGGACGTCGGAGTGAAGGACGCATGGAGGCTCTGCAAGGGCGACCCTAGCGTGATAGTTGCGGTATTTGACTGCGCCGTGAACAATTTCCATGAGGACCTGCGCGATGCTGTATGGGTAAATGAGAAGGAAAAGAACGGCACAAGCGGCACCGATGACGACGGAAACGGATATATCGACGATGTATATGGATTCAATTTCGTGGGATGTTCACAAATCATCGCTGACGTCACGGAAGACATGCTCGCCGGAGGCAAGCCGACAGCAATAAAGGGCCGCAGCCTCAACTGGAACAAGGGAACAGGCCACGGAACCCATGTCGCCGGCATCATCGGAGCCACAAACGGAAACGGCAAGGGCGTGAGTTCGATTGCCGGCGGAAGCGGCAACAACGACGGCGTGCGCCTGATGACATGCCAGATCTTCGAAGGCAACGAATACAGCACAGACGCCCAGAACGCGGCAGCATTCATATATGCGGCCGACAACGGAGCCTGCATAGCGCAGTGTTCATACGGTGAGGCACATGTGATCACAGATGACGAGACATTCATCAACGGAGACGAGAAGGAAAAGATCAACGGATCACCTCTCGAATACGCGGCGCTCCAATACTTCCTCGACCCGGCCAACAGCAATCACGCCGCACTCAAAGGCAATATCGCCGTTTTCGCTGCCGGAAACCATAAGAACCCTTATTCGATCTATCCGGGAGCATTGCCTTTCTGCATTTCAGTGACTGCGGTCACAGCCGACCTTCTTCCGGGCAGTTACACCAACTACGGCCCCGGCTGCAAGATTGCGGCACCAGGTGGAGAATATGCAGGAAGCGGTGACGACTACAGCACCATGATCCTCTCTACCGGAGTATCGAATGCAGCGACATCATCTCCTGCAGTGACCGGCCCGAACGGAAGAGCCGACAGAAACTATGTATATATGCAGGGAACATCAATGGCATGTCCTCATGTTTCTGGAGTCGTAGCCCTAGGCATCTCATACGCTCACAAATTAGGAAAGAAATTCACGCGCGAAGAGTTCACCTCAATGCTTCTTACTTCCGTAAACGACATGTACGAATACTTCCCTTCCGGAAGCAAGTATCTCGGCCAGATGGGCACAGGAGCGGTTGACGCATGGAAATTCCTCATGGCCATAGAAGGCATACCGTCAGTGATGGTAAAGGTCGGAGAGACTGCTCATATAGACCTTTCGGACTATTGCAATCCTTCCGGAAATTACCGTATCAATGTGGATGAGGCCACCAGGAAGTCTCTAGGACTCACATCGGATCCAGTGATCAGAAACGGAAAACTCGAGGTAAAATGCTCCGCTATCGGATCAGGAAAGATTACAATCAGTTCATCTGTCGGAAAGGATGACAAGATCCAGAACGGCATCGGAGAAATGAACTATTCAAGAGAAATATCAATCGTATCAAGACCGTTTACTGCAAAGAACGGAGGATGGCTTTAAAAAATTAAGGAATATGAAAAGATTATTATATATGCTCGTAGCCGTCCTCATGATAGCGGCTTGCGGTGACAAGAACAAGGGTGAGGGCGGAAAGACAGAACTGACACTTGAAGAGCAACTCTACGGGCAGTGGCACAGTTCGTCCCTGGCTATCACAGCCGACATCTACATCGATTTCAAGGACAACAGGACATTCGAACTTTACCAGCAGATCGGACAGGGCTCATACAGGCTCTACAAAGGCACATGGGGGCTCGAAGGTGACCTGCTGACAGGAAAGTATAACGACGGAGAATCATGGGCGACGGCTTATCAGATCGCGATAAGCGACAAGAATCTGACCATGACATCGAAGAATGACACGGCAGAGAAGTCTGTCTATGTAAAGGCGGAGATTCCTGCCGAAGTCAAGGACGGATGTGTTCCGGTAGTTAAGTCTGATGCGGACGGCGTTCCTGCCCTCTAGACATCCTTACGCATACTGAATTCACAGCCGCAATACTGCTGGTTGTAGAACCCATATTCATTGATTATCTGAAGGCGGCGCTCCTGGAGGCCGCCTTTTCTCCAGTTATGTTCCCAGAACATAACTGGAGAAACATCCACCCCCAGTCGGCCGGTGCCGACAGCCCCCTGGGGCATACCATCACAGCCTGCGTCTGTGATGGGTGCCACCGCTGCTTCGATGTCCGATGAACATCTCGCTGACGCGGATGGCACGGCGCTGATGCGCCCTGGCAAATCAGAAGACGGAGGGAACATAACTGGAGAAACATCCACCCCCAGTCGGACGGTGCCGACAGCCCCCTGGGGCATGCCGGATATTTGGGAACAGGCCCAGCGTCCGGCATCATTTATCTGGTCGAGGGATTTCCAGCGGGAAGAAGCGAGCGTCGTGGTGATGACCTTTATACCCCTGCTTTGTGCATATCGGGCAGTACGAAGGAGACGTATCTTGAAACACTTCAGGCACCGCCCTCCCCTTTCCGGCTCATCTTCGAGGCCCTTCACAGCCTCCAGCCAGCCTTCATGGTCATAATCATCGTCAACGATCTCCAGTCCCAATGATTCCGCATAGCGGGTACATTCATTCTTGCGGACCTCATATTCCTCAAAAGGATATATGTTCGGATTACAATAATATATGACCGGAGTGATGCCGTTCTGCATCATAGCCTCGATGATGGCACTTGAACATGGCGCACAACAAGTGTGGAGAAGTACAGTCTTCTCCCCCATCGGCGCCTCTATGATACCTTTCTTTGTCTTCACGTGACAAATATAGCGTATTTTGAGTAACTTTGCCGCCATAAAACGACTTGATATGGGTATTATTCCGAACCGGTACATTTCGGATCTTTTCAAAAGCATCCGCAGAAAACATGCTGAGCATGAGGCGAAACCGATGAGCGGCCTTCTCGCCCTCAGTCCGCTGCTTGTCTTTCTATGCGTATACCTCATCTCATCAATCATTGCGAAAGACTTCTACAGGATTCCGATATCCTCCGCATTCCTGATTGCTTCCATCTATGCTGTCATCATATGCAGAGGCAGGACCCTAGAACAGAGGATAGCCACATTTTCCGAAGGAGCGGGCAACAGGAATGTCCTCCTGATGATATGGATATTCGTTCTTGCCGGTGCATTCGCCTCGACCGCCAAGGATATCGGTGCCATCGACGCCACAGTGAACCTGGCCATGAGAATCCTTCCGGGAAAACTTCTGTATGCTGGTCTCTTCCTTGCCGCATGCTTCATCTCCATGTCCATAGGAACAAGCGTAGGCACAATCGTAGCCCTCGTGCCGGTTGCGGCCGGAATTGCCCAGGAACTTGAGGCTGGAGGCCTCACAGGCACATTTACCGGCACTCCGTTCATAACGGCGATAATAGTGGGCGGAGCATTCTTCGGAGACAACCTGTCATTCATTTCTGACACTACGATTGCAGCCACAAGGGCACTCGGCTGCTCGATGGCCGACAAATTCAAAGCCAACATCAGGATTGTAGCCCCGGCCGCCTTAGTCGTGGCGATCCTCTATATATTCATGGGGACCTCCGTCGACATAACCCCGGAAGCGGGGCCGATAGACTGGGTGAAACTGATTCCGTATGTGACCGTCATAGCGCTCGCCATCTCCGGAATAGATGTGACAGTCGTACTCACCATAGGACTGGTCCTTAATGCCATCATCGGATTCGGAGGCGGCTCGCTGACATGGACCACATACCTTGAATCGATCGGAAGCGGAATAAGCGGAATGGGAGACCTCATCATCGTAACCGTCCTGGCCGGAGGAATGCTTGAAATCATAAAGGTGAACGGCGGACTCGACTTCATCGTGAACGGGCTGACACGACATATCAAAGGGAAAAGAGGAGCCGAACTGAGCATAGCGGCACTTGTATCCCTTGCAAATTTCTGTACGGCAAACAACACGATTGCAATAATCACGACTGGAAGAATTGCAAAAGACATAACAAAGGAATACGGCCTGGATCCTCGAAAGACGGCCAGCATTCTGGACACTTTCTCATGTCTCATCCAGGGACTGATTCCATACGGAGCGCAACTCCTGATGGCCGCAGGACTCGCCCAGGTGTCGACGATAACCATCATCAGCCACCTGTACTACCCGTTCATCATGGGAGCATTCGCATTTCTCGCCATCATTTTCAGACTGCCGAAGAAATACTCCTGAGTCATTACAATTCAATGGAATTGGAGTCGATGAGATTGTTCAGCAATGCATAGACGGTAAGGCCGGCCACGGTCTTGATACCGGTCTTTCGAGTGATGTTCTTTCGATGAGTTATGACGGTATGGATCGAAAGGCTGCAATGGTCCGCAATCTCCTTGTTCAGCATGCCCTTGGCCACACATACCAATATCTCCTTCTCCCTCTGAGAGAGGTCTGGTCCTTCAGATTCAGGCATATCCTCATGCGAAGAAAGGGATTCACGAAGTTTTCTTACGATAGCCACAGGATCGTCATACATGCTTATGATGCCGTCATACTGCCGTATCTGTTCATCATCCATCGGCATCGTCATCAATGCCACCACAGCCGCATCCGAATGCTCGGCCATACGGCTTCGCACATGCATTCTCGAAATATAATCGAAGACAACAGGATCGATGACTATCACATCCGCATCCATATTTCGAAGCCGCGACTCCGAAGCATGTGACAAATCAGACAATATGCCCTCGACACGGAACTCGCCGAGTTCGGAAAGCACAGCCTCCAGGCCTCTTGCGGCAATCTTGGAAGGGATTATAAGAAGGACTTTCTTGTGTGACGCTTTCATTTCTCTTCCAGTTTATTGACCAAAGGAATAAGGATGTTATCCTCCACCAAAGTATGTTTCAGGAGGTCTTCCTCAAGACGGAAGATCCTGTACAGCACCTCATTACGCAATACGGTATCACAAGTATCCGGAAGATACTTCATCACGATGTTCTTCAGGTCGTTGAGAGTCTCGTCGATATTGCTGTGATTCTCCTCGAACTGTTCGATCGAATAGCCCTCCTGCCATCCTCCCTCCATCAAGGCCCTGACATAAGGAAACACTACGGACTCCTCATACTCGAAATGATTCTCCACCTGCTTCTTGTAATCAGCAAAGAATCTTGCGACAAGTTTCTTCTGAAGTTCGTCGCACGGTCCCACCATTGCGGCAAGTTCCGCCTCCAGAGCGATGAATTCCTTGTTCAGATAGAACGCATGGGAATTATGCAGGTAATCCACGATGGTCCCCGGATCGGCCCCTGCGAGCAGGTCCGCAGACGGGATATAATTATCATAGGTATATATGCTGCATATCAGCAGGAACGAATTGAGGTCTATACCATGCTTCCTGCACATTTCCCTGATTGTATTCTCACCGAAACCCAGACTTACGCCCAAACGTGACAACACATTCAGCAATTTGAAATTGGCATCCACCAGATCAGCCAACTTCATTGATTCAGAAAAGACCATACTGTGAATTTCCGTAGTCATATCATCATTGATTTTTTCAAAGATACACATTTTTTACAACAAGAGGCATTCCATCCCGGAAGGCCTCTCACTGTGAACCGCACAAGTTCATACAACAATTAAAAGGATCAGTTTCTATAACTATAATGGCTTATTACTTATTCCATCTGATTCTGATTGCAAAGGTATGACCATTATCATCAGCATCCTATCCCTATATGTTGGTATTTTATGCCTTAGCGTTCTTACCCTGTAGATTTTCGGGCAGGGTAAAAACAGGCATGTTTCACAATTTACTGATTTACAAACAATTGCACCAAAACGATGTTCCTAGGGGTGCGGAATTCCGACAGGGTAAGAACACCTTTAGAAGGATTGTCCTCGGATCACACTCATAATTGACTGCACCCCAGGATGATGATACTGAAGAAAAAATGATTTTTTTCAAAGAAAAATTTGCAAATCCAGAAAACATTCGTACCTTTGCAATCCCAAAAATAAAACGGGAAGCCAAATTGAGATATGGTGTAATGGTAGCACTACAGATTCTGGCTCTGTCAGTGAGGGTTCGAGTCCTTCTATCTCAACAAAATTTGACTAACGGTCACGGCGGGATAGCTCAGCTGGTTAGAGCGCATGATTCATAATCATGAGGTCCGCAGTTCAATCCTGCGTCCCGCTAC
>JAZQES010000065.1:0-6281 GCA_045539115.1 Candidatus Cryptobacteroides sp. | reverse complement strand
TATCACCATGGGGTATTAGTCGTCGTTTCCAACGGTTATCCCCCTGATAAGGGCAAGTTGCTCACGCGTTACGCACCCTTGCGCCGGTCGCCGCCACAAGTTATTGCTAACCTGCGCGATGCCCCTCGTCTTGCATGTGTTAAGCCTGCCGCTAGCGTTCATCCTGAGCCAGGATCAAACTCTTCATTGTATAATAAATTTTATATCTCCAGTCTGTCCTGACACTTAATAATTCCTTTCAAAAGAATTAACGCTTCTCGATAAATTGTTTTTCTCGGTACTTGCTTCTTGTACTTTCCTTCAATCTTTTCAATGAACTTTTCGTGCCGTTTTCTCTCAAACGGGCTGCAAAGATACGGACTTTTTTTTATCCTCCAAATTTTTTCGCACTTTTTTTCAATATTTTTTCTAATTTTGTGTTGTTTTATGGCAAAAAGACCAAAAATGGAGCAAAAATCAGCCTCTTACTGGCAAATATTCCTCACTTTCGCAAAGATCGGAGCATTCACAATCGGTGGAGGCTACGCCATGCTTCCCATCATAAGAAATGAGATCGTCGCACGAGGCTGGCTGAACGATGAGGACTTCACCGACATAATCGCACTCGCCCAATCGGCACCAGGTCTTCTCGCCGTGAACATCTCAATCTTTACAGGACACAAACTCAGAGGAACCCGCGGAAGCATCATCGCCACCCTCGGCAGCATACTTCCCTCATTCAGCATAATACTTGCCATCGCCATGCTGTTCTCCGGCTATCAGGACAACCCGACGGTCATAAAGATTTTCAAGGGAATCAGACCTGTCGTCGTGGCACTGATCGCAGTGCCCATGCTGAACATGGCGAAAGCCTCAAACAAGAAATGGTGGGCATGGCTGCTTTCGGCCGTCACACTGGGCCTGGTCGCATTCCTGAATGTTTCACCTATATATATAATAATAACTACGATTGCGGCAGGCTGGGGCCTGAGCAGCCTTCGGTCAGACAAAAATAAAAGAGCATGATGATTTTCCTGGAACTGTTCACGACCTTCTTCGTCATAGGCATGTTCACCATCGGAGGTGGATATGCCATGCTGTCGCTCATTCAGGCGCAGGTGGTGAGCGTTCACGGCTGGCTCGACGAAGGAACATTCACGGACATCGTCGCCATATCGCAGATGACACCCGGTCCTATCGGCATCAACTGCGCGACATATGTGGGCTATGACGTGCTTGCCGCAAGCGGAGCCTCCGAATTCATATGCATACTGGGATCATGCACCGCAACCATCGCTGTCGTGCTTCCTTCATTCATCATTGTACTTGCACTTTGCAAGGTATATGCTAAATTTGCCGGCAGCAATGCATTCAAAGGCATAATGTCCGGCCTCAAACCGGTCGTGACCGGACTCATAGGAGCAGCAGCCGTCATACTCATAACCCCGGATAACTTCCCGGACTGGAAAAGTTGGGTGTTGTTTGCAGTCGCGTTGGCCGCATCCTTCTGGGGAAAACTTAACCCTATCCTTGCCATAATCGCCGGAGGCGTGGCAGGATTGCTTATTTATTAGAAATGAACTGGTTTATAGATATATTCACAGAACAGACCTTTGTCCAGGCCATTCTCATATTGTGCCTGATTTGCGCCGTCGGACTGGCGCTCGGACAGATAAAGTTCAAGGGTGTCTCGCTTGGAGTGACATTCGTATTCTTTGCCGGCATCCTCGCCGGACATTTCGGGCTCTCGGTCAATCAGGACATGCTGAACATGATCCAGAATTTCGGACTCATCCTCTTCATATATGCCTTGGGCGTACAGGTCGGTCCCGGATTCTTTTCTTCGTTCAAGCAGGGAGGAGTGAAACTTAACATGATAGCCTTGCTCCTGCTTGTCATCGGAACAGCAATGGCACTCATAATACATTGGACATCAAATATTTCCCTTGGAGACATGATGGGACTCCTCTCCGGAGCGGTAACCAATACACCTATGCTCGGAGCGGCACAGCAGGCACTGCTTCAGACAGACCCGGGCAACATGGAAGGAGCGAACAACATGGCCATGGCATGTGCTACCGCATATCCGTTCGGACTCATAGGAATGATCCTCTGCGTCATCTTCATGAGGAAAGTCATGGGAGGAAAATCAGGAAACCATCACGACACCTCTTCCGACAACACATTCGTTGCAGAATATCAGGTGAGCAATCCGGCAATATTCGGAAAGACCATCATGGAGATAAGGAAGAATGCTGACTGCCATTTCGTGATTTCGAGAATCTGGAAGAATGAAAAAGTCATCATCCCCACTTCCGAGACCGTCATAGAAAAGGACGAGCACCTTCTTGTGATATCCGGAAAAAGCGACGTGGAGCGCGTGAAGACCCTGTTCGGTCACAAGGAAAACATCGACTGGAACAAGAAGGACATCGACTGGAACGCGATAGACAGCCAACTTGTGTCGCGTAAAGTGCTGGTGACAAAGCCGGAACTCAACGGAGTCAAACTCGGCTCCCTCAAATTGAGAAACTCATACGGAATCAACATCACACGCGTAAACAGGGCCGGAATCGACCTTCTTCCGTCACGCTCGCTCCGACTTCAGTTGGGCGACAGACTCACAATCGTAGGAGAATCAAGATCGATAGAAAACGTCAGCACCATCCTCGGAAACGAAGCGAAGGAACTCAGCAATCCGAATCTTTTCGCAATTTTCGTCGGTATCGTGCTGGGCCTGATCCTCGGAAGCATCCCGTTCGCATTCCCGGGCATGAGCATGCCGGTCAAACTTGGCATCGCAGGAGGACCTATCATCATAGGTCTGCTTATGGGAGCATTCGGTCCCCGCATGCACCTGTCGATATACATGAGCAGAAGCGCCAACCTCATGCTGAGACAACTCGGCCTCACGATCTATCTCGCAGGACTCGGACTTAGCGCCGGAGCGGGATTCTTCGAGACCGTATTCAGCAGCGAAGGCCTGAAATGGGTGCTGGTAAGTTTCTCACTTGCAACAATCCCGGTATTGCTGACAGGCTTCATCGTCTCAAAAATATTCAAGTTGGACTATGCAGATAACGTAGGAATGCTCTGCGGAAGCATGGCCAACCCATTTGCACTTGACTTCGCCAATCCTTCCGGAGAAGGCGACGACCCGGCTGTGGCATATGCGACAGTCTACCCTGCAAGCATATTCCTCAGGGTAATTTCGGCGCAGATAATAATGCTGCTTATGTAAAATAAAAAGCCTATCTTTGCACAAATTGTAAAACCAACCATAATGACCACAAGAACACTACTACTTTCGGCTCTGGCAGCCGCAGCAATTCTTTCATGCTCACCGGCAGAAAAGCCAAACATCACCGTAGTCCCATATCCTAATGAGGTGGAGGTGAAGGCAGGAACATTCAATGCGGCAGGAGCGGCATTCCACTGCTCTGCGGACATCGACGAAGGCTCAATGAACCTCATCAACGGATTTGCAGGACAACTTTCTCTTGTCAGCGGACAGGAAAGCACCGTAGACAACAACACCGCTTCGGACGGATTCAACTTCAGCGTTGACGCATCCCTTCCCGAAGAGGCATACACTCTCACTGTAAGCAAAAAAGGCGTGGACGTAAAGGCTTCGGCCCTCAACGGCTTCAACTACGCCATCCAGACCCTCAAGCAGATGCTTCCTGCCGAGATATACGGAAAGACTGCCGCTGACGGCAAGGAGTGGACTCTTCAGTGCGTTGAAATCAAGGACGAACCACGCTTCGGATACAGAGGTATGCACATGGACGTTTCGAGACATTTCTTCGACATGGACATGGTGAAGAAATACATCGACGTGATGGAAATCCATAAACTCAACACCCTCCACTGGCATCTCACAGACGACCAGGGCTGGAGAATCGAGATAAAGAAATATCCTAGACTCACAGAGTTCGGATCGATCCGCAACAAGACCATCATCGGCCACCTTTTCGACAGCAAGGGCTACGACCACACCACTTACGGTGAAGGCATGTGGTACACTCAGGACCAGATCCGCGAAATCATCGACTATGCCGCAGCAAAGGGCATCGAGATCATTCCTGAAATCGACCTTCCGGGCCATATGCTGGCAGCCCTCGCATCTTATCCTGAACTCGGATGTACAGGCGGTCCATACGAAGTATGGGGCGACTGGGGCATTGCAAACGAGGTTCTCTGTGCCGGAAGAGAAGAGACCATGGTATTCCTCGAGAACGTTCTCGACGAAGTTGCCGACCTCTTCCCTTCTGAATATTTCCACATCGGCGGTGACGAATGCCCTAAGGTATATTGGGAAAAATGTCCTCGCTGCCAGGCCAAGATCAAGGAACTCGGACTTAAGGACACAGAAGAATTCAAAGCCGAGCACTACCTCCAGAGTTATGTCATGACAAGAATGACGAACTTCCTCGAGAAGAAGGGCAAGAAGATCATCGGATGGGACGAGATTCTCGAAGGAGAAGTTGCAGAGAATGCGATAGTAATGTCATGGAGAGGAACAGACGGCGGAATCAAGGCCGCAGAGATGGGCCACGACGTGATCATGACACCGAACTCATTCTTCTACCTCGACTACTATCAGTCAGAGGACAAGGACAACGAACCTCTTGCCATCGGTGGCTACCTCCCTGTGGAGAAATGCTACTCATACGAGCCATGCATCGGTGAAATGGCAGAGGAACATCATGACCACGTCCTCGGAGTGCAGGCTAACCTCTGGACAGAGTACATCGCAACCGACGAACACCTCGAATACATGCTTCTCCCTAGAATGGCGGCGCTCAGCGAAGTGCAGTGGTGCCAGCCGGAGAACAAGAACTGGGAAAGATTCCTCGACAGTGCAGATGAATTCTGTGCCATCTATGACGTTGCAGGCTACAATTACGGAAAGCATATCTTCAACGTAAGAGGTTCTGTAAAGACAGAGAACGGAACAATCTATGTGACATTGGAATCACAGGGAGAGACCCCTGTCAGATACACACTCGACGGAAGCGAGCCTGTGGAGACATCAACCCTCTACGAAGGTCCGGTAGCCATCAATGAGACATGCGTTCTAAAGGCAAAGGCATTCAGACCTAACACCAGCACAACCGTATATTCGAAAGAGTTCAAGTCTCACAAGGCAATGGCAAAGGACATCACCATGAACACCGAGGCCCATAAGAACTACTGCAACGGTCTTCCATATATCCTTGCTGACGGCATCAGAGGAACCGAGAACTTCCGCAGCGGCGACTGGGGCGGATGGAGAGGCGAGCCGTTCGACATCACCATCGACATGAAGGGTGAAACCTACAGCAGCGTTCTCGTCGGCACGGTAGTGGTGAAATATGACGACATATTCAACCCTGCTGCCCTCACAGTTCTCACATCTGAAAACGGCACAGACTTCACTGAAGTGGCAAAGGCAGAATATGAGGTTGAAGGCCAGGACGAGCCTAACGGACTCAAAGAATACACCGTATCATTCCCTGAGACTTCTGCAAAATACCTCAGAGTAGTAGTAGATCCTGTAGCATCCCTCCCTGCATGGCATGAAAGACCTGGATCGAAAGGCTTCCTCTTCATTGATGAAGTGATTGTGGAATAATACCTTATTAATATATAATAAATGCCGGACCGCTCATACTGATTGATACGAGCGGTCCGGTGTCGTATTTATAAAATCACCATATCTTAAGATATCAGAACTCCTCATTAGAGGAAATGTACAAGATAGTGATGAGGGAATGCCGGATATGATAATATGGAAGGTAAACTTCGCATATATTTTTAAAATATTTTAAAAAATACAAAAATCTTTTAGAATATTTTTGCAAAATTGAATATAATATGTAAATTTGCGCTAATAACCACTATAGTATATATACTATTCAGCCTGTGACCTTGTGCTGAATATAATTGTGTGTAACATTATGAAAAACAAAATAGCGATTCTTGTCATGTTCTTTATGGCCATGACAATCAATCTGTCTGCTCAGGACTTTGCCATCAAGAGCAATGTCCTCTCGGACGTTGCGGGCTCCGCAAACCTCGGAATCGAATTCGGGGGGGGCAATCCCCAATGGTCATATGACATAACCGGATACTATTCTCCGTGGGACCGCAGCAATGGTGTGATACGTAAGCATCTATACGTACAGCCGGAGGCCAGATGGTGGTTCTGCGACCGTTTTTCCGGACATTTTCTTGCCGCACATGCTCATGGCGGCATATACAACATCGGCAACATCGACGCTGACTTCAAGTTTCTCGGCAGCGACCTCTCGCAACTG
>JAZQES010000064.1:0-125578 GCA_045539115.1 Candidatus Cryptobacteroides sp. | reverse complement strand
TGATCCCTTTTTCATTCTTGTACTGCTCTATACAGAAGGAAATGAAATAAGCCTTATCAAGATTTGTATTCATTAGTTCAAAGGTTTGCACAATAGTATATCCTACAATTATGCAAACCAAGCAAATATACAAAAAAAAGAGACACACAAGAATTCTTGTGTGTCTCTTTTCTGCGGAGAGTGAGGGATTCGAACCCCCGGACCCGTTAAGATCAACGGTTTTCAAGACCGCCGCATTCGACCACTCTGCCAACTCTCCAATATGTTTCCCTTTGAAAGGGAATGCAAAGGTACGAATAAAATCGTAATCTGCAAATTTATTTTCAATTTTCGGGAAAAATATTCTTTACTTAATGTGATTTTCTTCTAGGACTCCTTCGAAAAGAACTTGTACTGGAAGAGAAGAAGATAGATTGCTCCGCATGTCACGCAACTGTCCGCGAAGTTGAAGACCGCTCCGAAGAAGGTGCGGGGATAATCCATCCAAGGAAGTTTGTAATCGAAGAGAGGGAAATAGAACATGTCCACCACCTGTCCGAACATGAAGGCGAAAGGTGCTCCCGGCATCACTGTCTCGGGCCATATGAGGCCATAGAAGAAGCAGTCGATGATATTGCCCATCGCTCCGGCTGTAATCATGGTAAGTCCCACCAGCACTCCAGTCGGGACATCCTGCCTTTTTGCAAGTCTTGATATCCACCAGCAGAGACCGCCGAAAAGCACAATCCTGAAAACAGAGAGAAGGACCTTTCCGACAAGTCCTCCGAAGGCCATGCCGAAAGCCATGCCTTTGTTGAGGACAAAATGGAGTTTGAACCAGTCTCCGATTACATCAATTGTCTCGCCCAAATCCATATTAGTCTTGACCAGAACCTTGATGATCTGGTCAATGACTACTAGAATAAGGCCTAAAATGAAAAGTTTGGTTCCTTTTGAAAGCCTCATGTGGACTACTTGTTCTTGTTCATCATCTCCTTTGCCTCAACGGTAAGGGTCGCATGAGGAACAAGGCGGAGTCTTTCCTTAGGAATGAGTTTTCCTGTCATACGGCACACACCGTAAGTCTTGTTCTCGATCCTGATGAGGGCAGCCTCGAGGTTCTGGATGAATTTATACTGACGCTGTGCAAGAGCACCTGCCTCTTCCTTTGAAAGAGTCATCGCTCCTTCTTCCATCACCTTGAATGTAGGTGAAGTGTCCTCGATATCGTTGCTTGAATCATGAGTCACGATATCACGAAGCGTCTTATATTCCTTCTTAGCCTTTTCAAGCATTTCAAGAATAATGGCCTTGAACTCCTGGAGTTCCTCGTCGCTGTAACGTACCTTGATTTCAGGTGCGTTCTTCATTTCTTCTGCCATAGTGTTATTTTGTTTATAGTTAATATTTCATATTCAGATCCCTCGACAGGCTCGTCAGCGTCTTGCGACAGCGATGCGGATTGAACCGTCGTTCCATTCCACCTCCGGTGCATCACCGGCCTCTGCCAATGGTGCCGATTCAACCGAAAGTGCAAGAGTCTGCGCTGCCACGTACTCGTTGAAGTTTGCAAGTGAAGCCGCTATTTCCGCTCCATCCTCACCGTCAGCAAAAATCCTCACGTCAATCTTGTCAGTGACATCGAATCCGCTGCTCTTACGGAGATTCTGGATACGGTTGATGAGTTCTCTTGCCACACCTTCCTGCTTAAGTTCCTCGGTAATAGTCACATCAAGAGCGATTGTCATAGAGCCTTCTGTAGCGACAAGCCAGCCCGGCATGTCCTCAGAAGAGATCTCATAATCACCCTTGTTGAGCGTCACATCGCCCGAAGCAAGGTTCAAAACATATCCTGTGCCAGAAACCTCGGCAGCCTGAATTTCAGAAATCACCTCCTGTGAAAGGGTACCGAATGCTGCGGCGATCTCCTTCATCTGCTTTCCGTAGATCTTTCCAAGAGTCTTGAAATTAGGCTTGATCTTCTTGGTGATGAGTCCTGTAGTGTCAGAGATGAACTCCGCCTCCTTCACATTCACCTCATTGAGGATCAGAGTCTTGACGAGTTCCAACTGCTCCTTCACGCGTGCGTCGAGGACAGGGATGATCACCTTCGAGAGAGGCTTGCGGACATTGATCTCGGCCTTACGGCGAAGTGCAAGCACCATCGATGTAGCCCTCTGGGCAAGTGCCATACGGTCTTCAAGATCCTTGTCCACTACAGTCTCGTCATATGCAGGCATTGCCACGTAATGAACTGACTCTTCTCCTTCGACAAGGTCGAGATAGAGACGGTCCATGAAGAACGGAGCAATCGGAGCGGCAAGTTTCGAAACCGCTACGAGAACCTGATAAAGAGTCTGGTATGCAGAAAGTTTGTCTGCATCCATTGTACCGCCCCAGAAACGCTTTCTGCCGAGACGTACGTACCAGTTGCTGACATGGTCACATACGAAGTCCTGGATAAGACGTCCCGCAGTGGTGATATCATAGTCTTCATATGCCGCCACAACATCCTTCACAAGAGTGTTGAGCAGAGAGATGATCCATCTGTCGATCTCCGGACGCTCATTCATCGGTACAGCCTCGGTTGAAGGGTCGAAACCGTCGATGTTTGCGTAGAGAGCGAAGAACGAATATGTATTGTAAAGTGTTCCGAAGAATTTGCGGCGTACCTCGTCGACACCGGCAGCATCGAAACGGAGATTGTCCCATGGCTGTGAGTTGGTAAGCATGTACCAGCGGAGAGAGTCTGCTCCATAAGTGTCGAGAGCCCAGAACGGATCGACAGCATTTCCGAGACGCTTACTCATCTTGTTACCGTCCTTATCGAGAACCAATCCATTGGAAATAACACGTTTGAAAGCACACTTGTCGCTTACCATGGTGTTGATTGCATGGAGGGTATAGAACCATCCGCGTGTCTGGTCCACACCTTCTGCGATGAAGTCCGCGGTGATTCCGAACTTGTCAGAATCGAGATTGCGGAGTCCTTCCTGTGCGTAAGGCATGGCTCCCGAATCGAACCATACGTCAATCAGGTCAAGTTCACGTACCATCTTCTTTCCGCTGTCTGAAACGAGGAAGATGTTGTCCACATATGGACGATGGATGTCGATCTTGTCGTAATTTTCCTTTGACATGTCCTCAGGATCGAAGCCCTTGGCTGCAAAAGGATTTTCAGTCATGATGCCTGCCGCAACAGCCTTTTCAATCTCTGCATAGAGTTCCTTGATAGAGCCGATGCATTTTGCTTCCTTGCCGTCCTCGGTCTGCCAGATAGGGAGCGGAGTACCCCAGTAACGGCTTCTTGAAAGGTTCCAGTCCTGGATGTTCTCGAGCCATTTTCCGAAACGGCCTGTTCCTGTCGATTCAGGCTTCCATGTGATCTGCTCGTTGAGTTCCATCATCCTCTCGCGTACCGCAGTTGTCTTGATGAACCATGAGTTGAGAGGGTAATAGAGGACAGGCTTGTCCGTACGCCAGCAGTGAGGATAGTTATGTGTATGCTTCTCGATACGGAAGGCCTTGTTCTGCTGCTTGAGCATCACGCAGAGGTCCACGTCGAGAGTAGGAGCATCAGCCGCGAGTTCAGGATCATATGCATTCTTGACATATCTTCCGGCCCATTCAGCATAATCCGCAGACATGTTCGCAGCAGCATATTCAGGATCGAGGTCTTCGATACGGAAGAAACGGCCTCTGAGGTCCACCTGAGCCTGGAGGTCACCGTTGCGGTCCACCACCTGAAGGCCCGGAACGCCGGCAAGTCTTGCCACCTTGGCGTCATCAGCACCGAATGTAGGCGCGATGTGCACGATACCTGTACCGTCTTCCGTTGTCACATAGTCGCCAGGGATCACCTTGAACGCACCTTCGCCAGGGTTGAACCATGGGATCAACTGCTCATAGCGGATACCTGTAAGTTCAGATCCCTTCATTGTGCCGTCGAGTACCTTGAAAGGCACGAGTTTGTCACCCGGCTTGTAATCCTCGAATGCCACAGCAGCAGCCTTCGGATTGAAATGTGCGTTTACAAGAGCCTGAGCCACCACATAGAGAGCCGGCTGGCCTGTATATGGGTTGAACGAGAGAACCCTTACATAGTCGATGTTAGGACCTACGCAGAGTGCGGTATTTGAAGGAAGGGTCCAAGGAGTTGTCGTCCATGCAAGGATGTATGCAGGAACGCCTTCGCTGAAAAGGAACTCCGACTTCTCGTCACGGATCACAGAGAACTGAGCCACGGCAGTAGTGTCCTTCACGTCACGATAACAGCCCGGCTGGTTGAGTTCATGTGTACTCAGACCTGTACCTGCTGCCGGCGAATATGGCTGGATGGACTTTCCCTTGTAGAGAAGGC
This sequence comes from Candidatus Cryptobacteroides sp., assembly GCA_045539115.1. Classification (GTDB taxonomy): domain Bacteria; phylum Bacteroidota; class Bacteroidia; order Bacteroidales; family UBA932; genus Cryptobacteroides. The sequence continues at coordinate 121,239 of JAZQES010000064.1, read as the reverse complement.
CCTTGTCATAGATCTTCTTGAGGAGATACCAGAGTGTCTCGATATAACGGTTGTCATAAGTGATATAAGGGTCGTTCATATCCACCCAATATCCTACACGCTCAGTCATGTTCACCCACTCGGCAGTGTATTTCATGACTTCCTTGCGGCAGGCATCGTTATATTCCTCTACAGAAATCTTTGTGCCGATGTCTTCCTTGGTGATTCCGAGCATCTTCTCAACTCCGAGTTCCACAGGAAGACCGTGCGTATCCCAACCGGCACGACGGTTCACCTTGTAACCGCTCTGGGTCTTGTAACGGCAGATGGCATCCTTGATTGAACGGGCCATCACATGGTGGATACCCGGCATTCCGTTCGCAGAAGGCGGTCCCTCGAAGAAAATGAATTCCGGTGCGCCCTCTCTCAATTCAAGTGACTTCTCAAAAGCATGGTTCTTTCTCCATCTGTCAAGCACCTCATTGCCTGTCGCAACGAGATCAAGACCTTTATACTCCTTAAATTTCATAGTATGATTGAAAATAATTGTCTATTTTTGCATTCGGGTTTGACCCGATTTATTCAAACTGCAAATATAGACAATTTAAAGCAATTATGAACATACTGGATATCATTCTTTTGATATGCTTTGTTCCTGCGCTGGTACAGGGATTACGCAAGGGATTCATATCCCAGGTCATCGCCATCATTTCCATCATAGCGGGAGTGTGGCTGTCCGCCAGATTCTCCGCAGCAGTCAGCGAATGGATAGCACAATATATACAGGGATCCGAGCAGGTCCTCAAGGTGGTTACATTCGCACTTATCTTTGTCGGCGTATCTGCCGGTCTGGCCGTCTTGGGAAGACTTCTGGAAGGCACTGTGAAACTGATAATGCTCGGATGGCTCAACCGTCTGCTCGGTGCGGTGTTCGCGCTGCTCAAGGCCGGGCTCATCATCGGACTGATAATCATGGCTTTCTGCTCTCTCAACAACACCTTCCATTTCGTGAGCGAGGAAGTGCTGAACCAATCTGTGCTTTTCCCTCCGCTGAGAGAAGCCGCATACACGATATTCCCTTATCTTAAAGAACTGTTCTTCTGGAACGAATAAAGAAAAAATGGAAAGAATCATACTGATAGAAACATCCACAGCGCTCTGTTCGACAGCCCTGGCCGAGAACGGGACGGTCATATCATACAAGGAAAGTTCTGCAGCGAAGGCACATGCCTCGATGACCGCTGTATTCATCCGTGAAATGCTTGAAGAAAGGGGAATATCCCTCAGCGACTGCGACGCGGTATGCGTAAGCATGGGCCCGGGATCATATACAGGCCTCCGTGTTGGAGTGTCGACCGCGAAAGGATTATGCTTCGGAAGCGGAAAGCCTCTCATTGCCGTCGGCACGCTTGACACCCTTGTGGCACAGGCTTCCTGCGAAACCGACATCTCCGACATCAGATCCATCGTTCCGATGATAGACGCCCGCCGTATGGAGGTCTATTCAGCCGTATTCACCCCTGACGGAAAACAGATCACAGATACCGCCCCTTCCATTATAGACGAGAGCAGTTTCAGCGAATATCTCGAACAAGGTCCGGTACTTTTCATCGGTGACGGAGCCGGAAAATGCGACGGAGTCATCAGACATCCGAACGCCCGATTCCACCAGTGCTGGCCAAAGGCTTCATCCATGCTCTCCCCTGCCGTGGAGGCATATAAAGAAAAACGATTCGAAGACGTTGCGTACTTCGAACCGTTCTATCTCAAGGAATTCGTTGCTACCGTGAGCAAGAAGAAACTATTTTAAAAGTTTATCCAGAAGTCTGCGGAGAGATTTCTCATCTGCAACCTGACCATCCACGAGTTCACCGTCACAGATTATGAATGCTGACGGAAGACCTGCTATGTTGTAGGTGAGGACATACTGGGAATCTGCGCCAAGACCGTCGCAGACATTGATCCAAGGGAGATTCTGCTGCTTTACCACCTGGGCCCATGATGCCTTGTCCACATCAAGAGCGACCTGATAGATCTCAAATCCTCTTGAATGATAGTCGTCATAGATCTTCTTAAGAAAATCAAGATTGAACATCTTCTGTCCGGCATTTGCGGAACTCCAGAAATATATCATGACAACCTTGGAATCCACCTCGCTGAGTCTGACCTTGTTCGCATTCAGGTCAGGGAGTTCGATGTCCGGATATCCTACCGCTTCTGCAGCCCTGAACTTTGACTCGAGTTCAAGGTATCCGAATCTTCTTTCAGCCTCTTTCTTCAATGCACGCACATATTTCGATGACGGATACCTGATCTGAAGGGAATCAGAAACATTCACGAAATGAATGGCATCTGTACTCTGCGAGAACACCGGAAGGTTCACTCCGAAATTCTGATAAAGGACAGGAACAGATGTGAGCGAACTTGAGTTTTCAAGAATATACCTTACACACTGTCTATAATATGCCACATACTCCTTGCTGAGTTCCTGGCCAAGAGCCAGAGCCTCATCACCTTCTGCCGTCTCCATCTTCTGTGCGATGGCATTCATCTTGGAATATGCCGCAGCATAATTCTTCTCTACCTGAGCAAGTCTTACAGATTCTTCCGAACCTTCGACAGTATAGTTACCGAGAGTATCGGCCTCAACACTCACCTTGTCACCCTTTTCCAGAAGAAGAGAAGCGACCTTGGTATCCTTGTAGAAAAGATACACGAATTCAGGCTGTCCTTCCTCGACCTTCACCTTGCAGGAGAATTTTCCCGCAGCGTCGGTCTTGACGGTATCCAGTACCTCATATCTGTTGATATTCAACAGTTTGACCACCACATCAGATGAAGGAGCAGACTCGATTGTACCGTCAATCCTTGCTCCTGTCGTACATGCCGCCATCAGTACTGAGGCAGCAAGCATTGATAATGCTTTACTGAATCTTGACATATTCTTCATAGATTGCGGAAGCGACCGCAGAGAATTCTTCCTGCGAAAGTTCCAGTTTCGGTTTTCTGAAATCCATGTCAGCCTCCACATTGAGAGGTACAAGATGGATATGGGTATGAGGAACCTCCATTCCGAGGACTGCGACTCCTACCCTCTTGCAAGGAACGGCAGCCTTTATAGCCTCAGCCACCTTCTTTGCAAACGCACAGAGTCCCATATAAGTCTTGTCATCGAGATTGAATATATAATCATCCTCGACATTCTTAGGGATCACGAGTGTGTGTCCCTTGGCCATCGGAGCGATGTCAAGGAATGCATAGTATTCCTCATTCTCCGCCACCTTGTATGACGGAATCTCGCCCTTGGCTATCTTTGTGAATATTGTTGCCATGATTAAAGAGTGATATCAAGAATCTCGAACTTGAGTACACCGGCAGGAACCTTAGCCTCAACCACATCTCCTACGCCGTGGCCCATAAGTGCCTGTCCGATAGGAGTTTTGGCAGCAAGTTTTCCAGCCATGAAGTCAGCCTCATTCTCGCTTACGAGAGTGAAAGTCATGATCTGGTTGGTGGTGAGGTTCTTCACCTTCACCTTGTTGAGCATCTGAACCTTGTCTGTTCCGATCTGTGACTCATCGATCACACGGGCATTTGCAACAAGATTCTGAAGTTTGGAAATATTGAGTTCAAGAAGGCCCTGAGCCTCTCTTGCTGCCTCATATTCGGCATTTTCGGAAAGGTCTCCCTTATCCCTGGCCTCTGCGATTGCCGCAGAAATCACAGGACGCTGCGCGATTGCATCGGCGAGTTCCTTCTTTAACTTGTCCAGACCCTCCTGGGTCATATACTGAAGTGACATAACTGTTTATTTTTAACTTTATTTATTATTCGTCAAATTTCGGTTTCATTATCTCGGAATATAGCACGAGTTTCTTCGGATCAATCTTTTCCTTATCCTTCTCACACGCCTCCTCCTCAAAGAGAATTTTCTTCGGCCTTATGACCGCAGGCGCTTCCCACAGATGGATCTGCGGTTCCGCCGGAGCCGGCGTCACAACAGGGGCCGGTGCCTCCGGCTCATCGAAAGGTTCTACATAAGACTCTTCGAAAGCCTCACTGTCCTGTTCTTCCGAAAACACCTCAGCAATTTCCTTGAACTTGCCGGCCACATTCTGCTTTCCGGACTGTTCAAGCCTCTTGCCTATGAACTTGAAGATTACAGGCAGAAGAATAAATAGCAGACCGATGATCGTTTCCATATTTCCGTATTTTAGAGGCCCGGTATGAGATTAAGGCAGGAATCCCTGTCAGTCTCAAGTTGAGCCTTCAATGCTTCAAGAGAATCAAAACATTTCTCTTCCCTTATTCTTGCAACAAAGGTGACATCAAGGTCAAGGCCGTATATATCCTCGTCAAAATCAAAGATATTGGTCTCGATAGTTCTGGCATTCCCCTTCCCTACCGTAGGCCTGTGCCCTATGTTGCACATGCCGTAGAGGTCTCTGCCCAAGGCTTTCACCCTGACAAAATACACGCCATTTCCCGGCACAAGTTTCAATGGCTCGTAAAGTTGCATGTTCGCCGTAGGAAAGCCTATGGTCCTGCCAAGTCTGTTGCCGGCAACGACAACTCCGTGCAGGCCGTAGTCATATCCCAACATTGATGCTGCGCTCTTCACATCACCCTCCTCAAGCCGTTCGCGGATCTTGGTGGAACTTACGGCATAACCTTTCTCCGAAGGCACCATCTCTGCCCTTATGACCTCAAGCCCGAGGCCATCCGCAATTCTGGCAACCCCATCCGCACCGGAAGCATCGGATCCCATCCTGTTGTCATAACCCAGAAGGATGGCCTTTGCTCCATATTCGTTCATCAGACGGAGAAGATATTCCTCCGTTGTCAAAGCACTGAAATCCTTTGTAAAAGGAAGTACTTCGACATGGTCCACTCCGAGGTCGTGAAGCATCTGCTTCTTTTCCGCAAGAGTGGTAAGAAGCCTGAGCGAGCGGGCTTCCTTTTGCAGCACATTACGGGGATGTGGCCAGAATGTCACGACCATGCTTTCATCCCCGCGTACTGCAGCAGCCTCTGTCAACTGCTTTATCACATGACGGTGCCCGGTGTGGACACCGTCGAAAAATCCGGTTGCTACAACCATCTTACGAGTTCAAAGTCCTGTCTGTGAGGCATTTTGTCGTTCTTCGCATAGATACGTCCGGCTACCTGATAGATACCTGATCTGTCTGGCGAGATAGAAGCCACATATTTCGCTGTTCCATCTACAGACTCAACCGGAGTGAAGTCATATCTTTCCTGGATATGGAGTCTGCCCTTGTTGTCATATGTTGCGAAAAGGAGTTCAACACCGACTTCCTCAGCCTTGAGGTCTCCGATATTGAGGACGATCTCAGAATTGAATGCCCTGCCTACTGAGAAACTGTCGCTGTTGCTGTCCGGCTTGGTAACTGAAACAACCTCAACGTTCTTCCACTCACGGCGAAGTTTCTTCTTCCATGCAGCCATCTCACGAGCCTCGGCGAAATCATCGGCAACGATACCGTCCACGCGTGCAGCCTGTGGTACATAGTACTGATTGATATAGTCAGTGAGCATACGGTTTGTGGTAAAGTTGCAAGCAACCTGTGCCACACAGTTCTTGATATACTCGATCCAGTCCGTAGAACGTCCTGTTGAAAGGCTCTTGTTGTAGAAAGTAGGAGCGATCTCGTTCTCGATGATGTTGTAGATTGTTGCAGCATCGAGTTCGTCCTGATAGTTCTGGTCGTCATATGTGCGTTCCATAGGAAGAGCCCAGCCGGCACCCTTCTTATAGCCCTCGACCCACCATCCGTCAAGAACAGAGAAATGCATTACACCGTTCATGGCAGCCTTCTCGCCAGATGTACCTGAAGCCTCGAGAGGACGTGTAGGGTTGTTCATCCATACGTCGACACCCTGTACGAGGAACTTGGCAACTGTGATGTCATAGTTAGGAACGAATACGATCTTACCGATGAATCTAGGCTGCTTCGAAATGTCCACGATCATCTTGATGAGGTCCTGACCTGCCTTGTCTGCAGGGTGAGCCTTTCCTGCGAAGAGGAACTGTACCGGCTGCTTAGGATCGTTCACGATCTCAGCGAGTCTGTCGAGGTCACGGAAAAGGAGGTGTGCTCTCTTGTATGTAGCGAAACGACGTGCGAAACCGATTGTAAGTACATCGTCACGGAGAGTCTCCTTGATTGTCACTACCTGCTTAGGTGAATAGTGGTTCGCAGCTGCAGGGTCAGAGAGTCTTCTCTTCACCTCGTCGATGAGTTTCTTGCGGAGTGATGTACGGATGTTCCATACCTCCTCATCGGAAACCTTGTAGATGCCGTCGAAGCATGACTTGTCATAGTGGTGAGTCTTGAACTCTTCACCGAATACCTTTGCGTGAACTTCCTTCCACTCAGGAGCGGTCCATGTAGGATAGTGTACTCCGTTGGTAACATAACTTACGTGGAGTTCCTCAGGGAGATAGCCTGGCCACATGTGTCCGAGGATGTCGCGGCTCACCTCACCGTGAAGCCATGACACGCCATTCACCTCCTGTGAGATGTTTGCAGCAAGGATAGACATCGAGAACTTCTCGTTCACGTCAGCGCCGTTGTTCTTTCCGAGGCCCATCATGGTCTCCCAGTCGATCTTGAGACGCTGCGGATAATGGCCGATGTACTTGCGGAGAAGACCTTCGTCGAATGCGTCATGTCCTGCAGGTACCGGTGTATGTGTTGTGAAGAGTGATGATGCTCTTACCACTTCGAGTGCTTCCTGGAACTCGAGGTTCTCCTCAGAGATGAGTTCACGGAGACGCTCAAGTCCGATGAATGCTGCATGTCCCTCGTTGCAGTGGTATACCTGCGGAGCGAAGCCGAGTTTGCGGAGTGCGCGGATACCGCCGACACCGAGAAGGAGTTCCTGCTTGAGACGGTTCTCCCAGTTACCACCATAAAGGTTGTAAGTGATAGACCTGTCCTCAGGAAGGTTCTCAGGAATGTCTGTGTCGAGGAGATAGAGTTCTGTACGGCCTACATCAACTCTCCAAAGGCGTGCATTGAGGTTACGTCCAGGGAAAGCGACGCTGATTGTCACCCAGTTTCCGTTCTCGTCACGTACAGGAGTTGCAGGAATCTTGTTGAAGTCCTGGGCAACGCCCTCGGCAACCTGCTCACCGTGTGCGGTAAGTTTCTGGTTGAAATATCCGAAACGGTAGAGAAGACCTACAGCGACAAGGTTTGTGTTCATGTCAGATGTCTCCTTGATGTAGTCGCCGGCAAGGATACCAAGACCGCCTGAATATATCTTGAGAGAAGTGTCAAGACCATACTCCATACAGAAGTATGCTACAGAAGGAGTGGTACGCTCTGCCTTGAGAGCCATGTAAGTGTTGAACTCATCCATCACTGCCTTGAGGTCAGCGAGGAATTTTGAATCCTGCTCGAGTTTCTGATATCTCTTGAGGCTTACCTGATCGAGCATTGCGATAGGGTTATGGCCTGATGCCTCCCATGCCTGAGGGTCTACCTTTGCAAAGAGGTTCTTTGCCGATTCGTTCCAGCACCACCAAAGGTTCTTGGAAAGTATTTCGAGTTCTTTAAGTGAATCCGGAAGATGACGTGTAACAATCACGCTGTTCCAGGTCGGTTGATTTACTTCAAATTTTCTATATTCCATATGTTTATCATTCCTGGTCGACGGATATGCACCGGCGACAGATATTAATTTCTCTATTGATTTTGAATATGCCTCCTTATAATAGACGATGTTGTTCTGCCAAAGGGCGATTTCAGACACATCCTTTGCATTCTGCATATATTTCTTCTTGCTGTCCTTCCTCAATCCGGCGATTTCCACGATCCTTTCCGCTGTGCCTTCGACCACATCGAAATAGTTGGAATCGTTTCTGTCAAGCACGGTGATGCCAGGATGCTTCTTTCCGTAGTATGAACGCACCCAGAGACCGAATCCGGCAAGAGTAGTCGTAAGGGTAGGCACCCTGAATGCAAGACTCTCGAGCGGAGTATATCCCCATGGCTCATAATATGACGGGAAGAGGGTGAGGTCGAGACCCGCAAGCAGGTCGTAGTACGGCATGTTGAAGATACCGTCGTTTCCGTTGAGATATGACGGAATGAAATATACCTTCACCTTGTCTCCTGAAGAGTTTGTGAGATGGACTTCGTTCAGACGTCTTGTGACATTGTCATATTCTGGATTCATCAGATAATGTGATGTCCTTGTCACATAGTGTGAACCGTCACCGGCAAGTTTCGCAAGGAGTTGCTTGTCAGGTCCGTTATGGCCCGAAGGGATCATGATGAATGCATGAACAGGCTTGCCTTTATATTCCGAACGGTTGAGTCTGTCAAGTGCGTCGATAAAGACATCGATACCTTTGTTCTTCCACTCGTAGCGGCCGCCAATGCCAACGAGTACGGCATTGTCAGGAATTTCCTCTCCGCACATCGCAGAAGCGACAGACATGAGTTTCTTTCTTGACCTCTCGCGGAGAGCGTCATATTCCTCATCTGTCGGAGGTGTGAAACTTGGTTCGAAACCGTTAGGAGTCACTATGTCCACAGGACGTCCGAGGAACTGCCTGCACTCCTGTGCGGTGATGTCACTGACGGTTGTGAAGATGTCCGAATTCTCTGCGGCCTTCTTTTCAAGGGAATGTCTTGCGACCACATTGAATCTTCTGGCCATTTCATCGGCATTGTAGCCGTGCAGACCATCATAAAGCGGCAGGTTGTTACCTGCTATGCAGCGGCCGATCACTGTCGCATGTGTTGTGAACACTGTCGCGATCGGAGCATTAACAGACTTCAGATAAAGAAGTCCGGTTCCGGTCATCCACTCATGGAACTGAGCGACAACCTTGTCCGATGATTCAAGATTGAATCTGTAGAAACTTTCGATCACTCTTCCGGCTGCATATCCGAAAAGTGCCGATTCACGATAATCCCAGTTTCCAGTCAGGGAATCCACTCCAAACTTCTTCCAGAAATCGGTGAGGATCTCGTTCTGCCTTGTCAGAAACTGTTTGAAATCCACAAGAATGGCTGTCGGCTTGCCTGGAACGTTCCAGCGTCCGATGCGCACTCTTATTCCCTCCGAAGCAGCCTGGGCCTTCCATGCCCTGTACAATAACGGATCTTCAATGAAATCCGGATTGCTTTCAGTATCCATCCACACATCAGGTCCCACCATGATGTGATGTCTGTTATACTCGCTCTTCAGATAAAGGGACTTGGTAGCGATGACAGTATAGATGCCACCTACCTTATTACACACTTCCCAACTAACCTCAAACAGATAATCAGGCTTGATAAGTTCTGTTTTCATTATGTATTGATAAATTATTTATTTACCCCGGCCAGAGTCTTTGAGGACTCCGTCCGGGGATATATAGTTTCAGGGTAACCCCCACTGACTGTCGTCAGCCGTTATTTTGTCTTCTTCGCCTTTGGCGCAGTCTTTTTCGCAGCAGGCTTCTTTGCAGGTGCCTTAGCCTTTGAAGCAGCCTTCTTTACAGGAGCCTTTGCTGGTTTTGCGGGTGCAAAGTTAACATCTGAAACGGAAATTGCATCATCAACTCGCAAAATAAAATCACTTAAAACGTTCATATAGTTGATAAACGCCTCATATGGAGTATCATACGGGTTGAAATATTTATGCACCGCTCCGTCCGAGAAGAACTTCGTACACATATAATAGAAGTGGTCGCTCTCCTGGAGATGTCCGAAATCAGACCAGAGTGCCTCGTCATTGAGAAGGGCGAGTTTCTCAGCCTGCTCGTTGAGTTTGTTGAATGCATCGTTCTGAAGTTCGTTTCCAAGCCATGCAGTAACGTCACGCTCTTCGTCTGCCCATGAAATAGGGTCCATCACGTCGAGGTCTCCTACTGGACGATGCTTCTTGGCAGCCTGTGTAGGAGTGACGAACTCGAATTCGCCGTCATTGATCACGATCTCAGGAAGGGCTCTCATGAAGTCGAAGATTCCGCTTGCAGCCTTCTGGTGCTCGCCGAATGTCTCGTAATCCATAAAGAGGTTCACGATCTCGTCGTTCTGAGCGGCAGCCTTGACCCAAGAAAGATACTTCTCGCCTGTAAGCGGCCAATCCGACCATCCTCTGTCTGAGAAACGGAATGCGATGTCGTCGCTGAGACTTGAGTTCTTGAGGAGGAGTTTGAGGCTTGGAGCCTGAGCGCAACTGTAAAGGAAGTTAGGGCTCTTCCATCCGAGGACGTGTCTTGCACCTTCAGTAAGCATGGTCTTGAATCCCATGTCATATACCATCTCACCGATCGCGTCAGAGTAGATAAGTTCTGTGTTGCGGAACGCCTTTGGAGTCACTCCGAAATAGTGCTCGATAGCAGCCTTGTGCTTGAGGACCTGATTCTTGAACTCGATTGGAGATGCAAGAGAAGCGAGAGAGTGATAGTAAGTCTCTGAAAGGAACTCCACGCTGCCTGTCTGGGCAAGTTTGCGGAAACTCTCGATCACCTCAGGTGCATATCTGTCGAACTGCTCGAGGACAGATCCTGAAATTGAGAATGCAACCTTGAATGCACCCTTGTTGGCCTCGATGAGTTCGAGAAGAAGGGCGTTCATTGGGAGATAGCACTTCTGTGCCACCCTGCGGAGGATAGTCCTGTTGGCGAAATCGTCATAGTAATGCGAATCCTTTCCGATGTCAAAGAATCTGTATAATCTCAATCTGTTTGGCTGATGTACCTGAAAATACAGACATATACTCTTTTTCATAATATTGGTTATTTTTAGTTTTTGTCAATTACTTCCTGATAAATTCCCTTGATCTTTGCGGCAACATCGTTCCACTTGATGCTGTTCACCTCGTCATATCCGCAACGCGCAGCAAGTTGCGAGATTGCAGGATACTGGAGAAGACCGTAGATTGCGTCAGACATTGCATCCACATCCCAGAAGTCCACCTTGAGGGCATACTTGAGAATCTCGGCACAACCCGACTGCTTTGAAATGATTGAAGGCACATTCGTCTGCATAGCCTCAAGCGGTGAAATACCGAAAGGCTCTGAGATAGAAGGCATTACATAGACATCCGACAGAGCGAACATCTTGTGCACCTCCTTTCCGCGAAGGAAGCCTGTGAAGTGGAAACGGTCCGAGATGCCGAGACGTGCGACGTGGCGGATACATCTGTTGAGCATGTCACCGCTTCCTGCCATCACGAATCTCACGTTCTTACATCTCTTGAGTACCTTGGCAGCCGCCTCGATGAAGTACTCAGGACCCTTCTGGTAAGTTACACGTCCGAGGAAGGTAACCACCTTCTCCTTCACGTTTCTCTCGACTTCCAGTTTCTCACGTCCTGTGAAGTCAACAGCGTTATGTACGGCAACAACCTTATCAGGATCGATTCCGTAACGGTTGATGCAGATGTTTCTTGTAAGTTCGCTCACGGCCATAACCTTGTCGGCAGCCATCATACCCTTTGTCTCAAGGTCAACCACGCGTGTATCCACCTGGTCGTCACTTGCACGGTCGTATGATGTAGCATGCATATGTACCACAAGAGGTTTTCCTGTCAACTGTTTTGCTGCTATACCTGCAAGGTAAGTAAGCCAGTCATGAGCATGGATCACATCGAACTGATCCTTGTACTGCATTGCGATAGTCGCTCCTACCATGGCATAGCGCGCAACCTCTTCCATAAGGTTTGCGCCATACTTGCCGGAGAACTTGTATTTCTGTCCGTACTGCACACGGAAGCCCTTGATCTGTCTCTTGCGCTCCTCCTCGACCATAGTCTTGAAGTCGTTTGGATCGACATAAGGGACCATGTTTGTACCGATATGCACGAACTGAACCTTTCCGAGGAACTCGTCTACTGTGGCACTCACGGTGTCGATGGCAACATCACTAGCGTTGATGATCTTCACTGCGCTTTCGTCTTCGTCTCCTGAAGCGGAAGGCATCACGAAAAGAACGTCAACATCGTTGTATGCCAGACCCTTGGTCATTCCGTAACATGCTGTTCCGAGACCGCCTGCGATATGTGGAGGGAACTCCCATCCGAACATCAGAACTCTCATTTCTTATTCCTCCTCTTACTTATATTGGTTCATGATATATTCAATACGCAGGAGAGCGGCTGTGCTGAGTGCAGAAGCGATGGCTCCGTGCGGTTCGTGTGGAGGGTCTCCGTCGTAAAGTTCAGAGAATGCTCCGACACCGTGCTTGCTGATGTCCTCGAAGAAGCCCTCAACAAGATATTTTGCCCTTCCATAGAATGTCTCGCCCATCATCCTGAAGCAAAGGTCGATGTATGGAGCGAGAAGTGCAGGGAATGCACAGCCCTGATGATATGCAAGGTCGCGGTCGATCTGCGATCCTTCATATACGCCTCTGTATGCCTCGTTTCTAGGAGAGAGCGACCTGAGACCCCTCTTGGTCACAAGTTCGTCGTTGATAGTCATCACAACCTCAGAAACCACCTCGTCGTCAACAGGACAATACTCGAGATAGATAGGGAAGAGTATGTTAGGCCTTACTGCCTGATCCTGAGGGCCATTGCCCACATAATCAACAAGATATCCCCATTCAGGTCTCCAGAATGTAGGCTGGAAGTTCTCCTTCACAAGGTCACGTACAGGAGTCCAGCGTGCTGTGAACTCGCTCTTCTTAGGACCATACTTGTTCTCCATGTCGATCGCGAAGCAGAGGGCATTGTACCAGAATGCGTTTGTCTCCACCTGGTAACCTGCTCTTTCAGTTACAGGACGGCCGTATACATATGCGTTCATCCATGAGGTAGCCACACCATCCATCTGAGCCCAGAGAAGGCCGTTAGGATGCATTGCTATCTCCTTTCTGCGGCCCGGAGCATAACTTTCGATGATGCCCTTGAGGGTCTCGCCATACTTCTTCCAGATGGCTTTTTCCTTTCCGCTGAAACGGATGTACTGCTGGATTGTCTCTGTAAGACGGAGCGGAGCCTCACACTGTGTGGTACGGTGGAAAAGTCTCTCCTGCTCGTCCGCGATGAGGGTGTCAAGGATCTTCTCGAACTCCGCGCAGTCACCGTTGGCATAGAGTGTAAGGCCAGGAAGAGATTCGATGGTCTCTCTGAGAAGACCTGTCTCAAGCCATGAGAATCCGGCGTTGATCTGAGCCCTGTCCCCTTTATGGCACTTGAACATTTCTGCGTTGTGAACGAGAAGGTCATGATATGACTCAATGACATCCATCTTCTTGAGGATGTCCGTATATTTTCTCTTGAGTCCGCGTGGATTCACTTCGTTTACAGAAGCGGAGAACACCACTGACTCACCTGGTTTCATCTCAAGTGTGAACACTCCCGGTACGAAAAGGTCCTCACGGCAGTCGAATCCGCGACGGTACTCGTCGGAGTATGTCACACCGTTGTACCAATAAGGCTGATACTTGAAGGCAGCCTTTGCCGAAGTCTGAAGATTGAGGTCAGGGAATCCGTTGTAAAGCCTGAAAGATACGCCGCCGTCAACCTCGTCATATGCAGTATATGCATCTGCATTCTGACTTGTAAGGCTGTGCACGCTCCTGAAGGCAAGGAACGGTCTCAGTTGGAGAGACACCTTGGCAGGAGCCTCTAGCAGTTCATACCTGATGAGAATCTGATCATTGTCAGGAACCATCACGAGAGTCTTGGTGAAAATGATTCCACCAACCTTGTAAGTGACCACAGGCACCGGATTGGCATCGAAGTCGATGATGTACTTATGACCCCTTGGCTCATATGTGTCACCATAGCAGTGGATGCCGAGATTGAACTGTTTGCCTCCGAGGATTATGCTTTCGTCAAGAGCGGAAAGAAGCATATACTTTCCACCTCCCAACTCTTCCACAGGAACAGCAAGCAATCCATGATAGCGCCTTGTATTGCAGGTCACAATGGAAGTGTTGCAATACGCACCTGTCTCATTCGCAGCGATTATCTCACGCTTGAGCGAATATTCCAGGTTGACCAACTCGGACTTGTTGAATTTTAGAAAAGCCATATATAATACGTATTAAGTTATTTTCAGTCAATCTTTTTCAATACCACTGCACTACGACTCGGGAGATAAAGCGAGAGTGTCTCGTCATATTTTCCGTTTCCGTTCTCGCTTCGCTCCGATACACTAAAATGCACCTCCCCAGTCTTCAGCCTGGAGAAGCCGTCAAATTCGTTTTCATCTGTATTCAATACCGCCTCATATTTTCCTGCCGGAGCGGCAAAGCCGTAATCGGCAAATGATTCGGTGGGGTTGAAATTGAGTGCAAAGATACAATTTTTTCTTTTGAAAATAAGAATCTTTTTCTCTTCATCCTGCACAAAAAGTTCAGGTTTCTCGTCAAGAATGGCCTCCTGACGTGCCAGATGAATCATTGCTATGTCAAAATTTCTCAAATATCTATATCTCAGATAGTCAGGCTCTGCCAGAGACCACTGCCTTCTGGCATGCTTGTAGGACCATCCGTTTCCTTCGCGAGGGAAGTCGATCCACTCCGGATGACCGAACTCGTTACCCATGAATGTAAGATATCCGTTTCCGCATGTAGCCATGGTCACAAGACGTATCATCTTATGGAGCGCGATTCCCCTGTCCACTATAGGAGACTGTGAATCCTTGTTCATCGAGAAATACATCTCCTTGTCCATCAGACGGAAGGCTATGGTCTTGTCGCCCACCATGGCCTGGTCGTGACACTCAGCGTAACTGATGGTCTTCTCGTCCTCACGCTTGTTGGTAAGTTGCCACCAGATCTCACCCATACTCCACTGGTCGTCCGAAAGTTCCTTTATCCATTTGATCCAGTTGTCGGCCACACCCATACTCATGCGGAAGTCAAAGCCTACACCGCCCATATCCAGAGGGGCCGCAAGGCCTGCCATGCCGCTGACATCCTCAGCGATAGTGAAGGCATCCTCGTTCATCTCATGGATGAGGATGTTGGCAAGTGCCAGATATGCTATCGCATTTTCGTCAACGCCCTGGTTGAAATAGTTGTCATAACCGACAAAGGCCTTCTCCAGACCGTGATCCCAATAAAGCATGCTGGTCACACCGTCAAAGCGGAAGCCGTCGATGTGATATTCCTCCATCCAGTATTTGCAGTTCGAGAGAAGGAAATATTTCGTTTCATCCTTTCCATAGTCGAAGCAGCGTGAGCCCCATGCCGGATGCCTTCCCTGCCAGCCGTTGTAGAAATAAAGGTCCTCCTTTCCGTCGAACATTCCAAGGCCTTCCGCCTCATTGTCAACTGAATGAGAGTGAACTATATCCATGACGACCGCTATTCCCAGCCCGTGAGCCTCGTCGACGAGAGCCTTGAACTCCTCAGGAGTTCCGAAACGCGAACTGAGAGCATAGAAATTGGCCACCTGATAGCCGAAGGAACCGTAATACGGATGCTCTTGCAGAGCCATTATCTGCAGGGTATCATATCCCAACTCCGCAACCTTAGGGAGAACATTGAGGCGGAATTCCTCGAATGTGCCCACCTTTTCCTCTTCCGCAGCCATGCCGATATGGCACTCATAGATCATAGGATGAGGCCTGCGGCCAGGCTTTGCGTTCTTCCACTCATACGGACGGGCAGGGTCCCATACCTGGGCGCAGAAAGTCTTGGTCACCGGATCCTGCACCGCTCTTGTCAGATAAGCCGGCAGTCTTTCGGCACCACCGCCCTTCCATTCTATATAAAGTTTGTAAAGCGTCCCATGGTCCAGGAACATCGAAGGCAGCACGATTTCCCAGTTACCGCCTCCTATAGGCCTGAGCGCATACGCTTCGGTACGCTTCCAGTTGTTGAATTCGCCTATGATGTAGATCTTCGTGGCATTCGGAGCCCACTCGCGGAAAATCCAACTTCCGTCCGCATTGCGATGCATTCCATAATACATATGGTTGTTCATTCCCTTGCTGAGGGAGCCGTCCACAGACATCCTCTCCTTCAGGTCAAGAATCATCTCATGCCTTCTGTCTATCACATCCTTGAAAGGCAACAGCCATTCGTCAGAATCATAGATCATCTTTTTCTTCTTTGCCATATCATTAAAATTAACATTCATTATCGGTTACGGTCTCATGAAAACGAATCGAGCCTTTCACGTGCCCCGCGAAGGTATGCACGGCAGGACTCGATCAGATCTGCCGACCGCTTCATATATTTCTCTATGTCATCAATGCCCGTTCCCGGGTCTTCAACCTTCGCCGCGATCGCTTCAAGTTCCTCGACGGCCTTGGCATAATCAAATCCTTCCTTCATCCTTTACCTCATCTACTGTACAATACAACCTTCCGTCGGCGAACATAAGGGACACCTTGTCTCCTTTGCTACGACCCGCGGCTCCATGCATGACGACTCCGTCAGAGTCCAGCGCAAGAACATATCCCCTCTCCATAATACGTCTCGGATCCGCCGCCTTTATCCTGGCCTCAAGTAGAGAGACGGCCGATTCCATCGAAGAGAGCCTGCCGGCAAACGCAAGTTTCATACGGGTCTGAAAAGAAGAAAGCCTTGCGTCCTCATCCTCATAGATCGAAAGGATAAGGTCGGCAAGGGCCGTCGGAGTCTTCACATATTCATATGCCACCATGTCGCATACATGGAAATCCTGGTCATGTCCTATCGCCGTAAGCACCGGTAGCGGATACTGCGCTATGACGGACGCGAGTTCGTAGTCATCGAAGCAGGCCAGATCCAACTTCGAACCGCCTCCGCGCAAGATCAGCACTGCATCATACTCCTTGCCGGAAGCAAGAACTGAGTCAAGTGCGGAAATCACCGAAGACGGACACTCAACCCCCTGCATCAGGGCAGGGAAAAGATCCGTCGACACCTCAAACCCATAAGGATTCTCATGAAGATGACGCACAAAGTCACGATACCCGGCAGCATCCTCAGCGGAAATCACCGCGAAACTGTACGGAAGCAGCGGGAGAGACAGGCATTTCTGCATTTCCATAAGTCCTTCCTCGGAAAGGCGTTCGATGGTCCTCTGCCTCTCGAGTTCCTTCACTCCGAGAGAATATTCCGGATCTATATCATTGATTACCAGGGAAAGACCATATATCTGACTGAAACTTACCTGAACCTCGACAAGAACAGACATGCCGACGCCCAGGGCTGTGCCCGTGACGGACTCGAAATATGGTGCTATGAATCTGTACTTTCCTGCCCAGATGACGGCTGATGCTTTTGCGAGCAGGCCCTTCTCATCGCTCTGGGACAGTTCAAGATAACAATGGCCGCCGGTCCGTGCCTTGATGGAACTGACCTCGGCCTTTACCCATATGCGTGACGGAAAAAGACATTCCACCCCTTTCTTCATCCTCGACTGAAGTTCCAAAAGGTCTATAAACTCTTTTTCCATACCCATTTGCTTAGCAGTGCAACAAATTTAGCAAAAAATCCCCACCTGCGTAACAAATTCTAAAGAAAATCAAATAAAATTAATATCTTTGCAAACCTATTTTGAGTATCAGAGCATTATGAAGATCACCGAGGCATTGTTCGCCGGCAGCAGCACCCGTATTTCCGAGAAGCCAAAGCAGAAGTTTCCTGAATTTGCCTTCATCGGCAGGTCAAATGTCGGCAAATCTTCCCTCATAAACATGCTTTGCAACAACAAGAAACTCGCGATGACTTCCAGCAAACCGGGAAAGACGAGACTTGTGAACCATTTCCTGATCAACAGGGAGTGGTATCTCGTGGACCTTCCAGGCTACGGTTATGCAAAGATCTCCGCAACAGGCAAGCAGAAACTCGAACAGGTGATCAGGAATTATCTCAACTTCTCGGAAGAGATGGTCATGCTCTTCGTCCTTATCGACTCCCGTCACGACATCGGCAAGGCTGACATGGATTTTCTCATCGAACTTGGACAGAGTCAGATTCCGTTTGCAATCATCTTCACAAAAGGCGACAAGAGCGGTCCGGTAGCACTGGCCGCACAGATCGAAAAGATGAAATCGCAGATTCTGGAGTTCTGGGAAGAACTGCCTCCTACATTCATCAGTTCATCTGAGACAGGACTGGGAAGAGAAGAAATCCTCGATTATATCGAGTCGATACTCATATCAATGAAAGAAGAAAAAAACCAAACCCTCTAAATACGATGATAAAGGAACACAGAATGAAACTTTTCGCCTGCAGGGCGTCAAAAGATTTTGCACTTAAGGTAGCCAAGGCGCTCAATCTTGAACTTGGTTCCGCTGATGTACTCACCTTCAGCGACGGAGAATTCCAGCCATCTTTCAATGAGAGTGTCAGAGGTGCCACCGTATTCATCATCCAATCTACATTCCCTCCTACTGACAACCTCTTCGAACTTCTGCTCATGGCTGACGCTGCCAAGAGGGCGTCCGCTCACAAAGTTATCGCAGTCATGCCTTACTACGGAATGGCAAGACAGGACCGCAAGGACAAGCCGAGAGTTCCGATAGGAGCGAAACTGGTTGCCAACATGCTCCATGCAGCAGGCTGCGACAGAGTCATGACATGCGACCTCCACGCTGATCAGATCCAGGGATTCTTCGATTTCCCTGTGGACCACATATACGCAAGTGCTGTATTCCTTCCATATATCAAGTCACTCAACATCGAGAACCTCGCCATCGCAGCACCGGACATGGGTGGAGCGAAAAGAGCGAACGCATATGCAAGGTACCTCGAATGTCCTGTAGTGATCTGCCACAAATCACGTGAAAAGGCCAATGTGGTTGCTTCGATCACCGCCATCGGTGAAGTGGCAGGCAAGAACATCGTGATCGTTGACGACATGATCGACACAGCAGGAACACTGGCAAAGGCCGCAAACGTCCTCAAGGAAATGGGAGCGCTCAGCGTACGTGCATGTGCCACCCATCCTGTATTCTCAGGTCCGGCATATGACAGGATCGCGGAGTCCGCACTCGAGGAAGTGATCGTCTCTGACACCATTCCGTTGAGCAGCGACCCAGACAAGGACAAGAGCAAGATCACCGTGCTCTCAATGACAGACATCTTCGCTGACATCATCAGCAAGGTGTACAACTACGAGGAAATCAGTTCAAGTTTCATCAACTGATGGAGATATTCATAGCAGCACTTCTTCTTGTTGCACTATGCGTATTCGGCCTCTGCTTCAACATAATCTTCAGGAAAGACGGGAAATTCCCTGAAACCGAGATTGAGAACAACGTGGAGATGCGGAAAAGAGGCATCAAGTGCGCAAAAGAAGAAGAAATAAAACTTTGGGGCAAGAAAGACGAGAACGGCAACCCCGTCGCCTGTGACGAAGGCGGATGTGGAAGTTGCGGTTCTCGTGAAATCTGCCACTGACATCAACGGTCCCGGATAGGGACGTGCGATTTCGCCGTGAGGCGAAATGTTAACAATTAAACTGTTTATTATGAGTCTATTAGCCATTGTGGGCCGTCCTAATGTAGGTAAGTCCACACTTTTCAACCGCCTTGTCGGAATGAGACAGGCGATCGTCGATGAAACAGCAGGTGTTACACGCGACAGACATTACGGAAGATGCGAATGGTGCGGAACCGAATTTTCTGTTGTGGACACAGGCGGATACACATCCAATTCAGACGACATTTTCGAAGAAGAAATCCGCAAGCAGGTTGTTCTCGCCATCGAAGAAGCACATGTAGTACTCTTCATGGTGGAAGCCGGAACAGGCATCACCGACTATGACGAAGAGATAGCCGACATTCTCCGCCGCAGCGGAAAGCCGGTAGTCCTTGCGGTCAACAAGATCGACTCTGGAGAGAAGATCTACGACGCGTTCCAGTTCTACTCGCTCGGTCTCGGAGAGGTATACAGCATCTCCGCGGCAAACGGAGGCGGAACAGGAGACCTTCTTGACGCCATCGTAAAGGAACTTCCAGCAGAAGATCCTGACACAGACGAACATCCCGAACTACCTCACTTCACCATCGTTGGAAAGCCTAACGTGGGCAAGTCATCGCTCACCAACGCCCTTCTGGGCAAGGAGAGGAACATCGTCACTCCTATCGCCGGCACCACACGCGACTCCATCGCCACACTTTACAACAAGTTCGGACACGAGTTCATGCTCGTAGACACTGCCGGAATGAGAAAGAAGGCGAAGGTACACGAAGACCTCGAATTCTATTCAGTGATGAGGTCCATCCGTGCCATCGAGCATTCCGACGTCTGCATACTCATGGTGGACGCGCAGACAGGAATCGAATCGCAGGACATGGCCATCTTCAACCTCATCCAGCGCAACAAGAAGGCCTGCGTGGTAGTTGTGAACAAATGGGACACCATAGAGAAGGACAGCAACACGATGAAGGAGTATACGAACGCCATCAAGGAACGTCTTGCTCCGTTCAATGACCTTCCGATAATCTTCACATCGGTGATCAACAAGCAGAGGATCATGGATGTGCTTGACGCAGCAGCACATGTGTATGAGAACTATTCGAGGAAGATCCCTACTTCGAAACTCAACGAGGAGATGCTTCCGGAGATAGAGAACTATCCGCCACCAGCATGGAAGGGCAAGTACATCAAGATCAAGTACGTGACCCAACTTCCTACCAGGTCGCCTTCATTCGCATTCTTCTGCAACCTTCCGCAGTACATACGCGAACCTTACAGACGCTTCCTCGAGAACAAACTCAGGTCCAAGTTCGACTTCCTCGGCTGCCCTGTGCATGTGTTCCTGAGACAGAAATAGCAATTAAAAAATAGAGAGACCGATCAGTTCAGTCTCTCTATTTTTAAATGCTGTATCTTGTAGGAAGATTCACTGTATCCGACGAATATCGTGACCGTGAACATCTCGCCTCCCGCATTCAGGGTTCCCAGAGCATATTTCATATTGGAACGTCCGGCCTTGTGGGTTATCTCGAAAGAACGGGGCGTATATGACCGGAAGAACGACTTCATTATCTGTCTGGCCTGATTGCGGCTCGAATCGTTCGAATCCGAGAATATGGTCACTTCAAGATTGTCCGAGAACCATGCCGACAGTTTTTCCGCATCTCCAGTCGCAAGGTATTTCGCAATAGGATTGAACACATCATATCCGGAGTCCTGAGCAGCGGCGCCGGCATATGAGAACATGGCGACGGCGGCCGCCATAATATTTATTATACATCTGCTCATTTCAAGTCGATTTTGAACGTGCAAATATACTACAAATTCCAAGCCGTACAATCATTTGACGAAATTTATCATTGGCTGGATTTTTGCAGGATTTGTCTTATATTTGTGCTTTCAAGCAAACAGACCTGATGAAGATAACACTGCTGACCGTAGGCAAGACTGACAAAGAGTGGGTAAGGGAGGGACTCGACATCTATGTGTCCCGCCTGAAGCATTACATACCCTTCAGTGTAGTGGAAATCCCCGAACTCAAGAATGTTTCCGCATTGACCCGCGACCAGATCAAGACCCGCGAAGGAGAACTGATACTCAAGAACATACGTCCGACAGACGATGTCATACTGCTCGATGAAAGAGGAAAGGAACATTCATCTACGGAACTTGCAAAGATCATTCAGGACAAACTCTCCTACGGAAACCGCGACATCGTATATGTAATAGGCGGTGCATACGGATTTTCCGACCAGGTCTACAAAAGGGCTGATTCGAAACTGTCACTCTCACGCATGACCTTCTCGCACCAGATGGTAAGGGCCATCTTTGCAGAACAGATATACAGGGCATTCACCATCATGAGGGGAGAACCGTATCATCACGAATAGAGAACTCCGGTATGAAGACAAAGGAATGGCTGCATAAGAAACTTCCGTTGACAGCGCTGATTCTGGCACTGACTTTCTTCGTGCTGTCCATGACCGGCAACAATTCCGGTGACGATACTGATGAAGTCGCGTCAAAGGCGGCAAGACGTCTGGAAGACCGCATCGAGATTCTCGACGGCCATATCAGCACAGTCATGGATGCAGACAAGCATGAAATGGTTCTGCTTGACGACATTCCCGAAGACATGGTCATCTACAGATATGTGAACGACTCGCTCCAGTCATGGAACAACCAGTTCACCATACTCAACGACGACATCGCCTCGCGCCATGTGTTCCAGATGCTCACGGACAGAAAAAGCCGCATCGTGTCTTTCCTGACAGATGCCGACGAGGACTTCACCTATATGAATCTGGGACCTAAATGGTATCTTGTGAAACAGGTCCAGGAAGAAGTGGACGTAAAGGTGATAGCCGGTCTGGAAATCAAGAACACCCTCATCGACGACATAAGGAGAAACGAGAACGGAGTGAATCCAAAACTCGGCATTCCGGGCAAATATTCAGTCCTTCCGCTCAACCACACCGGAGGATCAGCCGTAGAGATCGACGGACAGCCTCTCTTCAAGATAATCCAGGACACAAGCCAGGCGATTCCGTTCTTCGACAATTCTCTTTTGAGGTGGGTATCCGTCCTGCTTCTTGCCATAGCCATAGTGATGTTCCTTGCCGGACATCGCACTATAAAGGTATATTCAGTGGTGATCTTCACCCTTACCGTACTGTGCGCAGTCTCATATGTGTGGGGCATACAGATGACGGGAACGACGGAACTATTCTCCCCTACCGTATATGCCGACGGACAGTTGTTCTTCTCACTGGGATCGCTCATCCTGATCAACATGTACATCACCCTGCTGATCACATGTACCTTCTTCGTCAGGAACAGGATCATAGCCATTGCCAGAAAAGACCGCAGACATCGCAGACGCAACATCCTGATTTACGGTGTTGTCACCACCATGATCGGCGTACTGACAGCACTATACACTAACATGACCTTGAAGAGTCTCCTGATGAACTCGAACATTTCGATGGAACTCTACAGATGGAACACGAACATCCCGTACACTGTCCTCGTATATCTCTCATACACCGGCCTGCTCTTCTGCGTACTGCTTCTGATACAGGCTCTCAGACCGGTTGTGAAGGAGTTTACAGGATGGAAGTACGACCTGTTCAAGCCTAAGACACTCGTGCTCTTCGCCATCATCTGCGGAACTTATTTCACCGTGACATCCAGCGTTCTCGGATTCAGGAAGGAGCAGGACAGGGTGACCGTATGGGCAAACAGGTTGTCGGTGGACAGAGACCTCAGTCTTGAAATCCAACTTCGTTCAGCGGAGGAGGGAATCGCATACGACCAACTCATATCTGCCCTTTCACGCCTGGAAAACACAGAAGGAATGGTGCTGAACAGAATCAGCGAGTACTATCTCAACCGTATTACAAAGGCATATAACCTGCATGTGACCATCTTCAAGGACGAAAACATGGAAGGTATCCGCACGTTCAACAACATCGTACACAATGCCACTCCTATCGCCAAGGATTCCAGATTCTTCTTCATGACAGACCCTAACGGACGCAGCAGTTATGCCGGACTGTTCATGTTCTACACCCCGAAAAGAGGGGTCACAAGAATGCTCCTGCATATAGAATCCAACTCGAACCGCGACGACAGAGGATACTACAGCATACTCGGAAGATTCTCAAAGCCGGGAGACATCAACATACCGTCTTATTATTCATATGCAAAGTACAAGGACGGCCGTCTGATGTCATACAAAGGCAACTATCCTTACCCTACCAGGTATGACTTCATGGACAAAGGTCTTTTCGAAGATACAAACAAGGAGGTCGTGCGTCTGAACGGAAACATCCATTTCATGAATCTTGTCAGCGAAGACGAGTTCATCATGATTTCAAGGCCACAGAGAAGCGGCCTGGTGTATTTCGTATCCTTCTCATACCTGTGCCTTGCATTGAGCGGCATCATGAGCGTATTCGCCCATTCGCGCAACAGAAAGAGGGTGTTCAAGCGAAACTACTTCAAGACCAGGATCAATACCATACTCTTTGCCTCGTCATTCCTTATCCTTATAAGCATGACCATCATCAGCATCGCTTTCGTATACAAACGTAACGAGGAAAACATGCACAACCTGATGTCATCGAGGATCACGACCATCCAGGCCATGATAGACCGTCAGGCAAGGACGGCAAGGAACTGGCAGGACCTCAACACGGCAGAGTTTGCGGCAGTCATGGAGAACATCGGCAACACCACCAAGTCGGACATAACCCTTTACACTCCTGACGGCAAGGTATTCCGTTCGACCACTCCGGAGGTATTCGAGAAGATGATCATAGGCAGCAGGATAGACGAGACGGCCTATTACAACATCTGCCACCTCAACCAGAGATTCTTCATCCAGCAGGAAAGGATCACGGATTACAGATACTGGGTGCTCTATGCCCCAATATTCAACGACAGGGGCCAACTGGTGGCCATAACGGGAGTCCCATATACCGACAGGAACTTCGACTTCCGAAGGGAGGCATTCTTCCATGCAGCCCTGATCATCAATCTCTTCCTCCTGCTCCTGATCGGTTCGCTTCTGTTCAGTACAAGGGAAGTGAATTCCCTCTTCTCCCCTCTCATCGAGATGGGTAAGAAGATGAACGTGGCAGACATCCATGACCTGAAGTTCATCCGTTACACCAGGGAAGACGAGATTTCATCTCTTGTGGACGCCTACAACAGAATGGTGATGGCTCTCTCCGAATCCACCAGACAGATGGCCATGGCGGAACGTGACAAGGCATGGAGCCAGATGGCAAGACAGGTGGCTCACGAGATCAAGAATCCTCTCACCCCTATCAAACTCCAGATACAGAGACTCATAAGGCTCAAAGAGAATAATAATCCTGCATGGGAGGAGAGATTCAACGAAGTCTCTGCCGTGGTACTCGAACACATCGACATACTTACGGAAACCGCAAACGAATTCTCAACTTTCGCGAAACTTTACAGCGAGGAACCGGTTCTGATTGACCTTGACAAGACGCTCAAGGACCAGATAATGATATTCGACAACAGAGAGAATGTGAAACTGTCGTATCTGGGCATGGAGGATTCATTCGTCATGGCTCCAAGGCCGCAGTTGATACGTGTATTCGTCAATCTCATCACCAACGCCATACAGGCAGTTGAAATCATGCAGAAGGAATCCGCAGAACGCGGAGAAGACATACCGGAAGGCCGGGTCATGATAAGTCTGAGGAACAGCACCAGGGACGGATATTACGACATCGTATTCGACGACAACGGCCCGGGAGTAAGCGAAGACAACCTCGACAGGCTCTTCACCCCTAACTTCACGACTAAGAGTTCCGGAACAGGACTCGGACTCGCCATATGCCGCAACATCATAGAAAAATGCGAGGGCGAGATCCGTTATCAGAGATCTTTCGCCCTCGGCGGTGCATCATTTATCGTGACCATCCCCAGACATCAGGTCTGAACCTGGCGGGAATCACATCACATAAGACCTTACATCTGAGGCTGTTATCCTGTCTCCCGAAAGAATGAGGAGACGCTCTACGACATTACGCAGTTCACGGATGTTGCCGGTCCATGACTTGTCCACAAGGAGTTGCATGGCATCCGGATCGACCTCACGCGAAGGCATACCGGTCTCCGCACATATCTGACCTATGAAATAATCCACCAGAAGAGGAATGTCAGACTTGCGTTCGTCAAGGGTAGGTACATTGATGACTATCACACTGAGACGGTGATAGAGGTCCTCCCTGAAATTGCCCTTTTCGATTTCCTCCTTGAGATTCTTGTTCGTAGCGGCAAGCACCCTGACATCCACAACGATGTCCTTGTCGCTTCCGACGCGGGAAAGTTTCTTCTCCTGAAGCACTCGTAGTACCTTGGCCTGGGCTGCAAGAGACATGTCGCCGATCTCGTCCAGGAAAAGCGTTCCTCCGTCAGCCTGCTCGAACTTGCCCTTATGCTGCTTGATGGCAGAAGTGAAGGCACCCTTCTCATGTCCGAAAAGTTCGCTCTCTATCAGTTCCGAAGGAATGGCCGCACAGTTCACCTCGATATATGGAGCGGATGAACGAGCGCTCTTCTGATGGAGATTTCTGGCAACGAGTTCCTTTCCTGTTCCGTTGGAACCGATGATAAGGACTCTTGCGTCAGTAGGGGCCACCTTGTCTATCATCTCGTTTATATGCACGAGAGCCTCGGACTCGCCCACCATTTCCTGCGCACCATAGACCTTCTTTTTCAGGATCTTGGTTTCCTTGACAAGAGACACCTTCTCGGTAGCGTTCTTTATCGTAATCAGTATACGGTTCAGGTCCAGCGGCTTCTGTATGAAGTCAAAGGCCCCCTTCTTGATACACTCCACCGCAGTAGCGATGTCCCCATGGCCGGAAATCATTACCACAGCAGCGTCTGTGCCCATCTGACCGAGCCTGTCAAGCACCTCCATGCCATCCATCTCCGGCATCTTGATGTCACAGAATATGACGCTGTACTTTTCCTTTTCCGCCATCATGACACCCTGGGCGCCGTTCTCGGCCACATCTACTTCATAGCCTTCATCCAGCAGAATCTCCTTCAGGGAATTCCTGATGGATCTCTCGTCATCGATAATCAAAATCTTCATGATCGTATAATTAGGTTTACAAATATCGACATTTTTGGGAGTTTACACAATATTTTATAATTTTGCTTGATTTTAAAGATTAACATGCAAATACCAGATATAATCATAGCGATTGACGGCTACTCGTCTACCGGAAAAAGTTCCTTTGCAAAAATCATAGCAAACGAGTTTTCTTTTCTATATCTTGACTCCGGTGCCTTGTACAGAGGCGTCACATTGTTTGCCATAGAGAACGGCTACATAAGTGACGACTGCACGATTGACGTACCCGCACTGGACAAGGCGCTTGCCGATCTTGACCTTCATTTCGAAGCAGACGGCACTCATATAGGGGACAGATGCATAGAATCTGAAATAAGGTCGCTGGAAGTGGCCGGAAAAGTCAGTCCTATCGCCACCGTGCCCGAGGTCAGGAATTTTGTAGACAAGAAACTGAGGGAGTTCGGAGCACGCAAACGTGTGGTCATGGACGGACGTGACATAGGAACCACAGTATTTCCTGACGCGGAACTGAAGATATTCATGACTGCCGACACAGACATCAGAGCGGAAAGAAGGGCAGCGGAAATGCGTGCAAAAGGAGGCGAAGTAGACATCGAGGCAGTAAAGAAGAATCTTCTTGAGCGTGATTACATCGACTCCCATAGGGAGACCTCTCCATTGAGCAAGGCAGAGGACGCCATTGTTCTCGACAATTCACATATGACCTTGGACGACCAGATGGTATGGCTCAAGGGAATAATCGCAGAGCGATTCGGGTGCTAATGACAATATTTTTATGCTTACAGTAGACATCGACAGCAACTCTGGCTTCTGTGCCGGAGTCATCAGGGCCATCGGAAAGGCGGAGGAGTTTCTTTCAGAAGACAATCCGGACACCAGAAGGCTCTACTCTCTCGGAGCCATCGTACACAACGAAGCCGAACTGGCCAGACTTGTTGCCCGGGGGCTCGTCACCATAGACAAGGAAGATCTTGACGAAATGGTGGAAGCCCACGGAGAGATGCTCCTGATAAGAGCCCATGGAGAACCGCCTCAGACCTATGAAAAGGCGGAGAGTCTTGGATTCGGCATCATCGACTGCACCTGTCCTGTCGTACTTAAACTCCAGCAGAGGATAAAGACCGCATATCAGTCTCAGATTGCAGCAGGCAAGGGACAGATCATCATCTTCGGAAAGATCGGACATGCGGAAGTACTCGGACTCATCGGCCAGACCGACGGAACGGCAATCGTAGTGGAAAACGTCCTCATGCTTGAGGACCTCATAGAAGACGGGACCATAAGTCTCAGCGAGCCTACGGAAGTCTTCAGCCAGACCACCAAAAGCCCGGCAGAATATTCAAGACTCTGTGCCAGACTGGAGGAAAGCATGGCCCGTTACAACGAACTGTCAGTGGAGAAGTTCAAGGGCAGGCATCTGCTGAAAGTCCATGACACGATATGCTCGCAGGTGGCTACAAGACACGAAAGACTTTCCAGATTCGCATTGGAACACGACATCATCGTCTTTGTTTCAGGAAAGGCAAGTTCGAACGGCAAGGTGCTTTGCGACCTCTGCAAGTCGCTCAATATCAGGACATACCACATAACTTCCACCGAAGAGATCAAGAGAGAATGGTTCAGGGCTGACGACAAGGTAGGAGTATGCGGAGCGACATCGACTCCGAAATGGCTGCTCGAAGATGTCGCAGGACATATACTTGACCTCAACAAGTATGTACCTGCCTGGGAAGAGACTTTCGGCGAGAAAAGTGCTGATAATCAGTAAAAATTTGGTAGGTCGCAGACATTTTTATATTTTTGCAGCCGTTTTCGGCAAATGCCGTGTTTTTAAGAACAATAACGATAAAATTCACATAATATTATGGCAACAACAGCAGATTTCAAGAACGGACTTTATCTTAACTACAACGGAAAGCCATGCCAGATTGTATGGTTCCAGCACGTTAAGCCAGGTAAGGGTCCGGCTTTCGTAAAGACAAAACTCAGAAACCTTGAGAACGGCCGTATCCTCGAGAACACTTTCACAGCAGGTGCGAAGATCGACACTATCAACGTTGAGAGAAGACCTTATCAGTTCCTTTACAAGGATGAGGACGGATTCAACTTCATGCACGAAGAGACTTACGAGCAGATCCACCTCGACACAGACCTCGTAGACAACGCAGACCTCATGAAGGAAGGACAGCACGTAGAGATGATGTTCCTCGCTGACGAGGAGCGCTGCCTCACTTGTGAACTTCCTACATATGTAGAACTCGAAGTTACTTATACAGAGCCTGCAGTAAAGGGTGACACAGCATCTACAAACGCTCAGAAGGAGATCACTCTCGAGACAGGAGCGATCATCATGGCACCTCTCTTCATCAACATCGGTGAGAGAATCCGCGTGAACACAACTGACCGTTCATACGGCGAGCGCGTGAAATAATCTTCACATAAGCATACGACTGACGTCCGACCTTTCCAAGGCCGGACGTTTTTCATTGATTAAACCTTTTGCCTTCTCATGCATCCAATATACGGATTCTGCAGAAAACCATTAACAATTTAAAGAAGATCAATCATGAAGAAGAGATTATTTATATGTATGGCATTGTGCATGCTGGCTGGCAGCATGGCAATGAGCGCACAGGAGAAGAAAAATGCACCGATGAAAGATAAGCCGTCGTTTGAGGAGATGGTTCAGATGAAGGCGGACAGGATGGCTATGGAAATGGGACTTGATGACAAGACTGCTGACAAATTCAGAAAAGAGTACAAGGACTATATGGATGAAAAGGCAGCCATCATGAAGGAAGACAGATGCGGCAGGGATTGCTGCAAGAAGGGAGAGGGTGAAAGGAAACCGGCATATATGGCGGATGCGGATGTAGATAAACACCTCAAGGCGCGCTTCGACCGTCGTCAGAAGATGATAGACAAGAATCAGAGACTTCTTGATCTTGACAAGAAATATTACGACAGGTTCAGCAAGTTCCTTGGACCGAAGCAGATGGTCAGAATCTACGATGACAAGCCGGGAAGAAAACCAGGGGAAGGCAGAAGACCTGATTGCCGTAAAGGCAGAGGACCGGAAAGATTCCACAAGAAATAAATACTATATTCAGACAGCAGTGCCCGACGGAGTGATTTCCATCGGGCACTGCTTGTATCTTGTCTTGTCCGGCCGTGATATGGCAGCAGCCATCGGCGGTCCTCCCCACTGCGTGGGTCCCCTCCCTTTTCGGGAGCCAATGCCGCCTTGTGACTGTCTGCCACATCACGGCGACGAAGTCAATTATTCCTCCTGTGAGGTTTCCGCAGGGGTTTCCACCGCAGTCTCCACTGGGGTTTCCGCCGTATTTTCCGCTGCGGCCTCTTCGTGTTCCTCCTTTGTATTTATACGCTGAGGGCCACCCTTTTCAGCACGGAGGAAGGCAGCAGAACGTTTGAGGACGAAATTCGATCCGAGATATTTCGTACGGACCTCATCATCTGCAGCAAGCGCCTCAGGTGTACCGCTTTGAAGGATGGATCCTTCATAAAGAAGGTAGGCACGGTCGATGATCGCAAGAGTCTCACCCACATTGTGGTCAGTGATGATGACACCGATATTCTTATATTTGAGTTTCGCGATGATATACTGGATATCCTCTACGGCAATCGGGTCGACACCGGCAAAAGGCTCGTCAAGAAGAATGAACTTCGGGTCGATGGCAAGCGCACGTGCAATCTCGCAACGGCGACGCTCACCTCCTGAAAGTTGGATACCCTTGCTCTTGCGGACCTTATGGAGATTGAACTCGTCGAGGAGTTCTTCCAGACGCTGCTTTCTCTGCGCCTTGGTGAACTGCTTGGACATCTCCATAACGGACATGATGTTGTCCTCCACGGTCATATGCCTGAACACGGATGCTTCCTGAGCAAGATA
The DNA here is from genome assembly GCA_045539115.1 of Candidatus Cryptobacteroides sp. GTDB lineage: Bacteria > Bacteroidota > Bacteroidia > Bacteroidales > UBA932 > Cryptobacteroides. Next base: position 90,863 of record JAZQES010000064.1, on the reverse strand, counting down.
TCCCACACCTTTCTGCGAACGTTTGAACATAGGAAGATCCGTAATCTCCTCATCATCAAGAAATATCCTTCCGGCATTGGGAACGATCAGTCCTGTTATCATATAGAAACTGGTGGTCTTTCCCGCACCGTTAGGGCCGAGGAATCCCACAATCTCTCCCTGCTCGACTTCCATCGACACTCCTTTCACGACCGTTCTCGGTCCATATTTCTTAACCAGGTTTTCGCAACGAAGTTTCATAAATATTCTTTTAAAGCCTTCCGGCCATTATTTTATATCAAGTTCAAGGTCCTTCACAAGGCTCTTCACCTCCTCGTTCCGGGACATAAGTTCCTTTGCCTGCTCGCTAGGCATATATATCTTCTTCTGTTCTGGAGCATCGTCCGGCATTACAATGACGCGGAGATAGACCTTCATAGATCCGACAATCTTCCTGTAATTGCCCTCCAGTTCATGAAGAAGTTTCGATTCCACCCAATCCTTCTGTGCATCATTGACAACCTTGAATGTGACGGTCTTGGAATCATCGCCCGGTTCTATCTGTAACGTAGTGCTGGTGAGCATGTTGGCAAGTCTAGGCTTGTCACCGTAGAACTTTGCGAGTTCAGGCCACTTGGCTTTCAGGACATCGTCTTCCGGAACAGGAGTCTCCGATGCGGCAACAGCCTCAGAAGCAGGATTCTCTTCCATCATGGCCTTCATGGACAGTCCCGAACGTGCAGCACGTGTACGACGCTCACGACGCTGTTCAGACTGTTCCGGTGCGGATGCAGAAGGTTCAGAAGGAACGGCAGAAGCAACAGGGGCGGCAGGGGTTGTCGGCGCAACGGACGGTGCAGGTGAAGTCACGGCCTGCTGCTGTACCTGAACCGGCTGTACAGGCTGTGAAGCCGGCTGCGGAGCGGCCTGTCTGACAGGAGCCGTCTGGGCCGCTGGCTGCTGTGCAGTGCTGAGTCTGGCGCTGAGGAAACTCAGACGCATAAGGGCAAACTCAATATGAAGACGAGGATTGACACTTGCCCTGTAACCGGACTCGCACTGAGTAGTGATAGAAAGTCCCTCATAAAGGAACGGGAGCGGACACCTGTCAGCCTGTTCCTTATATCTTTTCTTTAAAGAATCCGGTAGTTCAAGCAGGGCCTCCAATCCTCCGCTCTTGCTTACGATAAGGTCACGGAGATGAGAAGATAAAGCCGCCACGAAATGAAGCGCGTTGAAGCCTTTGGTCAGGATCTCGTCGAATGTGACCAGAGCGACAGGATAATCTCCTTTGAGGAAAGCGTCCACAAGAGAGAAACTGTACTCATAATCAAGGACATTCAGATTGCGGAGGACATCCTGATAACGGACATCAGTTCCGCAGAAGGCCACCGTCTGGTCAAATATGGTGAGGGCGTCACGCATCGCTCCGTCCGCCTTGTGGGCGATCACATGAAGCGACTCGTCATCAATGGTTATATTCTCGTTTGAAGCGACCATACGGAGATTCTTCACGATGTTCTCGACAGTGATGCGGTTGAAGTCATATGTCTGGCATCGCGAAAGGATGGTCGGAAGAATCTTATGCTTTTCTGTTGTCGCAAGGATGAAGATCGCATGTGCAGGCGGTTCCTCCAATGTCTTCAAAAAGGCGTTGAAGGCAGCCTGGGACAGCATATGGACCTCGTCGATGATATATACGCTATACCTGCCGACCTGAGGTGGTATGCGCACCTGGTCCATAAGGGTCTTGATGTCCTCGACTCCGTTGTTGGAAGCCGCATCAAGTTCATGGATGCAATATGAACGGCCTTCCGCAAATGACTGGCATGACTCGCAAGTTCCGCATGGCTCCATGTCAGCGGAAGGGTTCGAGCAGTTTATCATCTTCGCGAATATTCGCGCCGTTGTGGTCTTGCCGACTCCACGCGGACCGCAAAAGAGGTATGCATGTGCCAACTGGCCCCTCAGAATCGAGTTCTTGAGGGTCTGTGCTATGTTATCCTGACCGATGAGGGTTCCGAAGGAATCCGGTCTGTACTTTCTTGCTGATACTATATACTGCGACATATCTGTTCTTTGGACAATTTACAAATATAGCACTATTTTTGTATCTTTGCACCCGATTTCAAAACATATGACACGCATATACATGAAAAAAATCATAACACTGTTAATATCCGTAATGCTGCCGCTGCTGGCTTCGGGTCAGGCACAGATCAACACAAAGAAGGTGAAGATTGCGGATTTTACGGAAAAGGTGACCAAAGTGGTCCTCAACGGCAATGAATTCTATGACGCGGCATTTCAGGAAGAGATTGCCGCCAGATGGAGGATTTCCCCATATGAGTTCTGTACACTCGAAGAATTCGAGACCTTGAAAGGCAAGGACAATCATTATTTTCTCCTTACCACGCAAGGACAGTTCAGAAAGGAGACCGCACCGGGACTTCAGTTCCTCTCACTCGTCAAGGGAGGCAAAGGTGCCGACAAGGGCATAGACAACATGCTCGAAGTCGTATCCGTTCCATTCGCCTCTGCGGAATATCCGTCCGGACGTGAACTTGTATTCCTGCCGGCCCTGCTGGACATAATCCAGGCCCACACCCTCGAATCCATGGACCATGACTACAACGCATACGGAGGTCTGGCCAACTCTGCGAGCAATATCACAAAGGCCGGGGACATGGAAATCATATTCTCGGAAGACGACCTCGCACCGGAAATACCGCAGAACTACATCGACAGGAAATTCGACAACATGATGACTGTCACAGACGAAGACAGCGCTGACGGATATATCATAGACAATGCTCCCAACACATTGGTAAGTTTCGTCGTGGCACCATCAGATCCGGGAAGCGGCTCATACTGCTACAAGATGCTCATCGATGCCGGAACACATAAACTTTACTATTACAGAAGGCATAAGATTTCTGCCAGGAACGGTGCAGGATTCCTGCAGGAAGACATTGAAAAGATAACAGCCCATAGGACAAAGAGATAGGAGATGAGAAGCGGAAAAGCGGACTGCGGACTTCAATATGCCGTCAAAAGAAGCGGCTCTGCCGTAGGATATTGTGCCCTCAGCATCAAATGCGGCAGCAGGGACGAGGCCGGATACCATGCCGGAATAGCCCATTTCACAGAGCATACCATATTCAAAGGAACACGACACAAAAGTGCCTCTGTGATAAATAGTTACCTCGATAGACTTGGCGGAGAACTCAACGCATTCACCACCAAGGAGGAAATCGTTTTCCATGCCACGGTACTGAAAGAAGACCTCAACAAGGCATCATCACTCCTTTTCGAACTGGCCACATGCCCGACATTTCCTGAGCATGAGATCCAGACCGAAAAAGGGGTCGTGATCGACGAGATACAGTCATACAAGGACACCCCGTCAGAAGACATCTACGACCGGTTCGAGGAAATGATTTTCAAAGGCCACCCTCTGAGCGGAAACATTCTCGGAACCACCGCTTCCGTCCGCAAGATAACCGGCGAGGAACTACTTCAATTCGTAAAGGACAAGTTCCAGCCGTGCAGGATGGCATTTACCGTCGTGGCGGATATCGATGAGGCCAGGATGGAGAAGGGCATATTGAAACTCGCGGAGAAGTTCTTCGGAAAGGAGCCTGCGGCATGTCCGATGAAGACTGAATGCGGAGAAAGGTCACATACCCCTGTCGCATGCGGCAATTATTCAATCCCTGCCGCAGAGCAGTTCGACAAGACCATCAACAAGAGGAACCATCAGGCCAACTGCGTAATCGGTGCCCTGGCCCCTTCTCTTTATCAGGAGAGGGAAAGACTTTCCACCATCCTCTTATGCAACATACTCGGCGGCCCTGCCACCAACTCGATACTCAACTCAATACTCAGGGAGAAAAACGGATGGGTGTATGGAGTGGAATGCGGATACACCCAGTTTGCCGACACAGGCCTCGTAGCGATCACTCTCGGATGCGATAAGGCCAACATAGACAAATGTCTCGCGGCCATCGACAAGGAGATCGTCAGATTGCAGTCCGAGACCATGTCCGACAGGAAACTTAAAGCGGCCAAGAAGCAACTTCTGGGGCAGTTGGCCATAAGTTCAGACAACGGCGAGACCCAATGCCTGTCGATGGGCAAAGGCCTTCTGGCATATGGAAAAGTCAGTTCAGGAAAGGAAAACAGATCGCTTGTCGAGGGCATTACCGCAGAGGATGTCCGCGAGATGGCGATAAAGATATTTGACAAAGATAAAGTTTCAAGACTTATTTACATATAGCATTGTCGGCAATGCAGATGCAGATTATGGAACAGATTTACAAATACATCGAGGATCATGCGTCGCAGGAAAGCGAGGCTTTGAAATGGGTCGCGAAGCAGACTCATATCAGGACAAACCATGCCAGAATGCTTTCAGGAGCCATCCAGGGAGAACTCCTGAGGATAATCGTGCAGACAACGGGAGCGAAACGTATCCTGGAATTGGGCACATTCACAGGCTATTCGGCAATCAGCCTTGCCTCTGCCCTTCCCGAAGACGGACACCTTGATACCCTGGAACTCAACGACGAACTTGAAGACCTGATCGTCGAAGGCTTCGAACGCGCCGGACTCTCTGAAAAGATCAGCCTCCATATCGGTGACTGCAAGGAAACATTACGCCGTATCAGAACTGATGCAGGACTCACTGATGAATGCCGGACTCCAGCCACGGAAGACCTCTATGACATAGTCTATATGGATGCCAACAAACGTGAGTACTGCGAATACTATGACCTCGTATTCGACCTGGTACGCCCCGGCGGCCTCATACTTGCCGACAATGTCCTTTGGGACGGCAAAGTATGTCAGGATCCCCTTCCACAGGACAAGCAGACCCTCGGGATCGCCCGTTTCAACGACATGGTCACCTCCGACCCCCGCGTGGAATCCGTCATCCTCCCCCTCCGCGACGGCCTCAACATAATCCGCAAGAAATAATCAAGATTTACACATTTTATTTGCGGATCAGTTTGTCGAGAGACTCCAGACGTGCGGTGATATAGTTCCTGACGGTCTGGACCTCGGCATCATATGAACCGAGAGCCTGGAAGTTCTGATGAACCTGCTGGTTGAGGATCTTCCACCTCTTGAAGTTAAGTTCCTGAGACTCCTGAAGCATTTCCGCAGTCTCATCGACCACATCATTCAGGTCTTTCAAGCCTCCCTCATCACAGGCTGCCGTCCAAAGTTCAAGCAACCTTGCCTTTGCAGCACTGTCATCCCTCACTATCCTGGTCACCATGGACCTTACCGCTTCGCTGGCAACTGAGCCACGTGTCGCATAGATATAGCCGTAAAGGCTGTTTATAGGATAGGTTCTGCCATCGTTCTCAAACGAGAGGTCATAGTCCCATACCGGTCCGGTGTAAAGTTTTCCATCTGCGGCATCCTTGTACATATATACGCTCCAGTAAGTATCAGTATTTCCAGCAAATTCTCCGACGATGAAGTTCTTCAGGAAACTGTCGAGATCGAGATACTTACGATAACCGTTGGAAGCATCGGTGAAGTTTGAAGCGAAGACGGCCGCCTCCATTTTGTTGAAATAATCGTTTATGAAATTACGCTGGTCGTATGTGATGTCATCTTCATCCGGATGCTTGATTGTCACAGGAGTGCCGTGATTGGATGAGAACCACACATCCTCGCTATAGGCATAAGCATCTATCTCGATGAGGTATCCGTCCTTTGCATCGACTCTTCCGCTGGCAGCCTCCACCTGATCACACAACTGATAACATCCTCTGTATTCGCCGTTTACGACAAGGTCAACAGGATGACAGAAAGGAGTATAGGCCATGCCCACCCTCCTGCTGACCTCAAATGCCAAAATGTTCCTCATCAAGGTCTTGTCTCCGTAATTGTTGATAAGGGTCCATTTCTTAGCTGATGCAGGAGCGCCGAGAGGGTTCTGCTTCGATGCGAACTTGAGTCTGTATGGCTTCTTAGGGAAATCCCAACTTGCATTTCCACGGCCACGGACACCTGTCTCTGCAGTAGCAAGAAGGTCTGTTCCTTCTTCCGAGATTATATAGACATTGCTGGAAAGTTCATACTCCTTCGAGGTGATTTCCTGAGCATCCGGAGTGTTTATCACCACCGTCGGGAGATTGGTCAACTGATAGAGTTTCGAGTCATCACCTTCATCCGCATATCCGTAGAATTCCAGTTCGGCCAGATTGCACCTGACATCATTCGGAGACACATACCTGACATATCTGAATCCGCGGGAGCAACTAACATCAGCATAATGCATAGTCCTGTTCACACCAGGCTCCTTCACGATATGGATAGGAAGAGCATCGCTGAAATCAGGTTCATTGGCACCTTCGAACAAAGCAAGTTCCACACGCTGCTGATGGTCGATACGAGGCGACCAGCCTACCTTTGTAATCACATGCTTCTCGCCGAGGTCCATTCCGACCCAGGTACGTGAACGGTCATATGATGCGAAATATGTATCGTATTTTCCGTCAAAAACATTATTCTTGACATTTACTGTCGTCGATTTCGAGTTTCCGTTGTCATAATCCACGGAATACTGTGTACCTATTACGGTTCCTGTCAGTTTTTTCGGCTGGAAGTCATTCCCACCTGCTTCCTGAAGGATTGAACAGGCCGTTTCTGCAGTTCCGCAGATAAAGGTAAACTCTGCATTCCTTTTGTCTCCTGTCGTATTCTTCTCCACATCAAATTCCACGACGTCTCCGCTTGCTCCATTGGTCACAGATGGGACAGCCCAGTCACAATCAGACTGTTCCAGCGTCCAATCCTGTGAAGAAGACACAGTCACCTTGACTGTCTGAGGCTTGTAATCAATTACTTCCTGTACCAAAGACAGTGAAATATAATCTTTCTTTTCCGGCCCGTTTCCTTTCTGATCACATCCTGAAAGCAACAACATTAAAATCCAGATAAAATTGTAAATACGTTTCATCATTCATTTCGCTTTTAAATTATCCGAAAGATACAAAAAGCATCTGATATATACACAATGAGCGGCAGTGTATCGGACTGCCGCTCATATAATCATAAAGGAAATGCGTCTTAGTTCTTGTAAGTTACAGTAAATCCTGTCAGATATGTAGACTCGCGTTTAACAGTAAAGGTCACCTCATTAGCGTCTCCTGTCCAGACATGAGTAGAATCATTGTATGATCCGCTGTCGACGTCTGCATAGAATGGATAATAGCCGCCATAAGTTTCAACCGCAATCTCTGTTATCTTGAGACCCTCTGCTGCCACGAATTTCATAACGTCACCAGATCTCACATAAGAGTAGTAAGATCCGATTGTAAAACTTGAATGGAAACTCAAGTCGCCATTAACCGTATAATCCTTGTAATTCGGGTAGAAGGATACTGTCACCAGCACATTTATTGTCAGATCCAATGTTGCAGTGAATCCGTTTGATTCAACAGTGACAGTCGCTGTTCCGCCACCGACTGCAGTTACAAGACCTGTCTGGTCGACAGTCAGGACGTTCTCGTCAGAACTGCTCCATACCGGAGAAATTTCGTCGATTGCATCTATCGGATTCTTGACAACATTAAGTTGGAAAACATCACCGGTATAAATCTTCTCAGTCGGAGCGCCTTCTATTACAAGTCCCTCAAGATCCACGTCAATGGTTACAGGAATCGATGTAGTCACATCACCAGCCTGAACATAAAGAGTAGCGAAACCACCCATCAGACCCTTGACAACAGCCTTGCTTGGATCTTCAGCATCAGGAGTGACCTTAAATACAGACTCATCAGATGAAATCCAGATATACTTGAACGGCACGTTGATGTCCTCCGGTCCGACAGTCGCCTTGACCTCTGTTTCCGTTCCCTTATAGATGAATACCTCTTTCTTGTCGAGAGAGAGTGAAGTGACAGGTGACTGAACCTTTACAAGGCACTCAACCTGCATGCCGCCTGCGTTGACTGTTACAGTTGTCTCACCTGCACCTACAGCCTGAACAAGGCCCTTTGAGTCGACTGTTGCGACAGCATCATTGCCTGATGTCCATTTTACCGATGCCGATCCTTTTGGAGTGACAGTAGCCACCAATGTCTCGGAATTTCCCTTCACAAGAGTAATCTCAGACTTGTTCAGGAAAAGTCCTTCGCCATCGTCGGTTCCCACGATCACATCCTTTTCGCAGGAAGTGAAGGCCGCCGCAAAAGCGGCCATCACTGATATTATTGCAATTAATTTCTTCATAATCAGATTACTTTACCACAAGTTCCACCTTATCACGCTTGGTCACTGCTACAGATTCCTTCTGTTCCGCTGTCATATATACATATTTCAACGATGACTCTTCATCCCACATATTGCATCTGTAAACGTTCAGAGTGACCAGTTCAGGACAGCCCGTAACATCTATAGACTCGATTTCCTCATACCACAAGTAATAACCGCCCGCACTGAAATCAATATTCTGGATCTTTTCTCCCTTTATTACGATTTCCTTGACAGTCGTATATGCATAAGTACCAGCGACATTAGTTACATCGGTAATAGGACGGCTTCCTGTATTGATCTCTGTCACATCCATCAGGTTTATAAGTTTAAGTTCATTCAACTTAGGGAAAGAACTTACATCCACCTTTGCGACCTGAATATTACCGAGAGTAAGTTTCTCAAGGTTAGGGAATGACTCAAGGCCTTCGATAGACTTTATTGGATCAGAGCCATAGAAGTCAGGGTTTTCATCTCCTATAACAAGTGAGGTTCCGCTTATTCCGGCCTCAACGAGTTCACACTTTATACCATCCTCAGGAATGATCCAGCCCTTGCTCTCAAGATAATATCTGAGATTTTCATCCGGAATATCAGCAAAGATAGGATTAGGGTTCTGCTGCTTGATAAGTACAGATCCTACAGTTTGGTTACTGCTTCTGAACGAGATAGTAGCAGAACGGCTACCGCCACAAGCATCAGCAGTCAAAGTTATGGATTTGCTCTGGAGGCCTGTTTCATCTTTTTCTGTAGTAGCGGTGACTGTCTGTGAAAGCCATGTCGGAAGAGAATAAGTCACATCCACATTGCTCTTGATTACAAGATCAAGTGAAAGAGCCTCAAGACCCTTGACGATTTTCTGTTCTCCTACGACAAATGCAGTATCCCTCTGCGCCTGATTTACAGTCACTGTCACTACATCATCAGTAGCGGCAGCGCCTAATGTAACGACTGCTGTCCTTTCCTTGAACTCGCTTGAGCGGACAACATCAAATTCAACGATCTTCTTTCCGAATGCATCCGAAACAGCAGTCATGCTGATCCAATCTTCCGCACCACCGAAATCGACTTCAAGATCTTCAACATTTGATATCAGGCTCACAGCAATATGGTTTGCATCCGAGTTGAGATTTACAGTTTCTTCCGATACCAGAGATATGGTATAAAGAGGATTCTGTGTAATTGTCACAGCCTCAACTGCATCAGCACTGAACACCTTGTAAGTCACAGTTCTCGCCTTGTCTCCCTCATAAGGAAGGACAGTGAATGTAAGCGGCTGGCCGCTCTTGCCTGATTCAGTTGAAAGGGTCACCCATTCAGAAAGACCAGATACTCTCCAATCTCCCGAAGAAGTCACATTTACTTGGAATGAGCCTCCCTCAGGACCGGCAACAATCTGCCCGTCGGCAACAGCCCCGGCAAGTTCGACCTTACCTGAAGTCACTGTTCCCAGTTCATCCTTTTCCTGACAAGACCACACAAGCACCATGGCCATTGCCATCATTGATATAATTTTCTTCATAATTCTTATTCTTTACCAATTGATAGGTTCAGACTCTAATCCCATTGTCTTAGGGTAGAATACAGTCGGTTTCTTGAGATTCTGACCGTAGATACCCTGAGACAGATAGTTCATGGCATTGAAGTCTCTCTCAAGTTGAGAAGCGCTGTTCCACAATGAGAACACCATCCAATATCCATAATCAGAGTTGATGAAACTGTTCACACTGCTTGCAGTTGGAGTTGAACGCCACTGGGCGAACTCACTTGACTGATATGAGCAGTTCGCATTTGTCATGCCCTCGTATGGGTAACCTGCCCTGCCGTAGTCACCGACGCAGATGTCCATGTAGTCTCCAGGGATGATTCCGTCAACCGGTCCATCACCAAGAGCAGATCCGAACTGGTAACTCAGCATGACCTTGTCAGGCATAGCCTTCTTTGTCTCGAAATACAGACGGTTACCTGCCTCACGGCTTGGAGTGGTGAACCAAGGTATCGTAAGGTCAGGATATGCAGAATACTCGTCGTCATAGTTGACACCGTCAAATCCGTATCCATATACAAGGGCAGCCATTTCCTGAGCGAAAGCACGTGCACCTGCATCAGAAAGTTGTGCAAGACCTGCAATGTCATGATTGCCGAGTACGCTGATGATGACCTTCATGCCACGCTCGCGGAGAGGCTTGATGAGTTCATCATAGTGGTCGAGGATATACTGGCACTGCGGATTGGCAAAGCAATATACGCGTCCTGCCTCTGCATCATAGTTGATGTTGTATGCGAAGAGAACGAGATAGTCTATGAGGAGGTGTCCATCCTCAGTCTCGAACTGAAGAGCATTGAGAGGATTGGTGTTGTTCACCTCGAAGAATACCACAACACCCTTATCCTTATCTGTGCTCGCCATGCTCTGGAAAGACATGTTCTTCACAAGATACACAAGTCTTGTCTCTGAAGCGACTACACCATCAGTACTTACTGTAGCCTTGAGAGGAAGAAGATAAGTCTTCTCTTCTGTATCTGCAAAAGGATTGATTGTAAGGTCAAGAGAGAAAGAACGCATTTCGTCCGGAGCGACCACGATCTTGCCATCATTCTGCAGGCTGAACTGCTCCTGAGAAAGAGCCTCGAAGGAAGTGTTGTGAATTCCATTGTATGTGTCGACATAGTCTGCATCATATGCGACCTTCACGTCTACACCCTTCTTTGGAGCACGTGCAAGAGTAAACAGGATTGAAGTATTGTACGCATCCTTTCTGATCTCTACGACGTTCTCCTGCTTGTTTGTATTAAGGTCACGGACGCTTCCCACAAGATTTACAACATTGTTGAAAGCAGACTCGTCAACCTTGTCAACCGTAATAGGCTCGACACAAGCGGCGAGACAGAGTCCGGATACGGCAACTGCCGCTATTTTATTCAATATATGTTTCATTGTCTTATTCATTACATTTCAGGAAGTGAAACCTTAGGCCATGTTGTCGCCTTGTCCAAAGTAAGGTCGTTGCCGTTTGGAGATGAATCCTTAAGCACTGTACCTGCACCGTCATCCAGTTTCCAATAAGCAGCGAGACCTTCTGAAGCAGGATCTACAGTATAGAAGTGAGTGTCAGCATTGATCTCTTCCTCTGAGAGGCAACGGTTCCAGATACGGACCTCAGCCATTTCACCGTCTAAATAACGGTCGTGGGCATATGAGTAACTAAGCCAGAAATAACGTCCGTTTACCTCATCCTTATCATCGCCATATGCACCCCAAGTCACACTTGAGCGTCCTGCGCTGGCTCTGTCAAGAACCTTCTTGCCATCGAAATATACAGTCGTATATCCGTTGTCGAATACACAGGCGATGTGTGTCCATCTGCCGAGGGTAAGGGTCATGTCTGAATTTGTCTGGTTCTGGCTGCACGCAATCTGAAGTTGTGTGTCAGGAACTCCGGCGTCACCGATACGGAGAAGATATCCGCCCTCTGTACCCATGATAGTCGAGATCAGTCTTCCTGCAACATTCTGACGTACAAGGCATTCAGCAGTAAACTGAGTCATGTTTGCAAACTTCTCAGGTGTCTTCCACTCCTTGGCACCTGCACGGTTCTCAGTGAAGTTGCAGACGACATTGATGAGGGCCGCACCCTTGAACACATAATAAACTACAGTCTTTGAAGCGATCACATTGATGTCAGTCACATTCTTGAGAGCAATCGGCATCACATATACGAGATTTCGGTTGAGTTGGCCAAGATTTGTGAATGTGATGGTAGCCGGTGCAGATGCATTCGATCCCTTCATGATCGTCATCTCAGGATTGTCGATGGCACAGCATGACATCGGAAGAGCAACTGCTTCCTGCATGAAATATTCCATCCTGAACTGCTCCACAAGAGAGGTATCGGCAACGAGTACACCGGAAAGGTCTTCCTCAACCTGAAGCGCAGTCGCTATGTTGAGGGTACGCACCATATCGCCGGATCCTGCCTTTACAAGCAGTTCCTCAGATACGGTCTGAGTGTTGATATAAAGTTTGTTTGTGAAATGGTGTTCTGCCAAAGCCTCTTTTTCAGTCTGGCAAGATGCAAGCGCAAATGCTGCTGAAAGGGCTATCACACCATATTTTATCATTTTCATAGTCATACCTCTTATTTGATTGGTGAAGGGTTCATAGTAGAAATCGCAGCATTGATTCCACGATATACATTCTGCATGTTGTAGTAATCGAACTGAGCGTGGTTGACACATACACCAGCCTTGACGTAATCAGAAACTGGAGTGACAGCCCATCTCGCAGCACCTTCAATTGCAGTGATGTCACCGCTGAAAAGGCCGTCAGTAGCGGTATCGTCAGTCACGTCAAGGGCAGTTACACCGATGATGAATCTGTCACTTGGAATACCGTCGCCCATAGACATCATTACAGCAAAGTTGAATCCTACCTCTACAGTAACATCCTCAGCAGGTACGATTATATATTTTGCATTGGAAAGGAACTCACGGTCAATGAGAAGAGTTGTAGGATTTCCCTCATAGAAGAAAAGTTTGCCGGTCTCAGCCAAATAATCGGTCAGAGGAGTGAAGAATGCCTCCTGGAAAGCCTTCACGACAGCCTTCTCGTCATCCTTGAGACTGAGCAGACCTTTACCGGTGTAACTTACCATGATTCCATCCATGTCATGCTGTTTTGCAGCAGCCACGAAAGCGGCAGCCTTGTCAGCGAACCACTGGTTACGAGGGTCAACCTCTGGCTGAGCATCGTTTTCTTCTTCAGCAACCTCTACTTCAGGCTCTTCTTCAGGAAGAGTTTCAAGATACGCCTTGTATTCCTTCTCGAGAAGTGCGAAGTCAAGCACGATCAAAGCAGGCACAGCCTTCTTCTCACGCATCTCCGCCACTTCCTTCAAAGTATTTTCATTGATGAGTTCATAGTTGTTGAGAACCACATAGTCAACACTGTCAGGAAGGCAGGTGATATGGTCTGCACGACCTGCAGGAACACCGGCCTTGTTATCATATCTTGCGATAAGCACCTGATGCTCGGTAGCATGATAATCTCTGATGGACTGCATGTAGGCAGCATACAGTTCAGGATTCTTATCCTCAATCGTGAGGTAATTGAAATCCACCGGCTGCTGCTCAGTCCATTTGCTGCAAGCGGCTGCACTGAGAAGAACCGCTGCGGACAATGCTATTGTTTTAAGTATATTGTTCATAGTTATTCCTCCTTATTATTTGCAGTCAAACCACAGTCTTGTCGACATTTCATCCGGACCGCCCAGGTACTTGCCGATAGCCTCATTAAGATAAGCCGCATTGCTTGTATATTCTTCCTGAGGATACTTGATACGGCGTGGGCCGTCATTAGATACGATTCCACCTGAATTATTGGCCTCCTCAAGGCATGGAAGGATATTAGGGTATCCTGTTCTGCGGATATCCGCCCAACTTTCATTTCCAAGAGGGAAGTTTGCAATCCACTTCTGGATCATGATCCTCTCCTGCTTCACCTCTGCTGAAGCGCTTTCATCCCAAGCCACAGCCAAAGTTGTGAGAGGGTTGTTGTATGAATTTGTTCCAGCCGGATCGTTATATGTACCAGGTACTGAAGTCACATCAGAGATGTATGCCTCGGCACCGTTCACACCCCACTGCTCAAATGAAAGTCTGATACCTTCCTCATAGAAATCCTGAGCGGAACCGCCCATGTTCCAACCGAAGACTGCGACAGCCTCCGCCTTGAGGAATGCTGACTCGGCAGGAGTCATAAGCACGAGCGGCGAGTCGAACTGTTCGATCTTGATTCCCGAATATTTGTGGCCTACAGTTGCATGGTCAGGAATGATGATACCATGACGGAGACCTACATACTCGAAGCCTGCCCACTCGCTCTTTGTGAAATAAGCGGCACGACGAGGGTCATTGTATCCGTTCATATAGAGGATGATGTCGGCAGCAGCATGTGAGTCACCTGTTGTGATACATTCAGAGCCATCCTCATGTGTAGAGACACGGTTGTAGTTCACTGCCACATACAGAGGGTTACCGTCCTTACCGAAAGTTGTAAGTTGAGCGATGTCGGCAGCAGATGCCATTGTTCCGATCTCATGTGCGGCAACCTCTTCCGCAGCCTTCTGTGCATATGCAGGATCTGCATAACTCATACGCATTGCAAGACGAAGTTTGAGGGAGTTTGCATAACGGCACCACTTCTCCACATTACCAGCGAAAATGATGTCGGCATTTGCCGAGAAGTTGTTGGTACGGTTTCTTGTAAGGACCTCAATAGCCGCATCAAGTTCTGAAATCATTGTCTTGTATGCTGTCTCCTGCGAGTCGAAAGGCACCTGAAGAGCGCCGTCAACTCCTATCTGAGAATATGGCATCGGGCCATATGTATCGGCGATACGGTGCATTCCGGCTACCTTGATTACATCACCGACAGCAAGAATGGTTTCATCGTCGGTAACATTGTGAAGTTGTCTGAGGTTAGGGTAGATTCTTGAAGGGAAATCCTCCATGAGGACCTTTGTCCAGTTGTTAGGTGGGTTGAAACGGCCTATGCTGTTCTGGTTGAAGCCGGCATTGGCATCAGAAAGATAACCAGCAAGAGGGCCTCCGAGAAGTGCCTCAGTGAACTGAGTTGTATTGACATCGAGGGCGATGATTCCGTCAGCAAGACCGAGGAGAGCGGAACGCACGTTATATGCGTCGCGTGAAAGTTCCTCTTCATCGGCTCCGAACGGATCCCTGTTCATATCCTCGAAGTTGCGGGTACAAGCGGCTGCAAGTACTGAAGCACCGGCAAAAATCAATATATATCTGAAAATTTTCTTCATATAAAACATCCTCCTTAGAAATTAAGTCTTATGTTGAAACCGATGTTTCTTGTATTAGGAGTCATAAAGTAGTCAAGTCCCTGATAGTAGTTATCAGTTGTCGATGCTACTGCCTCAGGATCGAACGGTGCCTCGCAGTAAATCATGAGCAGGTTACGTCCTACGAGTTGGAGTGTAAGGTCACATACATTTCCGAGAACCTTGCGTGGGAATGTATATCCGAATGATACTTCCTGGAGTCGTACGTTTGTTGCAGAATAAACATAGTACTGAGGTACTGTATCACTTCCTGCTACGGTAGTGTACCACTGGTTTGCATCGATCAGGTCACCTCCGTTGATCAGGACTCCGCCGGCATCACGCGCGTCTGCAGATACCTTTGAAACTCCATACCAGTCGAGTTTGGCCTGAGTGTTTGAATACACGATACCGCCGAGACGTGCTGTCACGAGGGCTCCGAGATTGAAGTTTCCGAGTCTGAAATCATTTCTCCATGACATATTTGCCTTAGGAAGAACGCTTCCGAGGTAAATCATGTCCTCGAAGTTTGACAATGTGCGGGTAGCGATCTGTCCGTCTTCATCCACATAGATGTTGCCTCTGTTGTCGCGTACCAGGTCAGACCTTGAATAAAGGTCGCCGAGAGTACCGCCTTCTGTCAGATAGAAGCGTGCATTTGCCAATCCGCCCTTTGCAAGATTGTCGAAAGATATATTCTCACCTGTCACAGGGTTCTGCACATTCTCAGCCAGACTGATCACTTCATTGTGGTTTGTAGAGAAGGTGTAGTTGGTGTTCCATGTGAATTTGTTCCAAGTGTGCGAATAGCCCAATGCAAGTTCGATACCTGTGTTGAGGATGTTACCTGACTGGATGAATGCCGATGCATATCCTGAACCAGAAGAAAGAGGAATCTCGAATGTCTGGTTCTTGGTGTTTGTATAATACCATGTGAAATCAAAACTGAATCCGTCAAGGAATCTCGAAGAAAGACCGACCTCCCATGAAGTGGTCATCTCAGGCTTGAGGTCGAGAGGATAATTCGCATTGGTAGCATATGAGTTGGTGTTTGCATCATATGAGTGGAGAGGATTCGCAATAAGCGGTGCGAATGCTGTACCTACCTGTGCGAAAGAACTGCGCACCTTGAGATATTCTATCTGCTGAGGAAGGTTGAGAGCCTGTGAAAGGACTACTGAAAGACCCACTGATGGATAGAAGAAACTATGCTTTGTAGACATAGGTCCGAAAAGCGCAGAATCCCAGTCATTACGTCCGGTAACTGTGAGATAGTATGCCCCCTTCCATCCAAGTTCCGCCTGCGCATAGACAGACTGTACCTGATGACGTGACTGGCTCTGTCCTGTTGTCTTGAGAGCCTGGTCAAGCATATACACATTGAACTTGTTGGCAAGTTTGCTGGTAGCGATCGGACCTCCTATGTTGCTTCCGCCATAGAACTGGTCAGAGATCGAGGTACCGAGTTGTGCACTTACAGACCAGTCTTCCCATGTCTTGTTTGCACTGAGAAGGGCATCAGCATAAACCTGACGGTCTGTATATTGTCCGATGCTGTATGAACCGCTTTCAGATCCACCTGTCAACTGGGTGTTTGTGGTGGCGAAGTTCTTTGACTCATCAGTAATCTGTGAATTGTCCACTCTGACTCTTCCGCTTGCTGTCAGCCAATCAAGAATCTTATAAGAAAGTGACCCTCCTACGATGAAGCGATGACGTTTCTGTGTAGCAAGATTCCTGTAGTTGATCCAGTATGGATTCTGCATAGTGATACCTGCATCGCCTGCCGGCCAATACTGAGAATATATCTTACGGGTATTGTCCCAACGCTCATACATCTTCACGTCTTCCCATTCTCCTCCACGTGGGAAAAGATATGCTCCGACGATAGGGTTGTTGTAGAGGCCTTGGTTACGCATATTGCGATGATTCTGAATCACATACTCTGCTGAAACATCGAGAGTCATCTTGTCGTTCAGGAACTTGGTGGTGTTGCGGAACTTGAAGTTATAACGGTTGTACGCCGTATTAGGTACAATACCCTTGCTGTTCACCGCACTTGTAGAAAGATATGTCTGATTCTTGTCAGTACCTGTAGAGAAAGTCAATGTCTCGGTAGATGTCACTCCGGTCTGGAAGTAATCAGTACGAGGGTCATAGCCATAGTTGTTGCTTTCCTGAAGAGGAAGTCCGTAACTGCGGACAACAGAACCTTCAGGTGAGTTGAGGTCACCTGTACCGTAACGGTTCTGGAAAAGCGGCATGGTTGCAACTGAAGACACTTCGGTATTTGAAGAGAACGAGAGAGATGTCTTCTCGGCGGCACCCTTCTTTGTAGTCACCACAATCGCACCGTTTGCAGCGCTGGAACCATAAAGGGCGGCTGCGGCAGCACCTGTCAGGACTGAGATTGACTCGATATCTTCAGGATTGAGGTCCGCCATAGGATCTGTCTGACCGTTAGAACCGAATTCTGTTCCTGCGGCCTGTACGGTTGATGTCATAGGGACACCATCGATGACATAAATGGCATTGTTGCTCTGAGAGATGGACTTGCTTCCTCGCATGACTACCTTTGAAGCACCACCGACTCCGGAAGATGAAGCATTGATCACGAGACCGGCTACCTTACCGTTGAGGGAGTTGACAAAGTTCGCGTCTTTGTTTGCAAGGATGGCGTCTGCCTCGACAGTCTGTACATTATATGAAAGGGCCTTCTCGGATCTCCTGATACCGAGGGCGGTAACGACTGTTCCTTCCATAAGGATCGCGTCGTCCTCCATAGTAATGTCGAATATCCTTCTGTCTCCCAGAGGAAGTTCGACTGTCTTGTAACCGAGGCATGAAACCTCAAGAACAGATTCCGCACCTGTGCCGGCAGGAAGTTCGAATTCGAACTTTCCGTCAATATCGGTGCTGGCACCTTGAGTTGTGCCTTTCACGAGAACAGCGGCTCCGATGACAGGATAACCTGTAGCATCAAGGACTGTTCCCGACACGACATTTCCGTCCTGACCTGCATTCTGTGCAGATGCCACGAAAGGCATCATCACGCACAGAGCGATGACAGCGACAAAATGTCTGACGATTGTTAGAAATAGACCTTTGTTCATAATGATATTTAGGTGTTAATAATATTGGTTCTTTTATTTTTTCATAAAAGCCTACAAACATACGACATATTTCATAACATTACATTATTATTCTGAAATATTGTTTACTTTTGTACATATTGAATATGAATTTATAACAACAGACAGCATATAATGAAACATTTGAAACAAACACTCATCATGGCTGCCCTCATTCTTGTCGGATGCAGCCAGCAGCCATTGTCCTATACGGACTATGTCGACACCAGGATCGGAACCGGAGGCCACGGCCATGTATTCGTCGGAGCAAACGTACCGTTCGGTCTGGTGCAACTTGGTCCTACAAGCATCCCGGAAATCTGGGACTGGTGTTCGGGCTATCATGACACCGACAGCACCGTCATCGGATTTTCTCACACACATCTGAGCGGAACCGGCATCGGAGACCTTTTCGATGTCACCGTGATGCCTGTTACCGGCGAGGTGAATTACGCCAGAGGCACCGAGGATGACCCTCAGTCCGGCCTCTGGTCATATGCGGACCGCACAAAGGAAATCACACGTCCCGGATATTACAGCGTTCCTCTCACACGTTACGGAATCACCGCCGAGATGACAGCCACGAACCGAGTGGGACTTCAGAGGTTCATCTTCCCTGCAGCGGAGGATGCGGGAATAGTCATCGACCTTGAGAACGGAGGCTGCTGGGATGACCCTGTCGAGACATTCATCGAGGCTTGCGGAGACAATGCGGTTAGAGGCTACAGATATTCAAAAGGATGGGCTGATGCACAGAGGATATATTTCTATGTGGAGTTTTCGAAGCCTTTTGCAGACCTGAGGATCCATAGCGTGAACTACATGCCGCTTTACGCACGTGCAGATTTCAGCACGACCGAAGGCGAGCAGATCATGATGAAGGTGGCGCTTTCACCTGTAAGCATGGAAGGCGCTCAGGCGAATATGGCGGCAGAACTTCCGGGCTGGGATTTCGAGGCTGTTGCACAGGCCGCTGACAAGGCATGGAATGAAGAACTGTCGAAGATAAGCATCGAGACATCCGACGAACAGGCACGCAAGGTGTTCTACACCGCTCTTTATCATGCCATGATCGCTCCTGCCACATTCTGCGACGTAAACGGCGACTATCGTGGCGCAGACGGAAAGATATATGCGGATCCCGGCTATACCACTTACACAATCTTCTCACTTTGGGACACTTACAGGGCGGCCATGCCTCTCTACAGCATATTCCAGAGCGAAAGATATGTGGATTTCATAAACACTATGCTTGCTATATATAAGGAGCAGGGCAAACTTCCGGTATGGCATCTTCACGGATGCGAGACAGACTGCATGGTAGGAAATCCGGGAATCCCTCCTGTGGCCGACGCCATCGTCAAGGAGTTCCAGGGCTTTGACTATGAACTTGCCATGGAAGCGATGAAGGCATCCGCACTCCGTCCTGACAGAGGACAGGATGTAAGGATGAAGTACGGATACATCCCTTATGACCTCTTCGGAGAGTCTGTGGCATACGACCTCGAATATGCCCTTGCGGACGGTGCTCTTGCACAGGCAGCCAAGAAATTGGGCAAGGAGGAAGACTATCAGTATTTCCTCAACAGAAGCAGGTCTTATGTCCATCTTTTCGACCATGAACTTCAGTTCCTCAGAGGAAAGGACAGCAAGGGTTATTTCCGCAAGGAATACAGTCCGTTCGCATCGACCCACCGTGCCGACGATTATTGCGAAGGCAACGGATGGCAGTACACATGGCTTGTGCCGCATGACTTCAAGGGTCTTGTAAGTTGTTTCGGAAGCAAGGAAGCGTTCCTTAACAAACTTGACGAACTCTTCACAGTCTCATCTGTAATCGAAGGAATGGAGACATCACCGGACATTTCAGGTCTCATCGGACAGTACGCCCACGGAAACGAGCCAAGCCACCATATCCTCTATTTCTACACAATGGCAGGCCAGCCTTGGAAGACTGCGGACAAGGTACGCGAGGTTCTTTCTACCATGTACAGTGCCGAGCCTGACGGTCTTTCCGGCAACGAGGATGTAGGACAGATGTCTTCATGGTACATCCTTTCTTCTTTGGGATTCTATGAAGTGGAACCTGCTTCAGGACGTTACTGGTTCGGTACACCTCTTTTCGACAAGGCATCAATCGATGTTGCAGGCGGCAAATTCACTATAATCGCAGAGAACAACAGCGACACAAACAGATACATTCAGAGGATCACCCTCAACGGAAAGACATATACAAAGGGCTACATCGAGCATAAGGACATCGCAGCAGGCGGAGAACTCATCCTTCACATGGGATCTGAACCGAACGTATGGTATTGCGCGAACGAACCGGAGACATATGAGGACCAGCGTCCTCTTCCGGAGGACAGGCTCTTCGTTTCAGAAGCAGTTGAAGCCGAGATAGAGCGCATTGTCGGCATATTGGAGAATCCGCGTCTGAAATGGATGTTCGCCAACTGTTATCCTAATACTCTCGACACCACTGTCCATCCGGTGGAAAGCACTGACGGACAGCCGGATACATTCGTATATACTGGCGACATACCTGCAATGTGGCTCCGTGATTCCGGGGCACAGGTATGGCCATATGTCCGCTATGTGAACGAAGATGAAGCATTGAAGAATATGATCGCCGGCGTGATAAACCGCCAGTTCAAATGCATCTGCATCGACCCTTACGCAAACGCATTCAATGTCGAGCCTCTCGGTGCCGCAAACAAGACCGACTGGCCTGAGGCTGATCCATATGTGTTCGAGCGCAAATGGGAGATTGACTCACACTGCTACCCTATCCGCCTTGCCTATGAGTACTGGAAGACCAGCGGAGACACATCGGTTTTCGGAGATACATGGCTCGAGGCCATGGGCAAGATACTCGCGACACTCAAGGAGCAGCAGCGCAAGGACGGACACGGAAGTTACGTATTCCTCCGTACCACAGACCGTCAGTTGGACACCAAATGCGTCGTAGGACAGGGCAACCCGGTAAATCCAGTAGGCCTTATAGCATCTGCATTCCGCCCTTCTGACGACGCCACTACATTCGAATTCCTCGTACCTTCCAACTTCATGGCTGTAAGTTCATTACGTAAGGCAGCAGAAATCCTTTCGGCAGTAAACGGAGAAGAGGCAATGGCTGACGAGTGCCTCGCACTTGCCGATGAAGTGGAGAAGGCTCTCAAGGAACATGCGGTATACGACCATCCTGAATTCGGTAAGATATATGCATTCGAGGTGGACGGATTCGGCAGCCGTTTCCTCATGGACGACGCCAATGTCCCTTCACTTCTCTCCATGAGTTATCTTGGAGATGTACCTGCTGACGACCCGATCTATATGAACACACGCCGTTTCGTATGGAGCGAGGCCAATCCTTATTTCCATCGTGGACCGGCCGGTGAAGGCATCGGAGGACCGCATATCTGGTCGGAGGTGATATGGCCTATGAGCATCATGATGAAGGCTTTCACATCTGATGACGATGAGGAGATCCGCGAATGCATCTGCCAACTCATGACCACAGATGCAGGAACCGGCTTCATGCACGAGTCGTTCCACAAGGACAATTGCGAAGTGTTCACACGCGAGTGGTTCGCATGGCAGAACACCCTCTTCGGCGAACTCATACTGAAAATTGTGAACGACGGCAGAGTGCACGTATTGAACAGCATCATATAGAAGACAACCCGAATACGCCAAACAATTTATGAAAAAGGCATTTTACATCATCATGGCAGTCGCTCTTCTGGCAGGCTGCTGCAGACAGGAAACCGAACTTGTCACCGATCCGGCCGATTATGTATCCACATTGGTGGGATCACTTTCAGAGCATTCATTTTCAACAGGAAACACCTATCCTGCCATCGCCCTTCCATGGGGTATGAATTTCTGGACTCCGGTCACCGGAACAATGGGAGACGGATGGGCATACAGATATGACGCCCACCAGATAAGAGGCTTCGAACAGACTCATCAGCCTTCACCTTGGATCAATGACTACGGCCAGTTCGCCATCATGCCTGTCCGTGACAGCAGAAACGTGGATCAGGACGCACGCGCAAGTTGGTTCACCCACCTCAGCGAGACTGCAAGACCATATTATTATCAGGTATATCTCGCCGACCATGACATCAATGCAGAGATAACTCCGACCGACAGGGCGGCATCCCTTCAGTTCACATTCCCTGAATCGGAGACTTCGGGTATCATCGTGGACGCATACAACGAAGGTTCTTTCATCAAGGTCCTTCCTGAGCAGAACGCTGTCGTAGGCTACACCACAAAGAACTGCGGAGGCGTTCCAGAGAATTTCCGCAACTGGTTCGTAGTAAAGTTCGACAAGCCTGTCGAAAGTTTCACAGTATATGCAGGACCTGAGAAGGCTCTTGATGGAGTAGCCGAATTCGAAGGTGACCATGCTCTCGCAGCAGTGAAGTTCAAGACAGCACGCGGCGAAAAAGTCAATGCTCAGGCTGCATCTTCATTCATCTCGCTCGAACAGGCATGGACCAACTTCAAGGAAGTCGAAGGCAAGACGTTCGCACAGGTGAAGGACGAAGCGAAGGCACGCTGGAACGAGGTTCTCGGCCGTATCCAGGTCGGGGGCGGCACAGAGGACCAGTACAGGACATTCTATTCTTGCCTTTACAGAAGTACCCTCTTCCCACGCAAGTTCTATGAGATCAACGAAGAAGGCAAGCCTGTACACTACAGCCCGTACAACGGACAGGTATGCGACGGCTATCTTTATACCGACACAGGATTCTGGGATACATTCCGCGCCCTCTTCCCTCTCCTGAATCTCGTATATCCTGATGTAAACGAGGAGATCCAACTTGGCCTTGCGAACATAGCACGTGAAAACGAATTCCTTCCTGAATGGGCGAGCCCGGGACACAGAGGCTGCATGGTAGGCAACAACTCCGCTTCAGTAGTGGCTGACGCCATCATGAAGGGCATCACTCCTGAAAGCGAATGGCAGGCCCTCTATGACTGCATCGCATACGGTACAGAACACGTACATCCTGAAATCAGTTCTACAGGACGTCTCGGCCATGAGTATTACAACACCATCGGTTACGTTCCATACAACGTAGGCATTCATGAAAATGTAGCCCGCACCTTGGAATATGCATACAATGACTGGTGTATTCTCCAGATTGCGAAGAAACTCGGCCGTCCTCAGGAAGAACTTGACAAGTGGGAGGCTCGCTCGAACAACTGGAAGAACGTATTCGACCCTTCTCACAACCTCATGCGCGGCCGCAATCTCGACGGCACATTCCAGGAGCCTTTCAGCCCGTACAAATGGGGAGATGCGTTCACAGAAGGAAACACATGGCACTACACATGGTCTGTATTCCACAATGTTGAAGGCTTGAAGGAAGCCATGGGCGGCACTGAGACATTCACTGCAATGCTCGACTCAGTATTCGTGGTTCCGCCTATCTACGACGACAGTTATTACGGATACCGTATCCACGAGATCACTGAAATGCAGGTAGCCAACATGGGTAATTATGCTCATGGAAACCAGCCGGCCCAGCATATGATCTATCTGTATGACTGGTCAGACGAGGCATGGAAGGCACAGAAATGGGTCCGCGAGGTCATGGACAGGCTCTATAACGCAACTCCTGCCGGATATTGCGGAGACGAGGACAACGGACAGACCTCGGCATGGTACGTGTTCTCGGCCCTCGGATTCTACCCAGTATGTCCTGCATCTGACGAATATGCCATCGGTACTCCTTATTTCAGGAAGGCGGTCATCCATCTTGCAGACGGTAAGGAAATAGAGATCAACGCCGGTAACAACAGCAGAGAGACTCCATATATCAGCAATATGACCCTCAACGGAAAGACTCATGATTCGAACTTCCTCAGCCACAGCGAAATAGTGAAGGGAGCAGACATAGAATTCACAATGTCCGCCGAGCCGACTGTCCGCTGACATAGCGGACTTTAAAGAAAATCATAGTCCGAATTGACGAACGAAAATGACTTTTTCGTATATTTGAAAGTTAAATGAATTATAACATGGACAACAAGATCAAGATCGCAGGCAATCCCCTGCCTAATATGCCTTGGGAGGACCGTCCCGAGGGATGCAAGAAAGTAATGTGGAGATACTCGGCAAATCCCGTAATCCCACGTGACCTTCTTCCTGATTCAAACAGCATATTCAATTCTGCAATCGTTCCTTTCGAGGACGGTTATGCAGGTGTTTTCCGCGTAGACGACACCAATATCAGAATGACTCTCCATGTAGGTTTCTCAAAGGACGGCATCAACTGGGAACTCAATCCTGAGACCATCAAGTTCGAGTGCGACGATCCTGAGGTAGGCCAGTGGGTATATGGATACGACCCCCGCGTATGCAAGGTGGAAGACAAGTATTATGTGACATGGTGCAACGGCTACCACGGCCCTACCATCGGAATCGCATGGACCACTGACTTCAAGACTTTCCATCAACTTGAAAACGCATTCCTTCCATACAACCGCAACGGAGTGATGTTCCCACGCAAGATCAACGGCCGATACGCAATGCTTTCACGCCCTTCGGATACAGGCCACACCCCATTCGGAGACATCTTCTACTCTGAATCACCTGACCTTGAGTTCTGGGGAAGACACCGTCACGTGATGGCTCCTTCAGATTTCGAGAAGAGCGCATGGCAGTGCTGCAAGATCGGTGCAGGCCCTACTCCTATCGAGACTTCCGAGGGATGGCTCATGTTCTACCACGGAGTTCACCGTACATGCAACGGATACAACTACTCGTTCGGAGCGGCTCTCCTCGACCTCGAGCAGCCATGGAAGGTGATCGCGCGCACAGGTCCATACCTCCTTCACCCTGAGACTCTTTACGAGTGCACCGGTGACGTCCCTAACGTATGTTTCCCTTGTTCTGCCCTTCATGACCCTGAAACAGGCCGCGTTACCGTATATTACGGATGTGCCGACACAGTGGTAGGAGCATGCTTCGGTTACATCGATGAAATCATTGACTTCATCAAGAAAACAAATATAGAATAACCATGAGTTTCATTAAGACTATCGCCACCTTTGCTTTGTCATTCTGCCTTGCAGTCAATGTCACAGCAAAGGTGACTGACTATGTAAACCCGTTTGTAGGCACGACCAACTTCGGAACCACTAACCCAGGTGCGATCTGCCCTAACGGTATGATGTCCGTGACCCCGTTCAACGTGATGGGTTCGGACCTGAATGTCTACGACAAGGACAGCAGATGGTGGTCAACGCCTTACTGCTACGAAAACAAGTTCTTTACAGGATTCTCCCATGTGAACCTGAGCGGTGTGGGATGTCCTGAACTCGGCCTTGTGCTCACCATGCCTACCACAGGCGAGGTGCAGCCTGACCATCACATCTACGGCAGCGAATATACCGGAGAACATGCCGAGCCGGGATATTATACCTGCGACCTGCTTTCATACGGCATCAAGGTAGAGGCCAGCGCAACTACAAGAACATCTGCCGAAAGATACACCTTCCCTGCAGGCCGGAGCAACATTCTGGTCAACCTCGGCGAAGGTCTCACCAATGAGACAGGAGGATGGATCCGCAGAAAGAGTGCGACCGAAATCGAAGGAATGAGGCTTGCAGGTACATTCTGCTACAATCCTCAGGCGGTGTTCCCTATGTATTTCGCGATCCGCATCAGCAAGACTCCTTCTGAGAGCGGTTTCTGGAAGAAGCAGCCTGCAATGAAGGGCGTGGAAGCGGAATGGACACCGGACAACGGCAAATACAAGATCTACACTAAATACGGCCGTGAAATTGCAGGCGACCGGATCGGATACTGGTTCTCTTTCGATACAGCCGAGGGAGAGCAGGTGGAGCTCCAGATGGGTGTGTCGTTCGTAAGCTGCGAAAACGCTTGGGAGAACCTCGACGCCGAGCAGAAGGGCTTTGCATTCGACACCGTACGCAGCCAGGCCGCACAGCAGTGGGAATCAGACCTCTCGCGCATCATGGTAAGCGGCGGCACAGAGAAGCAGAAGGAAGTGTTCTACACTGCCCTCTACCACGCCCTCATACATCCTAACATCCTTAACGACGTGAACGGAGAATATCCTCTCATGGAAAATGCCGGAGTCGGATGCGTTCCTGAAGGAGAGAACCGTTACACAGTATTCTCTCTCTGGGATACCTACCGCAACGTCCATCAGCTCATGACTCTCGCATATCCTGAAAGACAGAGAGATATGGTGCAGTCGATGATCGGAATGTACAAGGAATGGGGATGGATGCCTAAATGGGAGCTCTACGGCCGCGAGACATTCACAATGGAGGGAGACCCTGCCATTCCGGTGATCACAGACACATGGCTCAAGGGAATCCGCAACATCGACATCGACACTGCCTATGAGGCTTTCGTGAAGTCGGCGAACACTCCGGGTGCTGAAAACCTCATGCGTCCAGACGTGGACCCTTACATCGAGAAGGGATATGTTCCGCTCGGATACTATGCAGCAGACCTCTCAGGCGACAATTCCGTATCACATGCACTTGAATACTATATCGCCGACTATGCGCTTTCGCTTCTCGCTGCCGACCTCGGCAAGACAGAGGATGCGGAACTTTACAGACAGCGTTCGCTCGGATACAAGCATTATTACAGCAAGGAATCAGGCACACTTCGTCCTATAACCATGGAGGGAAAATTCCTCGAGCCGTTCGACCCTAAGCAGGGTGAGAATTTCGAGCCTGTACCCGGTTTCCACGAAGGCAGCGCATGGAACTATACATTCTTTGTTCCGCATGACGTATATGGTCTTGCGAAACTCATGGGAGGTAACAAGGCATTCGTAAAGAAACTTCAGAAGGTGTTCGACGAGAAACTTTACGACCCGGCAAATGAGCCTGACATCGCTTATCCTTACCTCTTCAGTTATTTCAAGGGTGAGGAATGGAGGACACAGGAACTGGTTGCCGCCTTGCTTGAAAAGCACTTCACCACTCTTCCTGACGGCATCCCGGGCAACGACGACACTGGTACGATGTCGGCATGGGCTGTATTCTCAATGATGGGATTCTATCCTGACTGCCCTGGAAATCCTTCATATACACTTACCGTTCCTGCTTTTGACACCATCGAGATCACCCTCAATCCTGACCTTTGCTCAGGCAAGGACAAACTTGTCATCACCAAGGGAGAGGGCAAAAGGATCAGAAGCATGAAGATGGGCGGAAAGCCTTATGGAAAATACCGCGTAAGCCATGCGGACCTTACCGGTGCGGGAACTCTTCATTTCAACTGCAAATAAACTATACAACGATATGTATCCATTGAAATTCAACACAATCTTCAAGACCGTCGTATGGGGCGGTGAGAAGATCGCTCCATTCAAGGGAGTCGAGACCGACCAGCACAATATCGGCGAAAGTTGGGAACTTTCAGGCGTAAAGGGCAACGAGTCTGTCGTTGCCGAAGGTCCTCTTGCCGGCAAGACCATTACAGAACTTGCAGAAGAATACAAGGGCCGCCTTCTCGGTGAGAAGGTTTATGCCAACACAGGCACAGAGTTCCCTCTTCTGATCAAGTTCATCGACGCTCGTGACGACCTCTCCATCCAGGTGCATCCTGATGATGCTCTTGCCGGAGAAAGGCATAACGGTTCAAAGGGAAAGACCGAAATGTGGTATGTAGTCCAGGCTGACGAGAAGGCTCACCTCATGTCAGGACTGACGAAGCATATCACTCCTGAGGAATATGCGGCCAAGGTGGAAGACAACACCATCACCGAGGTCCTTCATGACTATGACGTGAAGGCGGGAGACGTGTTCTTCCTTCCTGCAGGACGTATCCACAGCATCGGAACAGGATGTTTCATCGCTGAAATCCAGCAGACATCAGACATCACTTACCGTATCTATGACTTCGGACGAGTTGGTCTTGACGGCAAGCCTCGTGAACTCCACACAGAACTTTCAAAGGCAGCCATCGACTACACTGTTCTGGAAGATTACAAGACAGCATACGAGGATGTCAGGAATGCAGAGAACGAAATCGTCTCATGCGAATATTTCACCACTTCACTCTACAACCTCGACCAGCCTGTCACTGCTCCGGTAAATGCCAATGATTCATTCATGATCGTCATCTGCGTAGGCGGAAACGGCAGTCTGACAGACTCGGAAGGCAACACAGTGACTCTTCGTCAAGGCGAGACTGTTCTGATTCCAGCATGCACAGAGTCAGTGACATTCACTCCTGCGGCAGAAGGGCTGAACCTCATCACCAGTTACATCAGATAATCCGGCTGATTGTCACTCACAGTGGTAGTTTCCGCTGACTCCTGTGAGAGATAACAGGCTTCCTGCGACATATAAATAGACTATGCTCTCATAGGGGTAGACGAAAATGACCCCTATGAGAGCATAGCATTTTATTACTGTTCCTGTCAGTGAAGAAAGTCTCCTGCCGAGAATCTGCGGCGTTCCCCGTCCGGCATTATCCATCCGGCCTCAAGAATACCTCCGCTATGGTCGAAATATCTGGCCTCAATAGAATGAAGTCCTTTTTCCAGAGCCGCCTGGCCGCTTCTTTCCACTCTGGAATGTGGACCGTCGTTATCAACAACCATCCGACCGTCGATCTTTATGTATGAACCGTCGTCGGAATATGTATAGAAAGAATATATGCCGTCTTCCGGTATATTCACATAGCCGGTGAAAACAAGGCCGATATTGCCCCTAACTTCCTCAGGAATATATACGCCTTCGGTGATATAGGATGCATTGAAGACTGAAGTTTCTATGCTGTCGCAAGCCTCTCCCCTATATTCATACCAGTCAGCCTTCAAGCCCGGTTCCAGAAAATCATCAGCAGGTTTCACGGCCTCGATGTATTCTGCCGGAGAATAACGGGCACGGTATATATCTCCCGGCATGCCTTCGGACGTATAAGACCTGAAATGGAGGACACATTCTTCCTTGACAGTCAGAGGGTCTTCATATACAGGAGAATCCGAACGCGGAACAGAACCGTCTGAGGTGTAACGTACCACCAGATCATCAAAAGGCTTCTCAACCTCAACTACAACCGAGTCAATGAAGACATTCTCATCACAGAAGCCGGAAATGTCCGGGATACGGTAATTCAATCCCTGAGCATCGAAATCGCGGATATGCTTCATGACACGGGACTCAAAATCCTTGAAGTCCTTCTGCTCAGGCCTTGACCATGCAGTCTCGCTAACAGCGAAGAGACGTGGGAAAATCCTGCCACATGCGTTTGCAAAAGACGGGCATAGTTCTGTCCAAAGATGGGCCTGGATTCCCAGGACCTTGTCCTGATGGGCCTCCAGTCCGTCCATTACCGGATCCCAGCCGTAAACCTTTGCAAGAGAATTCCTGTTCTGGTCTCCGGCAAGATATAAATATTCCGATGAACTTATTATAAGGTCATGTCCCGCTTCTGCTGCAACGTCTCTGGTATCCGGTCTCCAGCCTCTCCACCACATGACTACCGCTTCTTCCGGAGCATCTCCCGAAACAATTTCATCCCAACCGATCATGACTTTACCGTTTTCAGAGAAGAAATCATGCATTTCCGATACAAACCATGCCTGAAGAGCCGTCTCATCCTTCAATCCGAGGTTCCTGACCCTTGCCTGACATTTAGGGCAATTCTTCCAATGGACCTGCTCCACCTCGTCGGCACCGATATGTACATATTGATAAGGGAAGAGTTCGAAGACTTCCCTATATACATTCTTCGCGAACGTAAGCAGATCGTCATTGCCCGGGCAGAGAGGCACTGAGAAATGATTTCCCCACTTGGCGACACCTCCGCAACTCAATTCCGGAAAGGCTTCCACGACCTTGAGAGAATGGCCGGGCATATCTATCTCCGGAATGACTTCGATGCCCAGAGAAGCGGCAAAAGCCACTATTTCACGTATTTCCTCCTGAGTATAGAAGCCTCCATAGCCTTTATCCGTAATCTTTGAAGGATCCAGAATGAAACTCGGATTGTCAGTCGATCTGGCTATATCCGCGCATTTCACATCATGACCATGATTTTCATGGTCTCTCCATGCTCCTTGTGCCGTCAGTTGCGGGTATGCCTTGATTTCAATCCTCCAACCCTGATCATCGGTAAGATGCCAGTGGAATCTGTTGAACTTGTACTGAGCCATTTTCAGAAGTATGGTCTTCACCTCTTCAACGGAAAAGAAATGACGTGACACATCAAGCATGAAGCCTCTCCAGCCGAACCGAGGCGAATCACTAATGCATGACACCGGAACCATTCCGTCTGAAATCATCTGGCCCAATGTAGCGAAAGCATATACCGCTCCCGCATATGAACCGGTACTGATACGGATCCTGTTTTTCTTCACGTCCAGAACATATTCCCCTTCCTTCAAGCATTGATCGGACAATATTACGATATCGCCATCATCAGACACGGCCAACTCCATGGAAGGCAGACAGGTTTCTGCAAAATCTCCCAAAGTGAGATAAGAAGAATCAGGACAGGCTACCACCGGATCCGATGGCAGTGCATAAAAGCCAGCCCCCATGTCAACATGTTCCGGCATCGGAATAAAGGCAGGCATATCGGTACGGGCACATGATGAGAATGCCAGAACCGACAGAAGCATAAGAATGCGACAAAATATTTTCATAGAAGATATTATTGCAGATTGACGACCTCCGCGTCCAAAGTGATTATGCGGACATCTGTCTTTTCTTCATTTTCCATCAGATCGAAAAGAAGTGTCAGTGCCTCGCTGCATATCCTGCCGATAGGCTGACGGACATGAGGAATCGGAGGATTGAACATGTCATATACATCGGAGTTGTCAAAACCGACAAGATATATGTCCTGCTGCAGTCTGATTCCCATTGAGAAAAGTTTCTTGATAGCAGCAATGGCAAGAGAGTTCGTAGCGAACACCAGTCCCTCCACGCCACGCGCAATCAGATCGGGAACCATCTGTTCCGTCGCACCTGATACATTCTCGAAAGGAATCCGATGAATCTGTGCCTGATCCGGTTCTACTCCCAGTTCCTGCATCATTTCAAGATAACCGGCTTCACGGTCGGAGATGCTGGACACCCTCATGGTATATGAAAGCATCTCTACTTTTCTGAAACCTTTATCAGCAAGAATCTCCACAGCCTTCTTCATTGCTGCCTTATTATCCAGGACAACCTTCGGCACAAGGAGATCCATGTCCTTTCTATCCATGATAACCAATGGGATATTAAGGTTGCGTATATGGCGGAGACTGTTCTCCGAGCCCTCACAAGGCACTACGATAAAGCCCTCCACACCTTTATCTATGAACGAGCGGGCAATTCTGTCCAGTTTTTCCGGGCATTCGTCTGTACTGCCGAAAAGCACCGTATATCCCTGCTTGAAGGCCTGCTCCTCCAGTTGTCGGGCAATCTCTCCATAGAAGACGTTGGAAATATCGGAGAGTATTACACCTATTACCCTCGAACGTCCGCTGCGGAGAGTACGTGCGGCGGCATTCGGCTGATAGTTGAGTTTGCGGGCAACTTCCAGAATCCTTTCTCTGGTGGTTTCGTTGACACGATATTTCTGCTTACCGTCTGCTTCTATGCGGTTGTTCATGACAAAAGACACCAAAGCAATGGAGACTCCGGCTTCCGCAGCAATATCTTTGATAGTTACATTCTTCGGCATGGTTCAGGTTTTGATACAGGTTAGCATTGCAAATATAATAAATTGATTATTAAAAAGAAAGGATTTTGCTAAATCATTTTAACGAAGATATCACACAAAGTCCTGATCCTCGTTCTTCATGGAAGGCCATCGGCAGCCCACACGATGAGAAAAAACAACCGGTGGAGATTTTCCACCGGTTCAATAGTTTAAAATATATCCTGAATTCTCAAAGAGGGATAGAGACTACCCTGGCAGTCATTGAAAACTCGACCGGAGACCGTCATCTATATGATTCGCACTCATCCACGGTAATTCCCAACGCATCAGCAATCATTGCCGCAGGGATACCGGCAACCAGCATCTTGCGTATAGTCTCCGCACGACCTTCGACTCTTCCTTCTGCTCTTCCTTCTGCTCTGCCCTCTGCTCTGCCTTCTGCCAAACCTTCCTCTATGGCCTCTTTACGAGCCCAGGCCATCTGATTACGTAAATCTCTTTCTGTTGTCATCTTGTGCAATACTTTATCACGTGTAACTTTATCCATATTATATAACTCAGACACCTCGAATATTTTAGAGAATATCTGATGAGTCAGAACCTCCGGGCGTTCGCCAAGAATCGCCATATTCTTAAAACAGAAATACATACCCTCAAGAATGTCGCCATCAAGATCTTCAAGCCTTTTCTGGAACTTCGGCAATTCCAGAAAGATGAAAGTCACTCTGTCGGTCAGTAACCTGTGAGTATTTCCTTCCAACAGTCTGTATACAGTCTTTACTTCTGTGCTTCCCGGATCATGATCCATTATGAAATTCATGATGTTGACTACATACACCGGCAGAAAATCATACTCCTCGGCTCCGGCTTCAACCTGCCGCTGTATCTGAAACGTAGAATAGTACAATGCCCGTTCGGGATAAAACGGCTGCTTCCTACGCTGTACCTCAACTATTACCCGCGAGCCGTCATCCGTCCTGCAAGACATATCATAGACAGAGCCCCTCAGATCTCTCTCAACAGGATGCATTTCCTTGTCAATGAAATCCAGATCCTCAATCTTCCTATCAGGTATCACCTGATTCAGAAATTCAATCATCACGTCCTTAGTGGACTCTCTTCCAAACACCAACTTGAAGACATCGTCATCAAGAAGGTCTGCATACTTGAAACTGTACGACATAATTTTTAATCTTAAAATTAAACAATGCCATTATCGGCAAAAAAATCATGTCGCATCCTCCCTCCTTAACACCAAGCAAATGTGCAAAAAAAACTGCATCAAGGCAACACCCGAATGCAGATTTTTCTTTTTCTTTAACAAACTTTTTCTAAATCTTTCGATTTTTTCTTTTTTTTAAAAAGTACCTGTCTAATCACAGAATCTCCCCTTGAACTTTTTCACAAAGATACCATAAGCATAAAAGCGGGACGTCACCAGAGGTGTCGTCCCGCGATTATAGAATAAGTAGAAAATTAATTCTGCTTGAGTTCGAGATAAGCCTGATTAGCCTGTCCGTTTCTATACTTGACCTCATATGGCCATACATTGTTCTCGTCCTGCTTCCACTGGAGATATGGACTTACGTCAACATTGTAAACATAGTTGACCTCGTCATCACAACGTGTAGTGTTAGAGAAGTCGATGTCGCCGAACGGACGTCCGCCGGCCTGCTTGATCACGTGGCCTGCACCTTCGTCGAACTTCCACCAAGCACCCCAGTCGCTGCTGTACATGTTTGTAGCACGGTCATCGTCAACGCCACCGTAGCACTGAGTGATACGGTTCTTGCCGAGACCATAGTTCCAGACTACAACATTCGAGATACGACCGTGAAGTTCGTTACCGCGACGATAGTTAGTTCCCCAAGATGAGTTGAACTCGATAGCCTGGAATTCGCAACGTTCTGCTTTGAGGACAGCCTTCTCTTCTGCAGTAAGGTTGACACGTGCCACCTCTTCGCAATCAAGATACATGATGTATGAATTCTGATTGTAAACGAGAGCATACTGATACCATCTGCCGGCCTCGATTGCTGGAGCATAGAGATGCTTTCTGAGTTTGCCAGGACCTACCCACCACTCGAGACGGGTGTCGTAGTTACCCTTCTGGCCGTAACGGAGCATGTTGATCCATCCCTCGTTTGCATCAGAGAAGTTACCGATACGCGCTACTCTTGTGATTTCATCAAGGTATACATGGAAGATGTAAGTATAACCCTGGTTTCCGTCTGGTGATGGCTGGAATACCATAGGCTTCTCGAACTTGTACCATGTAGCCATTCTGTAGTCTCCAAGGTAGAGAGCAGAGAAGAAGTTAGATGCTGTTTCGAAGTTTGTAGGCTTGATCACGATGTAAGTCACACCGCAGTTCTCATCGATTGTAGCCTCATCAGGATTTACTCCGAGGACTACAGGAACGAGATAACCTCTTTCATCAGTAAGATATGCCTGATTCTCACCGGCAACAATATTAGAGATATTCTCAACAGTGATTGTAGCGGTTGTAGCCTTTGCATCCTGAGCCATTGTGATAGGATCAGTGAAGTTTACCTTCACACCTGAAGGAAGGGTCTGGTAGTCTGTACCGTTTGCAGCATTATACTTTGCAACGAGTGTGTTATCCACTGAAAGTGTAACGTTGAAAGCCTGGAATGCAGGATCCACACCATTGATTGTGATGGTCTTTGAAATAGCCTCAGCACCTGTGATGGTAGTCTCGTTAGGATAGTTCTTGATACCGAACTCAGTAACTGACTCTTCAACAGAAAGAAGGTTTGCGATAGGATCCACATTCTCTGTCACTACCATGAGGTAAGCGATGTTTGAGTTTGTAGAAACCTTCACACCTGAAGCGGAAGCGATGCGGAAAGGAGCCTGATAAAGCACTTCTGTAAGTTTAGGGAAGTCAGCCTTGTCGATCTTGACGTCGATAGTAGCCTCTTTCTGACCTGCAGGAATGGTAACCTTGCCGTTGAACTTGAGGACTCCTTCCGGGAATGCATTGTAATCACCTGTAAGACTTGTGTTGTCAACATCGACTACAATATCAACTGCAGACGCCTGCTTCTCTGTAAGAGCGACAGTCACCTGAGTTGCAACCTCACCTACTTCTCCAAGAGTAGTGGTGTGGTAAACATAGCATGTAGTGGACTTGTACATCGCCTCTGTACCATCGACGATATATGCAAAGTCTCCGACTACACCCTGAACATCAGCCACTTCCTCCTGGCAAGACGCAAAGCCGAAAGCGGATGCGCAGAGGAGAAGCAAATATTTAAATGTATTCTTCATTTCGATTCAAAAATTAATTAGTTGAGACACTTGTTCTTATCGTCGAACACCCAAGCCTGCTCCGCATAAGAAGAATAGTCATAATCTTCAAGCGGACCATCCTCGTTAGAGTCGCGTGATGTAACTGACCAGTCCATGTCATAACCGTTTCCGGTTGCATCGTGGAAGATATGGCCTTCACCGTCGTTCATTCTCCAGTAAGCCTTGAGACCTTCTGCAGTTGTTGCGTCAACAGCACAGAGACCGAGTTGGATCTCACCGATAGAAAGTGCGCGGTCCCATACACGTACCTCAGCGATACGTCCAAGGAATCTCTGCTTCTGAGGGTATCCGCCACCCCATGACATACCGAGTTCGAAACGCTGGAATACGTTAGAGCAGTCAGCCACGAGTTCGCTGTCAAGAACACCATTCACATAGAATCTGAGGACTGAACCGTCAAATGCAAGTGAGAGAGTGTACCAGTTGCCTGTCTCGAAACGGGTCTTTGAGATGATGTTTCCGCCTGGAGACACGATCTGGAGAGAGTTGATGTCCTGACCGTTCTCACCGAAACGAAGCATCATTGATCTTGACTCGTCCTTTGCAGTCCATGAGCAGAGACGGCTGATAGGCTCGCTGCCCGGATGATACTGATCGATCATACACTTGATCTCATATGTATATGTAGGAAGTTCGATCTTCTTTGAATCATCGAAAATGTAGTTCGAATACATACGGTAGTTGCTGATGTCGAGAGCAGTGAAGTCCATGATTGTAGAAAGACGGATATAGAGGGTTCTTGAAGCCTCAAGAACATCAAGACCGCCACCGTTAACCGCTGTGATGGTCACAGGAACGATATAGATACGTCCATCCTCGAATGCATCTTTTGATACAATGCGGAAAAGTGAAGCCTCTGATGAAGTGGCACCCTTTTCAATCACGACTTCCTTCTTGTCGAGTGCAGTTGCATTGTCCGGAAGTGCATAGTAACTTGTTCTGTACTGCTTGTTGTATTTCTCTACAAGGCTGTTGTCAATCTTAAGGCTGATCTTCACATCCTCAGATACAGGACCTGTAGCGGAAACTGTCACAGGATAAGTGGCAGCATCATCTTCCACAGCAAACTTGATCATAGGATTCATATCCGTTCCGGTCATGACGATAGCCTCAGGACTCGGATCGAAGAAGTCTCCTGCAACGCAGCCTGCGAAAAGGAAAGCACAAGCCGCAATAACGCCG
This sequence comes from Candidatus Cryptobacteroides sp., assembly GCA_045539115.1. Classification (GTDB taxonomy): domain Bacteria; phylum Bacteroidota; class Bacteroidia; order Bacteroidales; family UBA932; genus Cryptobacteroides. The sequence goes on along the minus strand of JAZQES010000064.1, from coordinate 54,441 downwards.
AATTTAATATATTTAATCATAATTGTAATCTCCTTTATCTGATTGAAGGGTTAGCAACCTGGATACCTTTACGGAACTCATAGTAAGGACCCTTGGTCGAGTAGTAGTTACGGTCAACGTAGAATACGCCCCAACCTGCCATGTTGTTTTCAGAGGTATGGCGTGCGAAGCCCTCGAAAGAGTACATTTCAGAACCGTCTGAAGTGTAGATCTGCTGTCCGTTTCTGGTTTCCTTCCACAGTCCGCCACCGTTGAGAGCATAGTCTGTCTGACCGCCCTGCTCGCAAGCGATAATCTTTTCTGCCGGAATACCGCAATTGATACCACGGGCAGTGTAGAAACTTGTCAACTGTGCGACAGAACATCCGATCTGCGGAGTATAGCACTGAATCACGAGATAGTCGATGTATTCGTTAACTTCTGCAGGCGGATAATCGCTGAAAAGGTCGAGGATGATAAGTTTGCCAGGAAGATTCTCGCGGAGATACTTCATGAGGTCTACAAGCACCTGAGTGTCTTTCCACACTGCAGGCTGTGGTTCCCAGTCAACATCAACACCATCAAGACCAGCCTCATTTACCTTGTCGATCATGATCTTGGCATGATTGTGAAGTGCCTCACGGAATGCCTCTTCTGTACCTGTACCGGCCTTCCACTGATTGTAAAGATCCTGAATGTTAAGAGTGTCGCCCTTGTATACGACGTCTCTTGTAGTAGCGGCATCACCATGGAGGACGAATCTTGTTCCAAGGTTCTTCTGCATATACTTCATGTCAGCATATGCTACAGGAGCATAACTTTCACTCTCAGGATTAGGGCTAGGATAACCCATCCAGAGGTTCACGATGTCAAGGCTGTCAGGAAGTCCTCTGAGGCGCTCACCCCATGATGCAGGATCCTTGTAGCCGGTCAAGCCTTCGAGCGGTGCCCATGCTGCATAGTAGCAGTATGAAAGGGTATGCTCGCTCTTCTTATACTCGCGGATGTTCTCGAAGTACTGTTCATCATAAGTGTAAGGCTCCTGAAGAACAATCGCTTCCTCCTTGAGGCAACTGCTGATTGCAGCAACTGCGAGTGCCGAAGCAAATATGAATTTTATCTTGTTCATTGTCATTTCTTATTAACGAGATTTCTTGTCCCACCAAAGTTTTGTACCTGCATTGTCAGAACCGCCAAGTTTAGCGACGCCTGAAGCGACACCGGCAGCATTGGTAGAATACTCATCGTGTGGATAAGGTACACGACGGATCTGGAGGTCTGTGTTCACTGCACCCTCGCTGTCATTGTTGAGGACAGGGAGAAGAGCAGGATAGCCTGTACGACGGTACTCAGCCCAAGCCTCGCAGCCGTTTGGATAGATTGCAAGCCACTTCTGAGTGATGATCTTCTCGAGAGCAAGTTCGAAGCCTGCAGTCTCATCCCAAGCGATTGTAACCTTGCTGAGAGCAGAAGCGTTACCACCGTTGCTTGTCGCATCCACGAAGTCTGCCGGAGTTGCAGTAGAGTTTGCGATATAAGCGTCAGCGTTGCCTGCACCGGTCTCCTCGAATGAGAGTCTGATACCCTTTTCATAGAATTCCTGAGCGGAACCACCCATGTTCCAGCCACGGAGAGCACCCTCAGCACGGAGGAAAGCGACCTCTGAAGCAGTCATCCATGTGAGTTCAGCATTTTCCATGTTAGGAGCGGATACATTACCAGTTGCATTTCTATATGCATTCCAGTTAGATGTGTGGATACCGTTTCTTACTCCATGGTAACCGCCCTTGCCTGCCTGCTTGAAGTAGATTGCAGTACGTGGGTCGTTGTAACCGTTGAGATAAACATCCATTGAAGCACCCATCTGAGTATCACCGTCGTTGAAGCCGTTGATCGTCACTATAGGGTGAGTGTAAGTCACATAAGACTTGCTGATCTTAGCAACGTCAGCAGCCTCTGTCATCACACCTGTCATGTCAGCCACAGACTTTTCTGCCTCAGCCTTTGCAAGTGCCTCGTCAGCATAAACGACGCGCATTGCGAGACGGAGACGGAGTGAGTTGGCGAACTTGATCCACTTTGTAACATCACCACCGAAGATGATATCGTACTCTGAGAGGATTGTGCTGCCAGGGTTAGCGTTCTTATAGTTGTTGAGAACGTCAACAGCATTACCGAGTTCCTGGAAGAACTGCTCGTAGATGTCCTGCTGAGCGTCATACTCGACATTGAGGGAAGCACCGATCTTTGAATAAGGAACCGGACCGTAGTAGTCAGTCACTCTGTGCATGATTGTCACCTTTGCGATGTCTGCAAGAGCAAGGACATGCTCCTGATCTGCCGCAACCTGAGCGAGTTGAACATAAGCGGCGATACCCTTTGTATAAGAGAATGAGAACATTGCTCTTCTCCAAGACTCTGTCATGAAATAACTTCCGCAGTGTACTCCGTTGTTGCTGCTGATTGTAGGTGCATAGTAACCTGCATAAGAATCAGCAAGAAGGTTGTAAGCGATCTGATAGTCAGAGTCGAGGTTTACACCGTCATTATAGATGTACACAGTCCTGAGCATCTGAGAGAAGAACGAACCTGTCTTGAGACCGTCACGGTTCATCTGCTCCTCGGTAGCCTCGTGCTGGTTTGTATTGAAGTACTCGAAGTTCTTTGTACAAGCGGTCAGCATTGTGCTGAAGCAAACTGCCACAGCAAGACCTTTAATGATATTTTTCATATTGATAGTCATAACTTTTGCGGCAATTGTTAGAATTTAAGTTTTACTGAGAATCCAAGGTTGCGTACGCTTGGCTGCATGAAGTAGTCAACACCCTGACCATATGTACCTGTTGATGCTGTCAACTCTGGATCGAACGGTGCGTTCATGTAGATCATCACGAGGTTGTGTGCCACGAATGATACGTTGAGGCCCTTGAGCCACTTGCACCAGTTCTGTACAGGGAAGTTGTAACCGAATGAGAGTTCGCCGAGACGGATGTTGGTAGCGTCATATACATACTGTGAAAGTACGCCGCTGCCTGAACCTACTGTCTGGTAATACTCCTTCGCAGGGATGAGTTTGCCGTTCACAAGAGCACCGCCGTTGTCACGTGCGTCAGCAGTTGCCTGAGAGATACCATAGTAGTCCATGACTGCCTGAGTCTTTGAAACAACTACGCCACCGAGTCTTGCGTTGAAGAGGAAGTTGAGGTTGAAGCCCTTGAAGTTGAACTCGTTACCCCAACTGAGGAGATGCTTAGGAGCAGTGTCACCTGCATAGATATAATTGTTGTAGTCAGCAGTTACTGTCTGGTTTGAAGGATGAACATAGATAGCACCGTGCTCATCGGTCTTGAGTGTAGTCACATAGATGTCACCCATTGAACCGCCTTCCTTGAGGATGGTCTTCATACCTGCCATGCCGCCTACTTCCATTTCCTTGAGAGAGATCACTTCGCCTGTTGGAGTTGTCCACTCGTCGAGGAGAGAGATGATCTTGTTCTGGTTATGCGAGTAAGTCATGTAAGTTCTCCAGTTGAGGCCGCATGCGAAGTCCTGATCCCAACTTGCAGAGAGTTCGATACCCTGGTTGTTTACCTGACCGGCGTTCACGATCACAGAAGAATAACCTGATGCAGTCGAGAGTGTAGGCTCGAAGAACTGGTTGTATGTGCTTGAGTGATAGTAAGTAGCGTCGAGTTTGAGTCTGTTGTTGAACCAGTATGTGTTCACACCGACTTCCCAAGATTTTGTACGCTCCGGCTGAAGGTCAGTGTTGACCATTCTTGTAGCGATGTTCACTGTACCCATTGAGATAGGGTAAGTAGGGATAGTAAGGAACGGATCCGGATCGTTACCCACCTCAGAGTAAGAGAGACGAGCCTTCATGTAACTGAGGACGTTGCCCTTGAGGCTTGGGAAGATTTCGGTGAAGATTCCTGAAAGACCTACTGTAGGATAGAAGAATGACTTGTAGTCAGACTTTGCGAATGTAGATGTCCAGTCGTTACGTGCTGTAACATCGAGGTAAACCATACCCTTCCATCCCAACTGTACGTTAGCGAACACAGCCTGCTTCATGATCTTGTAGCCGCTTGCATCGATGTAAGTCTGAGGATGAGTCCTGTCGATGTTTGCAAGTGAGAATACGTTTGCAACTGATGCGAAACCGCCTTCGATGCTCTGATCTGCAAAGTTGGTATACTCCATGTTGGTACCGACCATAGCAGTGAGTGAGAGTTGGTCATCGAGGAAGTACTTGTTTGCGTTGAGGATAGCCTCAGCGAAGATCTGAGTGTTCTCGAGGTCACGCTTTCCGTATGAACCGTACTTGCTGTCTCTTGCGAGGAGTTCGAGAGTTGAAGCAGAGAACTTCTTCTCATGTGTCTCGATGTTCTTGTCGATCTTTGCACGTCCTGAAATGTTGAGCCAGTCAGTGATCTCATACTTGAGTTGAGCCGATCCCATGACACGTGTCTTGTTGTTCACGAACTTCTGACGGTCAGTAACCCAGTAAGGGTTCTGCATTGTGAGTTCGTTCTCATATGGCCAGTACTGAGTCTTGAAACCACGCTCAGCGTTGTAACGCTCATAAATCTTGATACGCTCGAAATCGTCTGCTGCAGGGAAGAGGTAAACAGGAAGGACAGGGTTTGAATACTGACCCTGAGTGATCATGTTCTGCTCCCTGATGTGTGAGTAAGATGCACTCAGGTCGAGGGTCATCTTGTCATCGAGGAAATTCGAAGTGTTGCGGATAGAGAAGTTGTAACGGTCGTAATCGTTGTTACGGATGATACCTTCAGCGTTTGTAGACGCCATTGAGAAGTAAGTCTGGTTCTTCTCGTTACCTGTTGAGAGGCTGAGAGAGTTTGTAGTGTTGTAACCAGTCTGGAAGAAGTCTTTCGGATTGTAAGAAGCAGGAGTAGCGAGTTTCTCACCCCAACTCTGATAAGAGCCGGCCTCTGTTGTTCCATAAGTGTTCTGGAAACGAGGCATGATGTAAGCATTCGAGAAAGAAGTGCTGTTCGAATAGTTGATCGAGAAATCATCCTTTGAACCCTTCTTTGTTGTGATGATTACCACACCGTTTGCTGCAGATGATCCGTAAAGAGCGGCTGCAGAAGGACCTGAAAGGACTGAGATGCTCTCGATATCGTCAGGGTTGATGGCAGAAAGACCGTCACCGGTCGAACCTGCACCTGCGAATACTCCTTCAGGCTGGTCTCCAGAAAGCGATGGCATTGGAATACCGTCGATCACATAGAGAGCATTGTTGTTTCCTGAGAGTGATTTTGTACCACGCATAACGACACGGCTGCCACCGCCGACACCGGCAGATGAAGAAGTGATTGACACACCGGCAACCTTACCGTTAAGTGAGTTCACGAATGAACCCGATGGTGTAACGTTCTCAAGTTTTGTCTCCTGAACGTTGTAGGAGAGGGATTTCTCTGATTTTGAGATACCCATCGCAGTAACGACAGTTGCTTCGAGAGCGTCGAACTCTGTTACGAGAGTTGCGTTCACGACTGTGCGTCCATTGATCTGTTCTACCTGATCCTTCATGCCGATGTAAGAGAAAATCAGAGCAGTCGATCCTTCTGGAACCGAGAGGGTATAATTACCGTCAAGGTCAGTGATGGTTCCGACTGATGAGTTTCCTTCTACAAAGACACTGGCACCGATCAGTGGCTCTCCGAATTCATCGATTACAGTACCGGAGATTACCCCCCCCGGTTGTGCAAAACCGATTCCAGCGAAGAGGAAGAAGCCGGCTATGGTCATTACGACTGAAGCCAGACCTTTCATCATAGAGTGTTTACTCATAATTGGAAAAGTGTTATTGGTTAATTAATAGTTAGTATAAGTTGTTCTATATTCCAATGCATTATCTGCATGATAGTATATCGGGGCCAAAGGTATGACATTTTTTTAAAATATAAAACGTTTTAGCAAATTTTAACACGGCTAAAAATGGGCGTTTCACAGAAAAAATTAAGCATTTTACCCCTAAAACTGAAAAATCTACATTAAAAGTGTGAATTCCGAGCAGCCATAAGTGTCATGAGCCTGTCCGGCAGCACCGGCAGAAATCTCCACACGTAAAGGAACAAGACGCACCGCCTTGACCTTCATCGGCTCCTCAAAGACAACTTCGCGTGATGTAGGATTATTGATGATGTTCTCGAACATCTTGCCCTCATATACCTTTGTCCATGCGCTGCCGTCCTTGCTTACCTCCAGGTCATAAGTCACGATGCATCCGCCTTCACCTTTATATATAGGAGCGTATGTGAAGCCCTTCACTGTCTGAGCCTCATCAAGGACAACCTCGAGAGGTTCAGAAGCAGGCTTGACCTCACCGACAGGGATGTTCGCCTTCTCGTCACTCTTATATATATTGTCCATATAGAGAGCGAAACCGTTGATAACAGGACATGCAAGGGATTCCTCAATGTTTACACGCACTGCTGTCGCTACAGTGACAGGAGTATGAACGATACGCTTGTAGCCGATTGTAGTCTCGTTTGCAATGGTCTTCCACTGACCGTCCTCACCGAGAGCCTCGATGCTGAATGCCGCAACTCTCTGACCCAGAGGGATATACTCCTGAATCTGAACACGATTGAACTGGCGTGGTTCAGGAAGAGTGACTGTAAAGGAAGCAGTGACCACATCGTCATCTGTTGCCCAATATGTATCATAATCAGCATCCAGAATGTTTGCAGCAGCATATTTTCCGCTGTTTCCACGGACATCCTCTGCCTCCGCAACGCCACCTTCTGCAAGATTGACAGCGAAGATTTCATCGATTGCAGCACGAAGTTCCATAAGACGTACAGAGTCGACTTCATGAAGGAGACCACGTTTGTCAGCCGGAACATTGAGAAGAAGGAGGGAGTTACGTCCCACGCTCTCATAATATATCTTGAGGAGTTCCTGGACGGTCTTGACCTTCTCGTTCTCTGACTCTCTCCAGAACCAGCCCGGACGGATAGATACGTCTGTTTCAGCGGCAACCCATTTCTCACCGTCTGCCTCACCCTCATTGAGGATGTCACAGTCAGCAGGGCTGCTTGGAGTAAGTTCACCTACGTTCATTGTACCCCAGCATGTACGTCCAGCGCTTCCATACTCATTTCCTACCCAACGGCATCCCGGACCAACATTCGAGAAAATGATGGCATCAGGCTGCATCTTATATACTGTAGAATAGAAGAGTGGCCAGTCATAAGTCTGCTTCTTGCCGTTAGGACCCTCTCCGCAGGCTCCGTCGAACCACTGTTCGAACACCTCGCCATAACTTCCGAGAGCATGCTCGAGTGTCTTCACGAACACATCATTATACGCGTCAGAGCCGTAATGAGGATCGTTCCTGTCCCATGGAGATATGTAGATTCCGAATTCAAGTCCGTACTCCTTGCAGGCTTCGGACAGTTCCTTCAAGACGTCACCCTTTCCGTCTCTCCAACTGCTCTGAGCGACAGTATGCTGACTTACAGGATTAGGCCAGAGGCAGAATCCGTCATGATGTTTGGCTGTGATGATGATTCCCTTCATGCCGGCAGCCTTTGCCGTGGCAGCCCATTGACGGCAGTCGAGTGCCTCAGGAGCGAAGATGTCGGCACTTTCAGTACCGTCTCCCCATTCTGCACTTGTGAATGTGTTAGGGCCGAAGTGGACAAACATGTTGTATTCCATCTTCTGCCATTCGACCTGTGCATCTGACGGCAATGCGCCATAAGGAGCAGGAGGAGTTACCGTGTTGCATGCCATGAAGGCTGCAGCAGCGGCGATCAATGATAGGTTTTTAAGATCCATAGTGTTATTGATTGGTTTGGTTGTATTTATCTTGATGTGGTCATCTTTACGATGATCGGGGTTTCCAGACGGACTCCGTTGACTACGGGCCAGATACGGTTGACATGGCTTCCGGAATATCCGTACGGCATGGTGATGCTGACATAAAGTTTTCCTCTCTCATCTGGTGCAAGGGAAAAATGTCTTTCCATATCTATGGCATGGGAGCAGCATCCTTCCACCACGAAAGTGAGTTCCATCTGTTCCCGGGTTCCGTTTCCATACCGGAAAAACATCCGTTTCGTTTCCCCGCATCTTATCGTGCCGAAAGGCAGGACCTTATGACTTGTATATAATCCTTCGCCAAGGCCATACGGATGATCTTCCTCTATGGGATGTTTCATCGGAACAACATTTCCCTTGACATTCACCGTCTTGCGGGCCATCCTGTCCGCATACCAGAGTATGACGGGGTATGAAAATTCTCCGCTTCGGTACGCCGGGTCGAACGAGATTCTGACCGTTCCCGTACTGCCGGGCTTCACAACCTTGAAAGAAGGCTCGCCGTTTATACAGCGGCAACCTGTCGTGATTTCACATATGACTACATCGGAAGGGGTGTCATTACGGAAGGTGAATTCCCTTGCCGCCTTTCCGTCCTTCTCATATATGGTTCCGAAATCACATCCTTCATCAAATGTGAGGCTCTGGGCATACAAAGCCGCCTGTCCTGTCATAAGACAGAACAGACAGCATAGTCTTAAGGTCAGCCTGAGCATCAGAATCAGTAAGTATATCTGCTTGCCTTACGGAAACCGGCCGCACGGTCAGGAACGATAGTGAAGGTGAATGAGAAATCCTCATTGCTGAAATGAGTCCTTTCAGGATCGGTTCTCTGTCCCCAGCTGTCGTATCCGCCGATACCGGTCTGTACACCGTCAATGCAAAGTTCGACATAATCCCTTGGAACAATATCGTCTATATGATGCTGACGTCGGCGTGAATCCTTTGCATTCTCAGGGCTGTGGTCTTCGTCCGCATGAAGGTTATCCCACTGATAATCATGCTGTACAGCCTCTTCAGAATCAAAGTCTTCAACGCTGTTTCGAAGAGCATTGAACTCGAAATTGTTACCGAATACAGTCATATCGTCAAAAGCGAGCCAACGGCAGTCCACATGATGGCCGTTCTCCTGAGGACGTACATATGCCACATATGATTCAGTAGCAGATGTCTCCCAGATGCCCATTCTTGCACCGGCCTTCCTGTCCCAGTAGGTCTCCTGAGGTCCTCTACCGAAGTATGTATATTCTTCAGCAGAAAGCGGAAGCCTCATTCTGAAACCTATACGAGGTACTTCTATAGGTTCAGCAGACTCAACACCCTTGAAATCTGCAGAAACCTTGACGATTCCGTTCGCCAGGACATTATAAGTCACGTTGTATATGTTTCCCGAAGGAAGGTTGTAGGTCACCTTGAGAGCCTTTCCGTTCTCCGCATCCTCTACAGACCATTCCGCATCAAACTCCTTCGATGCAGTCTTGTATGCCTGAGTCCTCTTCGGCCACCAGCATCCGTAGTCATTGTCGTTAGGCGCTCTCCAGAAGTTCGGTCTGATTCCGAAACCGTCTGCAAGCATCTCATTGCCCTTGACCTTATATGAAGTGACATAGCCTTTGTCGCCATCAAAGACGAACTCCACATCTGACGAACGGAGCGTAACGACATTGCCATCTTCCACTACCTCAACCGGTTTGTCATCAGGTACATACGCCTTTTTCTGAGCATCCTTGAGGAAGAACTGCTCTGTAGCGATCACATGTCCCTTTTCAAGAAGCGGAGCAGCCTCTCTTGTCACGACATCGAAATTGATATAATATGACTTTCTCTTCTTTAGTCGAGGAAGTTTCACGATGAAGTCCTCACCCTTCTGTGCAGGAGTATCGAAATGAAGTTTGCCTTTTCTTACAGGCTTTCCGTCAGCAAGAACGGTATACTTTACATCATATCTGCTCAAGTCTTTGAAATAGAAACGGTTGAAGATATTGAACCTTCCGCTTGCAGGGTCGTCGGATGTGAACTTGATGTCCTGATATACATACTTTACCTCTGAAAGGCCAGGATGCGGTTCGCGGTCAGGTCCTATGAGACCGTTGCATACGAAGTTTCCGTCGCTCGGCATATTTTCACCGAAGTCACCGCCATATGCCCAGAAAAGGAAATTGCCGTCCTCATCATACTTTGCAAGAGCCTGGTCCACCCAGTCCCAGATGAATCCGCCCTGAAGGTGAGGATACTTGTAGATATATTCCCACTGAAGGTCGAGCGAACCGGTCGAGTTACCCATCGAATGGCAATACTCCGAAGGACATACCGGACGTCCTGGAGACTTCTCGCCCATTCTCCTGAACCAGTCATCGTCAGGATACTGAGGCACGATCATGTCTGTATTCCATTCGAATTCAGCCCTTTCATAACATACAGGACGATTCATTCCGTCCTTCTCAAGAGCCTTGATCTCATTATATGCATTGTAGAAGTTGCAGCCGTTACCGCCCTCGTTTCCGAGAGAAAGGATAGTCACGCAGGCATAATTCCTTGTACGGAAATACATGTTACGGATACGGTAGATATGGTTGCCGTACCACTCAGGCTTGTTTCCGAGGGTCTTGTCAAGGTCATAGAACATTCCGTGACTCTCGACGTTGGCCTCGCTGTATACATAGAATCCGAGGCTGTCGCAAAGGTCGTAGAACATGCGTGGCTGAGGATAGTGGCATGTACGGATACCGTTGATGTTGTTCTCCTTCATCAGTCTGAGGTCCTGGAGCATCCTCTCGCGGGTCACGTAATGTCCTGTGTAAGGATCTGTCTCATGGAGATTCACACCCTTGAACTTCACAGGCTGACCGTTCACGAGGAAGATGTCACCCTGGATCTCGAAGCGGCGGAAACCTACATTGAAACGTGTATACTCTCCCTCTACACAAAGAAGGAGGGTATAAAGTTCAGGAGTCTCGGCGGTCCACTTGCGCACATCTTCCACGACACCTTCCATCATTGCCTTTCCGGCATTGACCAGACGGCAGTCCTTGAGTACGATCGAGCCGTCCTTGTCGAGAAGCTGATAAGAGACATCAAGGTCACGCATCGGAAGCGCTGAAAGTTCCAGACGGAAAATACCGTCCTTGCATTCCTCATCAAGGGTAGATATCACATTGATGTCGAACTGAGTATGGAACTTCTCTGTAGAAAGATATACATCTCTCTCCAAGCCGCTGATACGGAAGAAGTCCATGCACTCGAGATATGAACCAGTAGAGAACCGGTACATCTTGAGTACCAGGTCATTGCTTCCCTCACGAAGATATTTTGTGATGTTGAATCTTGCAAGATCCTTCGAATCCTCATTATAGCCGACTTCCTGGCCGTTCACATATACATACACTCCGGACTTGGCACCTCCGAGATTGAGATAGACCTGACGTCCAGACCATTCCTGCGGCACTTCGAATGTACGGAAATATACTCCTGTCGGATTCTCCTCCGGAATGAAAGGAGGTTTCGGATTCCATGTCATGAACTCGAAGTCGGTGTTGACATAGATAGGGATACCGAATCCCTGAAGTTCCCAGTTGCCCGGAACCTTGATTTCCTCCCATGACTGAGTCTGGGAAGCGCTAACGCCACCTATGGCCGGATCCATGGTCTCCTGGGTATCATGATACCTGAATTTCCATGTTCCGTTGAGACTTTTATAATATTCGCTCTGCTCGAAATCCTTGGAGAGAGCATCTTCCCAGTTGGAGTGGAAGATAAGTTCTGTCCTTTCAGTCTCGGCGTTGACGCTGAATACGTCAAGATTCTTCCAGTTCGGAACCTGCGCCGAAGAAACTGCGGCCGCAAGGGCCATGACAGACAATGTGGTCAGTATCTTTTTCATCATAACGGTTGGTTTGGCATTTGCTTAACGCGGCTGAGGGCCCATCACGAATTCGAGGGTTCCTCCTGCCACGATTTCCTCATAAGTCACGCTTGTCCTATCAAGAGTCTCACCGTTGAGACGCGCTGACTGGATATAGATGTTCTCAGGAGAATTGTTCTCGGCGATGATAGTGAAAGTCTTTCCGTCACCGACGTTCAGAACAGCCTTGTGGACGGCTGGAGATCCGAAATGGAAGTCACCCTTAGCAGGATCCACCTGATAAAGTCCGAGAGAAGAGAGTACATACCATGCAGACATCTGTCCTGCATCCTCATTTCCGCATACTCCGCTGTAATCGTCGAAATAAAGCTCATCAAGGATATAACGTACCTTCTCAGCACATTTATGCTGCTGGCCTACATAATTATAGAAATATGCGATATGGTGGCTTGGCTCGTTTCCATGTGCATACTGTCCTACAAGACCTGTGACATCGTTTGCTGCAGGACCGAGATCACCTTCGATGACGAAGAATGTGTCAAGTTTCTGAGCGAACGCCTCTGGACCGCCGAGCATCTCGATAAGGCCTTCAGGATCCTGCGGTACAAGCCATGTGTACTGCCATGCGTTTCCTTCTGTGAAATCGCTCTGCATATGGAGAGCCTTGAACTCATCGAAAGGAGTCCTCCATGAACCGTCGGATGCTCTTCCGCGTACGAATCCGACTGACGGATCGTAATACATCTTCCATGATCCGCTTCTCTTGCCGAAATATTCAGCCGCTTCCGTATCTCCATACTGCTGAGCCACTTTCGCAAGACATGCATCGGCAATCGCAAATTCGAGAGCCTTTGAAACAGTTTCAAGTTCAGCACTCTTGTCGAATGGGATATAACCGTAGATCTTGAGCAGTTCCTGTCCTCTTTCGTCAAGCATCGAAGAAGCCTTCATGGCCTCGATGGCTGCAGGCACATCCTTCACAAATCCCTTGAGGATGAGGTCAGCCATGATGATGACGCCAGGATTTCCGACCATGCAGTCGGTCTCGTTTCCGGCAAGATGCCATACAGGGAGTTTGCCCTGCTGGTCATAGATATTCATGAATGTAGATGCGAGGGAGTGGGACATTTCCGGATTCACGAGAGTGAAAAGCGGGAATGCAGCCCTGTAAGTATCCCACAATGAAAGGATTGTGTACTGGTCCTCGTCACTGCTGTGAACCTGTCCGTCAGCACCTCTGTACTCACCGTTCACATCGTTGAAGAGAGAAGGAGAGATCATCGTATGATAGAGGGAAGTATAGAATACCCTGCGCTGCTTCTCATCCATAGCCTGGATGTCGATACGGCCGAGTTCCTCGTTCCAACGGTCTCTTGCCGCCGCCTCTATGCCGTCAAAATCCCATCCGGACTGCTCTGCCGCGAGATTTTCCCATGCATTCTCGGCACTTACAGGAGAAATACCCACCTTTACGAGGATCTGCTTGTTCTTCGCAGTGTCGAAGTAAAGGGCGATGGCTGATTCCTTATCAGTGATGGCCAATGTATCCTGTCCGGTCACAGGCTCCGAGAACTCTGCAGCAAACCAGTAAGTATGGTCCTTTGCCCAACCTGATGAGCGTCTGTAACCCTCTATATGAGTGGCATCCTTCACTGTAAGGTTCCAGTCGGTGACTCCGTCCCAACCGATTCCTGAGCAGAGGTCAACAAGGATTGCAGAGCGGTCAGCGGTGAAAGTATACTCATGAATACCTGTTCTTTCTGTAGCAGTCAGACGTACGTTCACACCATATTCAGGCATTTCAAGGCTGTAGAATCCAGGTCTTACCTGCTCTTTAGCATGGTCAAGATAGCCGTATACATGGGTTGCCTCAGCCTTCTTGCGTGGCATATATTCGCTTGAGAATCTTACATTTGCAGGATCATATGGCATCAGAACCACATCACCGAGGTCACCGATTCCGGTACCTGAAAGATGTGTATGCGAGAATCCGATCACAAGAGTGTCGCTATACTGATAACCAGAGCACCAGTCCCATGCGTCCCTGATCTGCTGAGGGCCGAGTTGCACCATACCGAAAGGTACACTGGCGCCCACGAAGACATGACCGTGTCCGCCCGATCCGATATACGGATCGACGAATGACACATAATCCGGCTTGTCCTGCACTGTGCAGGCTGAAATTACAATACCCGCAAGAGCGGTCAAGAATAATGATTTTCTCATATGTTTACAATATTATATTTTCCTGAAGTCTGATATCGGCTGATGATGCGCCTACCGCTATGGTGAATTCACCCGGCTCCACCACCGGATTCATGTTCCTGTCATATACGATGAATGCAGGTTCTTCGAGAATCATCTCTACGTGTACTGTCTCGCCTTTGGCTACGGCAACTCTTTCGAATGCCCTCAACTGCTTGCGAGGACGTACCGTAGATGCCACAAGGTCAGTCACATACACCTGAACGACCTCTTCACCGTCGAAGTTTCCTGTATTCTTCACGTCCACGCTTACCTTCACACGGTTGTCGCCGAGATTTTCAAGAGCAAGTCCCGAATAGTCGAAAGTGGTGTAACTGAGACCGTATCCGAACGGATAGAGGGCATCAGAAGGCATTTCCACATAGTCGTGTCCCTTAGGGAACTTCTTGTTGTAATATACCGGAATCTGGCCTGCATCATATGGAACCGATACAGGAAGACGGCCTGCCGGATTGTAATCGCCGAAAAGGACGTCTGCAAGTCCTTCTCCACCCTGCTGTCCCGGATAGAACTGGGTCAGAAGGGCATCTGCGTTCTCGCTTGCCCATCTCTTGTCGAGAGGACGGCCTTCGATATATACGACTACGACAGGAGTTCCTGTCTTCTTGACTGCAGCAAGGAGTTCATTCTGAAGTCCGAGAAGTTCAAGACTTGCACGGTCGAATCCTTCACCGGCCTCCATGTCGCTGATGGAGTTCTTGTCTGCCACGGCTGCACCTGTCTCCTTGTATGTGGTCTTGAAGTCTCTTGCGCTTGAACCTCCGACAACTACGACTGCCACATCAGCCTTGCGGGCAGCCTGAACAGCCTCTGCTATATTATTGGACTTGGTGTCACGGATAGCACATCCCTTCACATAGGTAACGTTCTTCTCCCCTATCTTCGCCTTGATTCCGTCAAGGACGGTGCGGATGTTCTCACGAGGCTGAGGGGCGGTATAGTCACCCAACTGGTTGTACATATTATCGGCATTCGGACCGATCACAGCCACCTTCATATCCTTGCGGAGCGGAAGGATGCCGTTGTTTTCAAGAAGCACGACACCCTTTCTCGCTGCCTGATGTGCCACCTCTATATTTTCAGCCTTTCTCACCTCTGCAGCCGCAGCCTGCGGATCTACATACGGATTATCGAAAAGACCGAGTTCGAACTTGAGTCTGAGGACTCTTCCTACGGCCTCGTCAAGCACCTTGTCACTGACCTTGCCGCTCTCCACCGCCTCTTTCAGAAGCGCGAAGCAGTTGGCTCCAAGGTCAACGTCAACGCCTGCATTGATGGCGATGATTCCTGCATCTTCCTTGTCCTTTGCGATGTGATGGTCGCTGTGAAGACCGTCGATGCTCACAAGGTCCGAAACCACGAAGCCGTCAAATCCCCACTCTTCCTTGAGAAGGTCGCGGAGAAGTTCAGGATTGCCGGTAGAAGGCACTCCGTCGATGGAATTGTATGAAGTCATCACTGAAAGCGCACCGGCATCGATAGCAGACTTGAATGCAGGAAGGAAATTCTCATGAAGATCACGCTCGCCGACATTCGAAGGATTTCCGTTATGTCCGCCCTCCGGAATGCCGTATGCCACAAAATGTTTCAGAGTCGAGATTACTCCCTTGTCCCAGCCGTTGTGCTTCGGACCTGTACCTCTTACCATTGCAGCAGCCATCTCGGAAGTCAGATAAGTATCCTCACCGTATGTCTCCTCTACTCTTGACCATCTCGGTTCACGTGCAAGGTCGATCACCGGACCATAGCCGATATGTCCTCCCTGAGCCCTGAGTTCTCTTGCAATTGTCCTTCCGACCTCCGAAAGAAGTTCCTTGTCCCATGTCGAAGCAAGTCCTATGCTTGTAGGGAAGACTGTCGCACCTATAGCCATGTGACCGTGAGGTGCTTCTTCTGCAAGGATGATAGGAATACCCAGACGTGTGCTGTCGATGGCATAGCGCTGGAGAGCATTGTATGCCTCGGCTGCAAGTTGAGGATTCAGACCGTTTTCAAGAGTTTTTCTTGTCCAAGGGTCTGCCCTGAAAGTAGCCCAGAGCATACCTCCGTGCTGCTCATCTATAAATTTCCTGTATTCGCCGGATATGCCGACAGAATTTTCTGTCTTTTCATACATAGGCCATCCGAGTGGACAGAGAAGTTGTCCAAGTTTTTCCTCGACGGTCATTCTGTCGAGAAGGTCCTCCACCCTGTCCTGAACCGGAATTTCGGGATTCTTATAGTCAGGCGTACCGTCTGACATGCCGCATGCGGCAAGCGTCAGGCATGCCGCAAATGTGATAAAAGGTTTTAGCATTTAATATGTGTCATTTTAAGGGTTATCTGTTCATCAATTCTCACTCTTAGAGACCGCGGCCTCTGAGAAGGGCTCCTGCATCAGGATCCGCTCCACGGAAACGGCTGTAAAGCACCATAGGCTCCTCGCTGCCGCCCTTCTCGAGTATATTGCGGCGGAAAGACATCGCTGTCTCCTTGTCGAGGACACCCTTCTGTACAAAAAGTTCGAAAGCATCCTTGTCAAGAACCTCTGCCCAGAGATAACTGTAATATCCTGCGCTGTATCCGCCACTGAAAATGTGTGCAAAATATGTCGATCTGTAACGTGGGATGATTTCATCGATAAGGCCCATCTCCTGGCATGCCTGAGCCTCGAATGCCTCCACATCGGCCGGAAGTTCGGAAATCATATGCCATTTGAGGTCAAGGATCGATGCCGCTGCAAGTTCTGTCGTCATGAAGCCTTGGTTGAAGGTGCCGGCTGCATCAATCTTGGCTACGAGAGAATCAGGAATCACCTCACCAGTCTCATAATGACGTGCGTAATCGGCAAGAACCTCCTTGCGGAATGCCCAGTTCTCCATGATCTGTGAAGGAAGTTCAACGAAGTCACGTGCCACGGAAGTGCCGCTGACGCTCTTGTATGTACACTGGCTGAGAAGTCCGTGGAGCGCATGTCCGAACTCATGGAAAAGAGTCTCCACCTGGTCAAGGGTAAGGAGTGAAGGCTTGCCTTCAGAAGGTTTCGCGAAGTTGCCGACATTAACGATCACAGGACGGATATCCTCGCCGTCAAGCACTTCCTGATTCACGAAGTTGGTCATCCATGCACCTCCCCTCTTTGTCTCACGAGGGAAATAGTCTGTAAGGATCACACCGATAAGCGAACCGTCGGCGTCTGTAACCTTGAATCCTTCAACGTCTGGATGATATACAGGAATATTCTCCAATTTCTCATACTGAAGACCGAAAAGTTTCGAGGTGAGGTCAAACACTCCCTGACGTACATTCTCCATCTGGAAATAAGGCTTTGTCTGCTCCTCGTCAAGAGCATATTTGGCCTTGCGCACCTTTTCTGCATAATAAGCCCAGTCCCAAGGTTCGATGACGCTTCCCTCAGGAAGAAGACCTGCCTTGATGTCCTCATCCATCATAGCCTGCATGTCTACGATTTCAGCCTTTGCCTTCTCGACTGCCGGAGCCATGATCGAAGCAAGGAATGTATCCACGGCCTCAGGATTGCCGGCCATCTTGTCAGCAAGGATCATCTGTGCAGGATTGTCATAACCAAGAAGTTTCGCCTTCTCTATACGGAGGGCCATCATCTTCATGATGAGGTCCTTGTTGTCATATTCATTGCCGTTGTTGCCGCGTGACGCATAAGCCTTGAACATCTTCTCGCGAAGTTCCCTGTCCTCGGTTGCAGCCATTGTCTCGCCATACTCCGAAATGGAAATTCCGAATTCCTTGGCAAATGCATTGTTCTCCGCAAGGAGGTTGTTTCCGAAAGTGTTCGAAAGCGATGAGAGTTCCATATTGATCTCACGCATCCTCGCCTGCTCAGCCTCTCCGAGAGCGATACCGTTCTTCACGAAGGCATTGTACAGTTTCTTGAGGGTCATCTTCTGCTCCTGATTCAGGTCAAGGTTCTCCATATCATTATAAAGTACCTCTACTTTCTTGAAGAAGTAAGGGTTCATGAAGATGTTGTCGCTGTGAGAAGAGATGAGCGGAAGCGCCTGCTCCACAATCTTCTGCATCGACTCTGTCGCGTCTGACTCAGATATGTTGAAAAGCACCATTGACACGCGGTCGAGAACGGCACCGGAACGCTCGTAAGCCTCAACTACATTTTCAAAAGTAGGAGCATCGGTATTGGCGATGATGGCGTCAATCTCTCCCTGCTGCTGACGTATGCCGTACTCTATCGCAGGAATGTAATGTTTCTCCTTGATCTGCTCGAAATCAGGAATTCCGTAAGGTGTGTCCCATTCCGTAAGGAAAGGATTGAGTCTGTTGCAAGATACTGCTGACATGATGATTGCGGAAATCAGTATTATTCTTTTCATATTTATGGTTGTTTTATTCTTATGAAGATCCTTCGCTTCTCTCAGGATGACAAAGAGCGGCTCAAGATGACAAGGAGCGACTCAAGATGACAAAGAGCGGCTCAGGATGACAAGGAGAGGCTCAGGATGACAAGGAGCGGCTCAGGATGACAGTGCGTCATCCCCGACCTGATCGGGGATCTACTGGTTATACCAAGGAGTGCCATCGGCCTTCCTTACACCGGTAAGGTCTATGAGAGTAAACTGGGCCGCACCTTTGTACTCTGTAAGGATGCCGGTGAAAGATACGGTAGCCTTGCCGTCAAGTACGTCCTGAGGGATTTCGGTATCCGCGAAACGGGCATAACCGCTTGTACGGACCTGAACGTCAGTATTGCCCATCTTGAAATACTGGCTCACTGAGTATGCCATGGAGCCGATGCCTGTAGTCCTGAGAAGTTCTCCGACTGTAGTGCCTGCTGCCTCGACGCTGTCGAAATTGCCGGCAAGAAGATACTCCTTCCATTTCTGCTCCGAGCATGCCCATGTGGTCACGCCATAGTTGTCCGGGCCTTCCTCGTCGATGAATATGCCGTTGTTGGCGTAATCCTTTCTGTCTCCGTTAGGATCCACATACGCGAGGATGAAGATATGGTCGTCATATTTCAAGTTCTCGATAGTGACCAGGCGACCGAGATTTGACTTCTTGCTGAGGTCCGCCTCCTTGACTATCACCGGCTGCACAGGATCCGCATATTCTCCCTTGAACACGTGTGTATCAATGATATAAGCATGTTCAAGATAAGCAGTTTCATATTCTCCGGTAGGATCTGAATAGCCGATATTGATCATACCGTTATAGTCTCCGACGGTCAGTCCCGAGCAGTCGACATAAATCCACTGGCCGAGTTTATACTCATTGTAGAGACCGTTCTTTCCTATCTTGACCTCAATTCCGGCTGTTTCATCCTGAATATAGAGGCTCTTGTACAGGTTGCCTACCTGGTCTGATGTCGTAACCTGACCTTTGATGACACAGTTCTTCTCGACTGTATACGGTTTGCTGCCGTTTGCCGCATACATGGCCTTCACATCAGCAATGGAAGTTAACTTTCCGAAGTCCGCATCCGTATAGATATATTGCTCCTGAGGATCAGGATATTTGCCTGTGAACACAGGCTGAAACTCCTCACATCCGGTGAAGAGTGCCGCTGCAGCAATGATTATAGTATATATTCTTTTCATAATATTCATTTTAAGATCCTTCGCTACGCTCAGGATGACAAGGAGAAGTTCAGGATTGCAAGTGCTAGAATCTGAAATAAAGGTTCAGCATGTAGTTGAAGCCCGGCATGTAGAAATACTTCGAATCGAACTTGTAGTATCTCTCCATGGTCTCACTGTCGGCAAGACGGGTTCCTTCATATCCACCTGTCCTCACATTGCGGTTGTTTGTGATGTTCTGAAGGTTGAGAGAGAATCCGAAGTTGTACTTGCGGTCGATATACCATGACTTTCCGATGCTCGCATTAAGCAGGAAGGCAGGTGCGAAACATTCCTGAGTGGTAAGGTCTTCCACCTCTGTCGGAGTTATGTTCCAGTCCGGGCCAGCCACGATCCAGTCGGTCCTGTATAGCGGGTTCATGTCAAGATATGAATTTGCAAAGTACTGCGCATGAAGTTCGAAGAACCAGTATGAGTTTGTCCTGTAATTGAGGCCGAGATCTGCTGCAAGTTGAGGTGTCGAAGGTACATAATGCTTCTGATACCTTTCAACTATCGGGTTGCCCTTGAGATCGGTCTCATAGACAGTTTCTCCGTCCATGACGGTCTTCTTGAAAACAGGGTTACTTGCCCAATAAGGAACAGGCTGGTCATCATATACAAGTTCCGCACTATTGTCGACCGTCATGGTCATACGAGGAATGGAAGTATATATGTACTCACCCCAACTGAGTGCTCCGGCAACAGAAAGGCCCTGGACAGGAAGCGGGATCTTGAAGCCCATCTCGAGACCGAGATGCCTCTGATCGATTCCGTTCATGGCAAAGTTCACGAATGAGTTCTGTGAGTCATCATAGAAACTCATCATATCAGTCTGGTCTGCAATATTTGTCCAGAATCCTGTAATACGGAAATTATAACCATTGTTGCTGTACTGATAGTTGAGATCTGCCGATGCTGTCTTCACGGTCGTCAGGTTCGGAACCAATGAGTTTCTCGTACGTGGAGAAATGAAAGACTGTGCAAATGTAGGGGCATCATTGAAATATCCTGCATTTGCATATATTCTGTGGCCTCCCGCAAAATGATACTGAAGTCCGAGTTTGGCAGAATATGTCAAGAAACCGGCGATTTCCGAATTGCCCTTTGAAGTTATGGCCTTACCTGTCTTTGCGTCGTATGTAGTAAGCACCTTGCCCTCATACATCATCTCGTTTCCATTATCGTCGAGTCCGGCAAAAAGGCCCTTTCTCACGAGACCTTCCCTCCAGAACTTCGAATATCCTGCCTCAACGGCGAGATTGGCCTTGAATCCACCGAGATCGAAAGCACCATTTGCCCAAATATTGGCATTGCGGACATGGGCATAATAGTCATATCCGTACTTGTCGCCCTCTTTAAGAATCTTGGCCTCACCATGCTCGAGGAAATAATCCAGGTCATTCTGCACCATTGTAGGAGAGGACGCGAAATCACGCTCCGCAAACTGGTCGATATTCAGATAATAGTCTCCACCAAGAAGATCATCCATCTTCTTGTAATACTCCGTGCGGTTCCACTTATAGTTCACACCACCAGTGAGCGTGAGGGTCTTTGACGCCATCCACTTCACGCTTGCGTTGAGATTGATGTCATTCTGATCCACTCGACGCTCCTCGACAGCATATTTCGAGCGGCGGAGTCCGTTTGCATCATAATTGTTCCAGTTCACGTTATAGAGACGGTCCCAATTAAGATGTGTATATTCGGGGATATCATTTATCCATGCGTCCTTTGCCCATGCAGCCTTCTCGTAATTCTGTCTTCCATAGTCTTCATTGTCCATCCAGTAGTAACTTGGAAGGTTACGATAGTAGTCAGGGCGTGGGTCCGGTGCATCATACCAGTCCATAGCAGTATATCCGTTCTTTCCGGTACGCCACAGAACCGTTGCGGTCGCCTCGAGATTGTCGGAAGGAGTTGCAGTATATTTCAGGATTGTCACTGGCTCGAAAGTCTTGCGGACACGTGAGTTGCGGACCTTGCCGTTCTGATAACCCCAGTTGCTGTTGTACATATTGTCGCCGGTAAGGTCGTATACCTCCTGAGTAGAAGCGTTCTGGGCACCGCGCTGACCTGGTGCCGCAAAAGTCACGAGGCTTACACGATGAATGTCGCCGAATTTCTTCTCCACACCTGCATAATATGCGAAGTTACGATAGTAAACTCCTTTCACCCAATCGTTTCCACCAATACGGGCAGAAACATTGAATGCATATGACCAGCCGTTGTCAAGTTCGCCGGAAGCATATGTGGCCATAAGGCGAAGACGATAGAGGGCACTGTTGGTAAGGGCACTGAAACGCCATCCGGTACGGACTGATGATGGCATCGCATGGATATTCGTCACACCGTTGTATCCTCCGTAGCCATAGTCCGAGATCTCGTTACCGATTGTGGTTTCCTTGCTGCGCATCGCCTCGTTGAGACCGCTCCAGAGAGAGTATGGAGAATAGCCTGTAATGGCATCGTTCATCCTGACGCCACTGACATATACGTCCTGAGACTCGCTTGTATATCCTCTGTTCTTGAAACGGATATTGCTGAATCCGAAACTTGCAATATTGGTGAACGGATCGTTCGAGTCAAACAGAATCGAAGGTGCGTCCTCGAAACCAGAGTCATCCATATCGAATTCGGCAAAGTTCGAATCATCGACATCGGTCACAACCTGTTCCATTACCATGCCGACGAAGATAAGGTCCTTCACATACCCTTCAACTGTGACATTGACATTCGCATCCAGAAATCCCGGAGCCTTGATCGTCATGTCATACATTCCGTTCGGAAGACCGTCTATAAGGAATTTTCCTTCGGAATCAGATATGGCAGATGTTACCGTCTCTCCTTCCTGAGTGAGGATAATGGAAGCCTCTGCAACAGGTGTCCTGCCGGCACGGTTGACTACCGTACCTTTGACGCCTCCGAAATCGCTATTCTGAGCAAAGAGGGCAATCGAGCAAAGCAGCACTGTGATGAGTAGAAATAATTTCTTTATCATAAATTTTCTGATTAAAGATTCTTCGCTGCGCTCAGAATGACAAGGTGGCACTCTGATTGACAAGGTAGCACTCTGATTGACAAGGCAGCACTTTGATTGACAAGGTAGCACCCTGATTGACAAGGTAGCACTCTGAATGACAGGTTCCGTATCTTCTGTCATCCTGAACGAAGTGAAGGATCTTTCCTATTTAGTTATTACAATATAAGTCGGATAATGGTCGCTGTAACCCCCTATGAAGGCTCCGTTGGAGAATGTCCTGAACGGAGTGCCCTTGTACTGTCCTTTCTGGTTGGTAAGGAACTTAGGATTATATATGCGTCCGTAATAGCCTTTCTTATGGAGTTGGCGAAGGCCGAAAGTGCCTTCCTGAGGGTTTGCAAGAGCATTATTGACAAGAAGAAGGTCATATATGCTCCACACACCCTGATATGCAAGCGAACCGAAACCGGCCTTGAGCATCGATGTGAACGGTGAGAAGAAGTCCGCATCCGTCACATCTGTCGTGAACTCACGTCCATGAAGATACTCTGCCATGCTCGGATCAGTAGGGTTGTCATTCATATCGCCCATGCAGACGATCTTTATGCCCGGATACTTCTCCTGCATCTTCATCGCATGTTCATACATGATTTCGCCGCCTCGGTCACGAAGTTGGTTGCCGCCCTTCTTTCCGCCGGCACGTGACGGAAGATGAGCCACATAGATTGCAAAGTGCTCTCCGTCAATGGTTCCATGAACCATAAGAATATCACGGGTCTTGAAATAATCCTTCTGTTCCTGATCCATGATGAAATCAATGGAACTGCCCTCGAATGTGAAAGGTATCGACTCGCTGTCGAGATATCTGAACACTGACGGATTATAAAGGAGCGCGACATCAACACCTCGTCTGTCAGGACCGTCATAATGAACGATCTGATAATTGGCCTCTGCAATCTGCGGTTCCATGACCAGATCTTCAAGCACAAGTCTGTTCTCTATCTCTGACACTCCAAGCAGAGCATGCCAGGCGCCGTTTTCTTCTTTCATTGAACGGATGACCTTGGCCATGTTCTGAAGTTTCTTCTGATATTTCGCCTCTGTCCATTTGTTCTTTCCTTCCGGAAGGAACTCTTCGTCGTTCTTTGCCGGGTCATTGTATGTATCAAACAGATTCTCAAGATTGTAGAATCCGATAACATAGTTCTTTCCGTCCTTTTTCTGAGCATCTGCGGTTGTGCATATAAGCATCAATGCCGCAAGTATATATAATAACCTTTTCATTGGTAGAATCTACATTTTTACAGTCCCCATACGGAGTTGGTCAGAGGATCTTCCGCCTCAATTTCGGCAGCCCTGGATTCACCGACTTCAGCCGGAAGATTGACAAAGAAATCAACTCCCACCAGTTCTTCCAATTCGTCAACAGACATCGCCAGACTTCTGAGGGTCGTGTTCTTGGCATAACTCTTATGCTCGGTATAGAATGCCATTGCGGCCCATTTGCTGATGGTAGAGGATTTGCTGTAACGGAGAAGGGCCTTATAATATGCGACAGGCACGGTCATTTTCTTTCCGTCTGAATCCTGTGTGAATTCCTTGCTTCCCGCCACCACACAGCCTGTCACGACATAAGTGGTATCGGAGGTGTTGGCCCAATTGCGGACCTGATTTTCCATTGTCTGCCAGATGCCCTCATTATGAGCATTGAGTTGAGGAGTCATGTTCGAGCCATAGAAAGTCTGAGCGTTAGCCTCGTAACTGCATAATCTGTCGGCAGACGCTATCTGGTGTCCTCTTGCATATGAACCGCCATAACCACCGAATGGAGCAGAAGAATATTTCTCGCCTAACTTAGGGTCATATGCCCATGCATCAGTGCGTCCGACAGTCTTGTTGGTGTACATCGAGCAAAGCGGATATGCCACCCAAAGAGCAACCAGGTCATCCTGGCTCCATGCGAAAGAATAATTACGATATGTCTTACCGTTCATCTTGAAACTGTGGCTGATATACCCCAGATCCGGATTACCCATAGCCGGCAATTCCAGCCATCCTGTCTTTTCAAGAACATTACCCGGCTCCGGATCCACCTGATTCCCGTTTCCTTTCTGTGTCACAGAGCACTCCGAAGTCCTGGCGCCATCGTCCGCTATGATTCTCAGAATTCTTGGCTGGTCACTGCCGTTAGGATTGACTTTAAGCACGACATTGCTTTTGCTGCCAGTACCTGAATTGACGCTCAATGAGGCCCAATCCACTGTTCCCTCTGATGAAACAAGAGAAAGCGACCAGTTTCCGTCTGCCTTTACGTTCACGAACATCTGTCCGCCCTCAGCAGCAATTTCCGTAGTCTTTACTGAAACATTGAAGACTGTCTGCCCGGATGGTTTCTCGCAGGAATAAACAAACATGGTGCAGATGACCGTCGCGGCCACTGCAACCATGTTATATATTGGAGTCAGTTTCTTCATCAAAGTCAGATTTTCCTATATTACTCTGTAATTGCCTTGAAACCGATGAAAATGACACGGCCATTGCTCGGATCAAGAGTTTCGACTTTGATGTCTGTAACATCCTTTGAAGGCAATGTCACTTCGTAATAATCTGAAGATGACACTGTTATAGAAGCATATGGAGGATTTCCAGTCGCACCGGCATTTGAAGAAGGTTCAATAGTCGTCACTTCGGTACCGTCGACTGAGAATTTCACCTGAGCATTCTTTCCTTTCCATGCCACACAATAGAATCCGATCTTGGATGTACCGGCAGCCACGTGAAGAGTAGCATTTCCCACTGCTGAACCGGTTCCCAATTTTAACATATTGTTCACGGAAACACCGTTCACTGTTCCGTTCTGTGCATTGTTTCCTGAAGTCTCGTCATAAGCCTTTTCACCAAGAGTCCATGTCACACCCTGCGGTTCATACTCTCCTGCTTCTCCAGGATTGTCATTTCCTCCTTCTTCCGATCCTCCTTCGCCGGCCTCATGGCTTATATAATAAGCAGGAACCTGACTTCCACCGCCCTGAGGATTACCATTGTAAGATCCTCTGAGAGTTCCGAGAGTTACTGTGTCACCTACCTTGAGACCGATACTGTTGAAAGACTTGTCATTGTATCCGACCCAGCCGTTTGTAAGGCCGTAAATATAGACCTCACCTGTACCGTCGTTGATATAGAGGTTACCGTAAGCGTTTCCTGTTACGATTGATGTGATCTCACCTGTAAGTTCATACCACACCTCTGTGCTTTCTTCCGCAGCAAGGAATTCAGCGACTGTCGCCTTGACAAGTGATTCAGGCTTGCCTTCCTGCTCACCGCCATCTGACGAGCCACCGTCACCGTTGAAACTTACGATGTAGGCATCAACAACCTCATGCTGTGACTTCTGCTCGTAGTAGAGATACTTTCCGTAGATGGTGATGGTACCACCGTTAGAGATCTTGCTGGTCCACTCCGACTTGCTCGCATCAAGGACTGAATAGACATATATCTTTCCCGAATCATCTGTAAGGTCGAAACTGCAGTAAGTAGGATTGAAACCTGAAACTTTACCTGTAAGTTCGTAATAGTTCTGAGTGTCAGCGGCATTGATGAATTCCGCAACAGACTTCTTGCCCTTTGATTCAGGAGCGGTTTCGCCGCCACCGGTATTGCCTCCGGTCGTATTGTCACCTACCTCAAATTCCTCACCGGAAGCGAAGTCAACAGTTTTGCCGGCCTCGGCAGACTGAACGAGTTTAAGGTCGTCAAGCGCGTATGCCGAGCCCAAAGATGAAACAAAATATACGTAAAGCGATGAAGTTCCTGCCGGAACAGTAAATGTAGACATCGCAAGGTCCCATCTTCCGTTTGGAAGGACACCACCTGCGAAATCACATACAAGTTTCACCCACTTCTTACCGTCTGCACTTATATATGCCTTGAACTCATTCCAATTGAATGTATTGTCAGTTGCCTCATAGAGATATCTCTCTGTACCGAAAGAAAGTGTGAAATTTGTCTTTCCCTCAGGAAGGCTGATATTCTTTACGGCAAAATAAGGAGTGCCGGAACCGAACCAGAGGTAGTTCATTCCGGATGCACCGAGAGCGACATAATCAGAATATGAGCCTGCCGATCCGTTTCCACTGTTTGTTCGTGCTGTCATTCTGTCAAAACCGTAAGTCACGGTTTCCACACCTGAACCAGTCGCGTTGAGCCAGCCTTCGAATGAGTCAAGATATGTTGCCCATCCATTGCTTCCCTTCTCGGCCTTTGTCTTGTCGAAGTCATTGCTGTAGACTACAAGGGCATCGGCAGATCCGCCAGGACCCGCCTGACTCACAGTAAGATATCTGCTCTTCATACCGATAGTGAACTTGAGGTCAGCCGTACGGTCCATTCCTGTATTCTCAAGAACAGTCACAGTAACTGTCTGAGCAGTTGTCGAAGCCTTTCCCGATTCAGGAGACACGACAACCCAGTCATAATCAGAGTCGACCATCCAGTCACGGGTTGCCGTCACAGTAAGAGTCTGTTCACCACCTGCAGCATCGAAAGACATTTCCTCTGCAGAAACCTCAATATCAGGGACACCGAGATTAGTATCCTCAGGCTGACATGCTGCGAAACCTGCCACCGCCATCAGTCCATAGATAAAATTCCTTAATTTCATAGTTACTTTATTTTTGTATATATCTATTTCAAATTCTTTAACTTACAAAAATAACGAAAAAAAGAAATTAAACAACCATATGACGATACAAAAAAAGCGGACAAATGTCCGCTTAATAAGGAATTGAATAATTCTCAAAGAGATTCTATCTCTTCCATAGACAATCCGGTAAGATCGACAATCTGACCGACCGGCATGGCAGCCTCAAGCATTCGTCTGGCAATATCCAACCTTTCTTCCTTTTTACCTTGTTCTAAACCTTCTCGCAGACCTTGCTCCAGACCTTGCTCCAAACCCTGAGCCAAGCCTTGTTCCAAGCCCTGAGCCAAGCCTTCTTGCAGCCCCTGCTCCAGGCCTTGACGCCTGGCATAGTCCAATGTATTATGATAATCGTATAACATCTTCTCTGCTTTTTGATATTCCCGATACTGTTCTGCGGTGAAGTTAACAAATTCGGCAATTTCAAACAAGCGATTGAACTCTTTTTCACTGAATATGTCAGGTTTTGATTTCAAATCAGCCATATTCTTGAACAGATACATCCATTTGTCATAAGGAGAAATCAGTTCTGATTCACTCTTGTTGAATCGTGCCAATTCAAGAAAAATGAACTGAAGTTTATCATTAAGAAATTCCCCCAGGTTATCCTCACTGATATGGTAGGAAGAGTGATATTTATCTGAAGGCCAGTCCGCAGCATGATCCATCTTGAATTTGGTTATGGCAATGAACCTGACGGGCTTCAGGCAGAAATTCCAGGTAAAGCCGATGGTATTTCCATGTTCTTCGAAATACTTCTCCTTGGCCAAAGCAGCCTGATTGATGATAGGATAACTTGTGTAAAACAAGGAACGATCCTTAAAGAAAGGCTGAGCGGCATTCTGCATCTCCACGATAAATTCATCTCCGCTGCTCGTACGGCAGGCTATATCAAACACGGCAGACCTATCATCTTCTGTAGGTCCAAGATGTTCTGTCGGAAGAAAAACCACATCTTCCACTTTCTTGTCATCCAAGACATGATTCAGGAAGGATATCAGAATATCCTTACAC
Source organism: Candidatus Cryptobacteroides sp. (assembly GCA_045539115.1). Taxonomy (GTDB): domain Bacteria; phylum Bacteroidota; class Bacteroidia; order Bacteroidales; family UBA932; genus Cryptobacteroides. Next base: position 26,191 of record JAZQES010000064.1, on the reverse strand, counting down.
TCTTCACTGCCGAAAACACGTTTGAACATGTAGTCGTTGATCAGATTGGCGTATCCGTTCTTCGGTACGATGATTTCATTTACATTCGTCATGATCATTTAGATTAATGTTACACATGACGCAAAATTCACCCAAACAAACGACAATGTGTTAAAAAAACAGAAATATTATTTTAAGCATCAGCGGTATTCGTCCCTATATACGGATTTTCGTCCCAAACGGCATATAATAAAAAAATCCGGCGGTCCGAAATCGGACCGCCGGAAATGAATATTGAATATTTTAATTATTCAGCGTATGCGTTAAGACCCCAGACAATGACACGTGTTGCACCTTCAACTGTGCTGAGTGTAACCTCAGTATCTACAGGAAGAGCAGATCCGAGAATGCTGGCAAGATCGAACTCATAATAATCAGAATCTGCTACTGTGATGGTGTAAGGTGCATTACCTGTAGCACCGTCATTAGAAGCAAAGTCAAGAGTATAGATCTGCTGACCAGCTACAGAAGCAACAAGAGTTCCATTCTTGCCCTTCCATGCAACGCCCCAAAGACCGATCTTCTTGGTTCCTGCAGGCACTACAACTGTTGCTGTTCCAATAACGCTTGAAGTTCCGAACTTGAGGACCTTGTCAAGTGCAGTACCGTTCACTGTCGCAGCGCCGTCATCATATGACTTGTTATCCTTGTTGGCTGTCCATGTGATGTTGCTTGTGAAAGGGCCAACCTTTACCTGATCATCTCCGGAAGCCGGCTGATGAGAGATAATGTATGCAGGGCCACCTACCTGGGCGGTACCATTATACGCGGCTCTTGTACCGGCGATTGTGATCATATCACCTTCCTTGATGCCAAGAGAAGCGAACGACTTGTCGTTTGAAGCAACAGGAGTTGCAGTAAGACCATAAACATAGATTGAAGAAGATCCGTCAACAAGGTCGAAGTTACCATAAGTTGTATTCTTGATGTTTGCAACCTTACCTGTGATTCTGTACCACTTGTCAGCATTCACCTCAGCTGCAAGGATTTCAGCTACTGTAGCAGCAGTGAAGACCTGGTATGACTCGACATAACATCCCTGAGCCATCTGAGGAGAACCCTTATAGCTTGATCTCTTTCCTACAACTGTAAGGAAGTCACCCTCCTTGAAGTTATAATCTTCAATATTACCTTCTGTAGTCACAAGACGATAGAGATAAGCCTCGTTTCCAGCAGCATCAGCAATAGTTACATTCGCATTATGATAAGAAGCATCAGCCTTGATAGACTTGATGAAACCTGATATGCGGTACTGTGTCGCATCCTCTGCAGCAGCAAGGAATTCAGGAATAGTCACGTTGAGGATAGATCCCTCCTGAGTGAATGTATAATCTACTGATGAAGAACCATCTGCGTTCTCAGATGAGAATGTAATCTTTGCTGAACGGTCACCACCGACATTAGGAAGAACAGCGATCTTCACAATAGCGGTATCAGCCGGATTCTGTTCGATCTTGGTAGGAGTACCTGCCTTATAAGACATATCGGCTACTGATACCCATGACTGGACATCATCCGGAATAGAATAGAAGGCACCATTACCCTTATAAGCAACCTTAACCTCGAATTCGCCACCTTCCTTAGCAACATGCTGAGGCTCAGTAGTAACCTTTACAAGAGACTTATTGATCTTGATCACAGTCACATCAACGAGTTCAACTGTTGAACCATATGTAAGTTTAGGTCCTTCAACCTCGATCTCATCACCGACTTCAAGACCCCAACTTGCGAAGTTCTTAGTAGCACCGTCCTTGTCAAGAGTACCGTAAACATACACTTCACCTGTACCGTCATTAAGATACCAGTTACCATATACAGTCTGTACAATTGATGTGCAGACACCCTTCACACGATATGTCTTTCCGTCCGGGCCAGCGATGACATCTGCACATGTCGCAGACACGGCTGCCATAGAACCCTGACGAACCCTGATGAACTGAGTGTTGTTTCCAGCCTTGATCTGAAGTTCGAACTCACGACCTGCATCACTAGCCTCAGCCGAGAATGTAAGTACAGTCTCACCCGCAGCACCTGACATCTTGTCTACTGCAAGCCATGCCGGTTCACTCTTGGTGATTTCCTGTGTTGTCTTATCGCGGGTAATTACATTTGGCCATGTGTCATTCTCAACGAACGCCCACTCCTCTGTCGCAGTTACAGTAACTGTTGCAGTACCTCCTGTTGTAGGTATTGAAAGATAGGTCTGAGACAGTTTGATATTGTCAAATGAGCCAGTCGGCTCGTCCATTGAACATCCGGCAAGAAGAAGCACAGATGACAAAACTACTGAGAATAAATATCTAAGTTTCATAATAATCTGCAAATAAATTAGTTAAACAAATACTTTATTCCCACTGAAGCATACCAGCACTGACCTATAGAAATATTAGGTGCAAATGTCTGAGTATTGCCATGCACTGCGTCTGGAGTTGAGAATACAGGATATCCCTCCTGATCCACACTCTCGAACTTGAGGATACGACCCTCATTAAGTTTTGAGTTCATATACTTGCTTACACCCCAGTTAGAGTTGAACATATTGAGAATGTTCTTTACGTCTACACTAAGTTGAAGAGTATTTACAGACTTGCCGATATTCACCTTGAAATCATGCTTGTAACTGAAATCGAGTCTGTGAACCCATGGAGAATAAACACTATAAGCCTCAGCATACTCGCCCTGATGCTTGCTCAGATACTTGTCATTATGTACATAAGCCATGAAGCGGTCGCGGTCATCTGCAGAAGCGAAACGGAACTCATTATTGTTCACCTGCTCATCTGTAGGGATATAAAGAGCATCATAGTTGTAACCGTCACCATTCATGTCGTTTGCCATCATGTATGAGTAGTTGTAACCACCTCTCCAAGCCTCATAGATGAAACTGAAATGGTTGTTAGCCTTATCATTGATTGTAGCGGAAGCGACAACACGGTCTGGAGTCACATACTGAGAGTTGTGGAGTTTGATATTGTTAGGGCCATCGGTAGTCGGCACATATGTAAATGCAGACTCTGCGGCAGAACCAGGCATACCGGTGAGTTCCTTAGATACCGTATGAGTATAAGCAGCCATCAAACTGATGAAATCTGCAGGAGCCATGTTTACAGTAACGTTAGCAGAATATCCGTAACCCTTATGAGTATTCTCGAGGACAAAAGCCTTTGTTCCTGTTCTGAAATCAGAAGGATATATAGGACGGTTATCTGCACCGTTCAGTCTTGCAAATCCCTCTACCGGCATCATACTCCAGTCAGAGATAGTCACACCGTTGATTGTCTTATTGTAGATACCCTCAGCAGTAATAGAGAATGGGAATGATGTAGGGAACTTGTAGTCGATAGCGAGTGAAGTCTTCCATACCTGCGGCATCTTGAACTTAGGATCAACTGCAGAAATTGAAGATGGAACTGCACCGTCTTCTGAAGTGATTGTCTCAGGATAGCCGAGAGAGTGAAGTTTGTCAAGAAGTGCCTGAGTTGTAGCCTTTCCGTTTGCATCAGTCACGAGGCCACCTGCAAACTGTGACATATCAACATATGTAGCACCATCCTTCTCATATGTAGCACCTGTGTATCCAGGAAGTTTCACATTTCCGTTCTTGTCTACGACAACAGTGTTGGCACTGATCTGTGCCTGATACTGAACCATACCGGAGTTTGTAGGCATGTTTGTAAAGAACACAAGAGGGAGACGACCTGAGAAGAAACCAGTACCTCCACGGAGAGTAAGGCTCTTGTCCTCAGTAAGATGCCAGTTGAAACCGATACGAGGAGAAACCGTTACGTTTGAAACAGGCCATTTTCCTGTGTCGATATTACGGACACTTCCATCCTTCATGTAATAATCGATTGCCTTGATGGCATTGTTTGTCCTAAGGTCACCATTGTCGAAGAAAAGACCGTCAAGACGGAGACCGTAAGTGAATTTGAATGCCTCGCTTACATTCCACTCGTCCTGAGCATAAAGACCTACCTTATGGAACTGTACACGGGCGGCAGGATTCTTGTCACCATCATAACCGTAAGTGAGACACACCACCTCAGGTGTTGCTCCTGTAAGGAAATCATCAACGCTCTTGTAACGATAATAACCTGTACCGTTTCTCATATATGCATTGTCAGCCATCTGATACTCATAGTTCACGCCCATGGTAACCTTATGGTTTCCTGCATAATATACGAGGTCATCCTTGATGCTTACGTGTGTATTATGTACGGCATTGTTCCATGTAAAGAGTTCATAACCGAGGGCCATGTACTGAGTAGTGGTGTTTGTACCGTCGTGAATATCAATGAATGGGAACTCTGCTGAGTTTGTTCCGCGCACATCATCAAGTTTTGAGAATGTAGCAAGGAACTGATTTGAGAGATTGTCATTGATACGGCTATTCAAGTCGAATGATACGGTATGAACGAGATTGTTCATAGAGTACATCGAGTTAGCGAAAGCCATAGAGTAGAGAGAAGTACGTCCATAAGCCGAACGAGTACCACCGTCCATAGATGATGCGTTAGGTGCATTCCATCCGAGGTTGTTGGTGTAGTTGTAACGAAGGGCAAGACGGTTCTTGTCATTGATGTTCCAGTCGAGTCTTGCAAGGAGTTTCACATTGCTCTGGTCAGCAGGGAAATCTGTGTATGAACCTGTATCATAACCATACTTGTCCATGACATGGTTCTTCACACGTTCCATGTCCTCAACTGTAGCATATGAAAGATACTTGCTTGCATCTGCCTTCTGACCCTTTGACTCATCGATGGCTCTCCAACGGACAGCAACTGAAGGAGTCTTAGAATACTCTGCATTCACGAAGAAGAAGAGTTTGTTCTTGATGATAGGGCCACCGAATGTGAAACCGTAAGTGGTGTTGCGGTCACGCTCACGGGCACCGGCAACCTCAACACCAGCAGCCTGATTACCACGCATGTTCTCATTGCGATGATAGATGTATGCCGTACCTCTGAATGTGTTTGTACCAGACTTGGTGATAGCGTTCACACCACCACCGATGAAGTTGGTCTGGCGTACATCATAAGGAGAGATAACCACCTGCATTTCCTCGATAGCATCGATTGAGATAGGGTTACCGCCACCTGGAAGATTCTCAGAAAGACCGAAGTTGTTGTTGAAGTTTGCTCCGTCGACAGTGAAGTTTGCAGTACGTCCATCAGAACCGGCGAAACTCATGCCGTTACCACCATATGGTGAAAGTCTTGTAACGTCTGTAATGCTTCTGTTCACTGTTGGAAGCGATGTGATCTGCGAACTTGAAATGTTTGTCGCAGCACCTGTCTTTTCAGCAGAGAATTTTGAAGCGGCAACTCCGATCACCATTGCCTCTCCGAGCATCTCAGCATCCTCATTGAGTGTAGCATTCAATGAAGAAGTCTCAGCAAGTTGAAGTGTAAGATCAGTGTAAGTCACTGTCTGATAACCAAGACATGAGAACTCAACTGTATAAGGGCCTCCAGAACGCATACCATTGACAGTATAGCGACCGGCCTCATTTGTGGTAACGCCGTAGACTGTTCCGGAAGGAGTATGGGTCGCGATCACTGCGGCACCTATTACTGGCTCTCCGTTTGCGTCAACAACGCGTCCACCCAGAGCAGATGTAGTCACCTGAGCAAAGGCGGCTACGCTCATAAGCATTGCTGTAAAAACAGCAATCAGACACTTAATTGTTTGTTTCATAACGTTTTAGTTAATTATAATAAGGTTTTAATGTCGCGAAGATACTATATTTTGACGACCTAAGAAAATTTTAAGGGCATTTTTAATGTATTTGAAACAAATTATTGACAGATGAATATTTTTGACTATCTTTGCCGCCCGAAATGAGAAATGTGGAGAGATTTGGCTGCTTGCAACCACAAAAAAAAATGCTAAAATGTTGACTTACAGGTCATCTTGCCATGATGACCGTTTTCATATCAATGTTTTGTGTTTTTGTGACGGCTCCGCATTTATGTGGGGCTTTTGTTTTTATGCCAGGGGCGCTGCCCCTTTATACCCCGCGGCCTTTGCGCCTTTCCGACTTTCCAAGGAAAGTCCCGGCCCGGCCGGTCGTCTGATGACGACTTGTTTATGCCAGGGGCGCTGCAAAAAGATAAAATATATTGAAAAGAAAGATATGAACTATTTATTTACTTCAGAGTCGGTGTCCGAGGGACATCCTGACAAAGTTTCGGATCAGATTTCCGATGCGATCCTTGACGAATTCCTTCGTCAGGACCCAGAGGCCAAGGTTGCATGCGAGACATTCTGCAGCACAGGCCTCGTTGTAGTGGGCGGTGAAGTCCGCTCGGAAGATGCTTATGTAGACATTCCAAAGACAGTACGCCGCGTAATCAACAAAATCGGCTATGACAAGGCCGAGTACATGTTCGACGGCAACTCATGCGGAATCCTCTCCGCTCTCCATGAGCAGAGCGTGGACATCAACCGTGGTGTCGTGGGTGAAGATGCTGACGCACAGGGAGCCGGAGACCAGGGAATGATGTTCGGATATGCATGCTGCGACACAGAAGAATACATGCCCCTTCCGCTTGCTCTTTCTCACCAGGCCCTTCTCATGCTCGCCAAGATCCGCAAGCAGAAGCCTGAACTCATGCCATACCTCCGTCCGGACTCAAAGTCTCAGTTCACAATCGAATATGATGGCGAGACCAACCAGCCTATACGAGTTCACACAATCGTGATTTCAACACAGCATGACGAGTTCACTCCTGCCTCACTCGGCAACATGAGTTATGCCGACGGATGCGCACAGTTCGGACAGAACCGCGTGGACCAGGCAATGCAGGCAAAGATCCGCGAAGACGTGCAGAACATTCTCCTCCCTATGCTCATCGAGACTCTTGCTCCCGAGACAGCAGCACTCTTCAAGGGTGACTACATCCTTCACGTGAACCCTACCGGAAAGTTCGTGATCGGAGGTCCTCATGGCGACACAGGCCTCACCGGCCGCAAGATCATCGTGGACACATATGGCGGAAAAGGTGCGCACGGTGGTGGAGCATTCTCCGGCAAGGACCCTTCAAAGGTCGACAGATCAGCGGCTTATGCTGCCCGTTACATTGCAAAGAACATGGTTGCTGCAGGCGTAGCACGTGAAATGCTCGTGCAGGTGTCATATGCAATCGGAGTCGCACGTCCGCTCAGCATCTTCGTGAACACATACGGCACAGCAGCCAACGGTCTCGACGATGCCGCCATCGCTGAAAAGATCAACGAGATCTTCGACCTCCGTCCTGCCAAGATCATCGAGAAATTCGGTCTCAAGATGCCTATCTATGAGCCTACTGCATCATATGGTCATGTAGGAAGAACACCATACAAGGAGTCGGTGACTCTTGTCAGAAACGGTGTGAAGACTCAAGAGTATGTACAATTCTTCGGATGGGAACTTCTTGACTCGGTAGATATGATCAAGAAAGCGTTCGGACTGTAAATCATTTCTATCAATACAACAGCAGGGCTGTGTTATAGGCGACATGCCACCCCCGGCTAGGGGGTGCCTCCTGACAAGGAGGCGGGGGTCGCCGGAACACAGCCCTGCTGTTGTATCAATCAAATGGTTCTAGATTCTTTCCATCTCGCGGCGGAGATCCTTCTCCTTAATGGAAGCACGCTTGTCATACTCCTTCTTGCCTCGTGCAAGAGCGATAAGCATCTTGGCATAACCGTTCTCGGCTATATAAAGTTTCACGCCGACAATTGTAAGTCCCTTCTCCTTGACGGCCCTCTGAAGTCTGTTCAGTTCCTTTCTGGTAAGAAGCAGTTTCCTGTCACGTCGAGGATCATGCTTTCCCCAACTTCCCCACCAGTATTCCGCCACATGCATATTTTTGACATACAGTTCGTTACCATTGAAATAGCAGAACGTATCCACCAGTGAAGCCTTGCCGGCCCTGATGGATTTTATTTCTGTGCCAGTAAGCACGATTCCCGCCTGAAAGGTCTCGATGAACTCATAATCGAACGAGGCCCTTCTGTTCTTTATCTCAACGCTGCTTTTTGCTTTCGGCATGACAATAATACATTAGAAATGCAAAGTTAGTTCTTTTTCAGAAATACTCAAATAGAACGCCAAAACGGGAAATATGTTATATTTGCATCATTATGTCTAAGAAAACATTCACCCCGATACCGCCGATGGCTGAACTGCCGGCAGCGGAAGAAATTAATGTCAGAGAGATTCTGGACAAGTATCTGTCCGGAGAAATAGACCTGATATGCGTCCTCGGTCCGACTGCCTCCGGCAAGACCCGTTATGCCGTACAACTCGCACGAAAGATCAATGCACTGCTGGATCAATCTTGTACCGGCGCTGAAATCATCTCTGCCGACTCACGTCAGGTCTACCGTGGAATGGATATAGGCACCGGCAAGGATCTGTCTGAATATGAGGAGATTCCATATCACCTGATGGACATAGTGGATGCCGGGGAGAAATACAACATATTCGAATATCAAAGGGATTTCGAAAAGGCATATAAGGACATCGTCGACAGAGGAGGAATACCGATCCTTTGCGGCGGAAGCGGCCTTTATATAGAAGCGGCCACATGCGGATATTCCCTGCCGGAAGTGCCGCCGGACCAGGAACTGCGTGCTGAACTTGAAAAGAAATCGGATGATGAACTCATAGCCATGCTTGCATCGCTAAAACCGCTTCACAACTCTACCGACTACGACACCCGCAAACGCCTCATCAGAGCCCTCGAGATAGCGATTTATGAAGCGGAACATCCTGTACAGAGGACTGCATTCCTGCCAAAGAACACATATTACATAGGTACGCTCGTGACACGCGAGGAAAGGAACGCCCGCATTGACCGACGTCTGGATGCCCGTCTCGAAGAAGGAATGACAGACGAGATTAAAGGCCTTCTTGACGGGACACACCCGGCACTTGCACCTGACCATAGGCCGGTTCCTGCCGAAGACCTCATATATTACGGACTCGAATATAAATTCGTTACCTTATATCTTACGGGAGAACTCACTTTCGATGAAATGCGCACCCAACTGGCCACAGCCATCCATCAGTTCGCAAAACGTCAGATGACCTGGTTCCGCGGGATGGAACGCAAAGGCATCCGTATCCATTGGACGAACGTATAAAGCAGGCGTCTAACCTGGATAAAATTTCGAAGCGACAGGAAGACCGGAAGGAATCACGAAATGATGGCCTTCATCCTTCCATCTGTCTTCATCCCACTCGGGACTCACATATTCCCCCTCACGGTGTGCAAGGAATGAAAGATAGGTAATAGGGAATCCTTGAGCCAGATATTGCGATTCATAGAATGTCTGTACCTCGAACAGCGCATCCACAGCATCACGTCCGCATACGGAAAAGAGGTCGCTTGAATAAAGCCTCTCACGGTCGGCACCATATATGTCCGTTGCGGCAGCAAGTATCTTCAGACCGTTCTGCTGAGCCATTGCAAGAGAATATTCATGGAGATAACGGCTGTCCGTCTTAAGGTGGATCAGACCGTCCTGTTTGAGAAAATTGCGGTATCTGTTCATGAACAACGGAGCCGTAAGCCTCTTCTTTTCACGTCCGATCTGAGGATCTGCAAACGTTATCCATATCTCGGACACTTCACCCGGAGCGAAGAGCGACTCGATGAACTCTATGCGTGTACGGAGAAAACCGACATTCGTAAGACCATGTTCTTCAGAATATTTCGCGCCCTTCCATAGACGGGCACCCTTGATGTCGATGCCGATATAGTTGCAGGAAGGATTGCGTTCCGCCAGGTCAACAGTATAATCACCCTTGCCGCAACCGAGTTCCAGCACTATCGGATTGTCATTCCCGAAGAAATCCCTGCCCCAGTTGCCTTTCAAAGGATGGTCACAGTCCAGCACCTCGGATGTAGCCGGCTGAATGAGACACCTGAAGGTCTCATTTTCCTTGAATTTTCTTAGTTTGTCTTTTCCCATATCCGTATAAAGATCCTTCGCTTTGCTCAGGATGACGAGCGACATTTATTCCGAAGGCGTTTCCTTTTTAGGACGGTCATTGCGTCGGCCACCGTTACGGTTTCCGCCTTTATGTCCCTTTCCGTTACCTTTGTTTTCTCTCCTATGTTCCTGCTTCTTTACTTCGTTCTCAGTCTCCGAAGGCTTCTTCTCTTCTGCTCCGGACTGATTGCGGACTTCCTTCTTAGGACCGGCAGACGCCCCACGCGATTTCTTTTTCCTCTTGCGCTTACGTGCTTCATCAAATCTGTTGATGGCATCATCACCCACAGCTGTAACAAATTCAGGAGCAGCCGGTTCCGCATCACTCTTAAGGGATTCCGGCTTTTCCCCGTTACGGTTCATCCTGATGATATCCCATACATCTTCTGCATACAACGGATAAAGGTTTGCTAACGAACCCGGATCATATGAGAAATACATGATTTCACGCAAGATGTCGGTCTTCATCAGATATGCGAGACCATCTTCGAATTCAAGAGGATTGTGTACCTTAGGGATACGCGACTGAGCATCCATATATGCAGCAGTCTCATAGTTGAGGCAGCATTTCAGTTTTCCGCACTGTCCCGCAAGTTTCTGAGGATTCAACGAAAGGTCCTGACAACGTGCTGCAGACGTCGTGATGGACTGGAATCCTGAAATATAATTCGAGCAGCAAAGTTCGCGTCCGCAGACACCGAGACCTCCGATGAGTCCGGCCTCCTGACGGGCACCGATCTGCTTCATCTCTATCCTGATGCGGAATTCTTCTGCGAAGACCTTGATGAGTTGGCGGAAATCCACGCGGCCGTCAGCGATATAATAGAATATGGCCTTGGTACCATCTCCCTGAAACTCTACGTCGCCGATCTTCATCTCAAGACCGAGTTCAGCAGCGATCTGACGGGAACGGATCATCGTCTCATGCTCCCTAGCGATGGCCTCCTGCCATCTCTCCACATCGAAAAGTTTGGCTTTCCTGTAAATTCTCTTGAACTCGTATGTATCCGGATTGATCCTCTTGCACTTCATCTGACGTGCGACGACAGGTCCTTCAAGTGTCACGATTCCAAGATCATGGCCGTTTGCAGCCTCTACAATTACCAGATCTCCGGTCTTTATGCTCTGACCGGAACCATTGCGGTAGATTCCTTTTCTGGTGTTCTTGAAACGTACCTCAAAAAAATCCTTATACTGCTCCTGCCTCACACCTGCGAGCCAGTCATATACTTCAAGTTTACAGCATCCCTGACGATAGGTACAGTCAAGTTCGCCGTTATCATTACGCTCCACTATACATCCTCTGGAGCAGTCATATCTCTTCGATTCGTTCATAAGTCAGTCTATACGCTTAAAAACATACGGTTGACAAGGTCGCAGAAAAGTATCTTTGAATTGACATTCCTGTCAATCATTGACACGACCTTCTCAATATCAGCCACCGATCTTGTGCAGAAGCCTTTTCCGCATCTGCCCGACATATCCATGAAGAAATCCTGTTCTTCCTCCGGAATATCGGCGATCTGCGGCAGTTTCTGCTGTATCAGAAATATCTTTCTGATGCATTCTGACGCAAAGGTACAAAATCCTTTCTGTTTTTCACGCGAATCCAGGGCGGCCATCGCCTCACCGCACTCCAATGCGGACATAAGGTCACGTGAAACTATCGCACGCATGAGGTCCGAGAAAAGATCCATGAACTGTGCATATTCCTCTCTGTCATCAAACGGATTCAACGCCTTCACCCTTTCCGCTTCCTCCTTGGTCAAAGGCATGACCCTGACACTCTGGCAACGGGAAAAGATTGTCTGCAAAACCTTTTCGGGTGCATGGGTAATGAAGAGGAAAATTGTCTTTTCAGGCGGTTCCTCGACCATTTTCAGCAATCTGTTGGCCGTTTCCTGATTCATCTTCTCGGGAAGATAGAATATCACAGCCTTGTATCCGTCCGCAACAGATGTCAGAGACAGTTTGTTGATTATGGACTTGGCCTCGGCAACGGCGATAAGGCCGTTCTTGCTTTCAATTCCTATGGCCTTCTGAAGGTCAGCCTCCACAAAATATGGATTGGCAAGCGCGAGTTCGCGCCAATATTTTATATAAGATTCCGATGTAGGCTTGTCGTCAGAAGTCTTCGGTCCCTTATTGACCGGAAAGACAAAATGCACGTCAGGATGAATGAGTTTCGCCATCTGACGGCATGACGGGCATTCCCCGCAGGAATCTCCATCATGAGGAGAAGTGCAATTCAGATACTGCACATAAGCCAATGCCAGCGCAAGAGCCCCGCAGCCTTCATTCTCATACATGAGCATGGCATGGGCCACCCTGCCGCTGTCCGCCATGGACACCAGTGTTCCTGCTACTTCTGCATTACCTATGATCTCCGAAAATTTCATCACTTTATCCTTTTTGCTGTAAAATATGCCAGTTCTTCCAGCATATCCCTTTCGTCGGACTCCGGAAGGACAGACAAAGCCTCAACGGCTTGAGCCACATACCTGTCAAGTTGAGCCACAGCATATTCAAGACCGCCGTTTTCCTTGACAAACGCAACAATCTCATCCCTGTATTCCGGATGGTCGACAATATCCTTTACCATTCCTCTAATGCGGGCTTCCTGAGATGGGACACATGCAAAAGCCCCAAGAAGCGGCATGGTCATCTTCTGCTCCAATATGTCGACTCCCAGAGGCTTGCCGACAGACTCTGTTCCGGCATAATCGAGAATGTCATCCTTTATCTGGAAAGCAAGTCCCAGAGCGACGGCATAATCTTTCGCAGCCTTTTCATATTCAGGACATGCTTCCACCGATATGGCCGCCGACACACATGCCGCCTCAAAGAGAGAAGCAGTCTTGTTATATATGATCCTCAGATAATCATTCTCATCCGTGTCACCCTTCTGTGCCTTCTGAAGTTGAAGCATCTCGCCCTCAGCCAGGTCACTGAGAGTCTTGGAGAATATCTTTATCACCCTGTGATCGCTGTCGGAAGGGCCCAGGATCAGTTCCATGGCCTTAACAAGCCAGTAATCCCCGACAAGCACCGACACGGACGGTCCCATGAGCGACATTATGGTAGGCACTCCCCTGCGCTGGTCACTGTCGTCAGCGACATCATCGTGAAGAAGGGTCGCATTATGAAGAAGTTCCGAAGCGGCGGCATAGCGGACGGTCGCCTCCGACACAGTTCCGCCACATGAACATGCACGTGCGATCAGAAGCGACAACGCCGGCCTCATCTGTTTTCCCGAATTTGAAAGGATAGAATCGTTTGTGGTGTTCAGAAGCGGGATATCACTCCGAAGAGAAGATGATATCCTTTCCTGCACGGCCGTCCAATCACGTCCCAGATATTCCCTTATTGACTTAATATCCATAATACTATTACTTCAGAGCCTCAAGGATTTCATTGGCAGTCTGTACGAACATCACTTTTGCCAAGGTTTCCTCACTCATCATCTTCGTATCCACATAATGCCTTAGAAGTTGCTTCAAAGGTTCGTAGAAACCATCATGATTCAACAGAAAGATCTTTCCGAAATATTGTTTGAGGTGAACCAGAGCAAAGGTTTCGATGACTTCATCAAGAGTTCCTATACCTCCCGGCAATGCCACGACAGCACAGGTATCTTCTCTCAGAAGCACCTTTCTTTCCGACATGGTATCGGTCCAGATGACCTCGGACAGATCCGGATAGACATATTGTTTCATGAAACGTGGTATCACTCCCAGATGATATCCTCCACAGGCATGAAGTTCATCGGAAATTTCACCCATCGTGCCCTTTATCGTGCCACCGGAAACTATTCCGTATCCATGCAACGAAGCCGCCCGAACAAATTCCCGGGCGACTTTGTTGTACTTAGGATCGATTTCATAACTCGCGGAACAGAATACCGCAATCTTGTTCTTCATTACAAGCAATCATTTAGAAACGGGACCTGCTTCTAGAACAGGATAGCAGCCGTCAATGTGAAGCCCCCGAAATTGGATTCTTCCATCACACCTGCAACCACTTGGTCAGCGAGTTTACCGCCTTCCCTGGCAGCGACAATGCCTCCGAAATTCCAATTGTACCTTCCGATTATCTGAATCCTCCAGATATCCAGGCCCACTCCTACACCGACTCCATATTCAAGTCGGTTAAGGCTGTTTTGGAAGGCCTCCTTATTGATTTCCGTCTTTACCTTCGTATTCAAGCCATATCCGATGAACGGACTGACGTCAAGAAACGGACGGAAAATAAGAAGATCCGGTCCCCACTGCACAGAAGGCATAAGTTCAAGATAACCTACCGAAAAATCAACATCCTGCAACTGTCCGTCTATTGCCGCACCTTTCACACTGTAAAGAAGAGAAGGCTGGATGGAAAAACCAAGAGGCAGATCGACCCTGTAAGTAAGACCTGCATGGAATCTCGTAAGAGTATTAGTGCTTATATTCTCTATCTTGGCGGTAGAGAAGTTGGCACCGCCCATGATACCCCATCTGTTCTGTCCTTCGGCAGAAACACAAAAAGACAGAACGGCTGCCATGATGACAGCCAATAAAAGAACTCTTTTCATCTTGAATTAAATTATGCGAGAGCGTCAAGTTTAGCGGCAAGATCCGCCTTTGAAATAACTCCTACATGTCTGTCCACAAGTTCTCCGTTCTTGAAGAAAAGAAGAGTAGGAATGCTTCTGATGCCATATGTCATCGGAACATCATCGCAGTCATCCACATTGCACTTGCCGACAACTGCCTTGCCTTCATACTCTGTCGCAATCTCATCCACAACAGGAGCGATAGCCTTGCATGGTCCGCACCAAGTAGCCCAAAAATCCACCAGAACCGGCTTGTCTGTATTCAAAGTCTCTGCGAAATTCGCGTCTGTAATTACTAGTGCCATAATTTTATCTGTTTCAATGTTATCTATTATTCTTTATTCTTTTTTTTGCCAAAGATCAAGGCCACAGAAATAGTAGTGCCATTTATTCTTGATTTATCAAAATCCTTTATTGTCGTATCCTTGATATTTTTCAATGCACCAAGATTCCAATTATACTGAGCAGTAACCTGGAAGCACCACAACTGTGCACCGATTCCCAGTCCCGCTCCATAAGTGAATCTGTTTATGTCATCCCAAGTAGTTCCCTCGTATTTTGCAACTGCATATCCGACATATGGAGAAGCCTGCGCAAACGCTCTTATATTCTTATTGGCAAATCTCGGGCCCCACTGCACATTGACTGGCAATTTCAGATATCCACGTCCGACACTCGACTGTACATCCTCCATAGTTGCTCCATTGACAGAGTATAGAAGATCCGGCTGAATGGCAAACCATAAAGGAAGATTTATCTGCCATGACAATCCGGCCTCATAGCCAGTTGTCGGTGCGGCCCTGAAATCTGAATTAGCCAAATTAACACTGGCCTTCACACCAAAACGTCCGGCGTCAGCATTCACAGCAAGACACGCAGATAGAATTGCCACAAGGGAAAGAGTAATAATCTTTTTCATTATGATAAGTTTTTTAAAGTCATTCGGTCGACAAATATAATAATTTGCCGACCGAATACAAAACTATTGACTGTTAATTTAATCAATAATACTTTTCGACATTCCACGCGAATGCCCTGAGTCCAAGATCCGGAGTTTCCTCGTCCTTAGCCCTTACCATCGCCAGAACATCATCCACCTTCTCATCGGAGACGAAAGTAAGGATGGCGTTGTTCATGGTAGGCCAGGCATGATTTCCCAGGTGTGGTTCACCGGTGAAACCGCCACGTCCCGCAATATCCTGCCACATGGTGAAGCCCCTGATGCCAAGTTCTTCAAGAGCATCAGCAATCTCCATATTGTAAGCCTGGTCGTATGCTATAAATATTCCTTTCATAATTTTTAGAATAACAGATTCATTTTTATGCCTTTGCGGCCTTCTTCGCGAGTTTCTTCGCTGCACGGCGCTCCTGCCATGAAGCCATTGAAGCATAAACGGTAGGGATGATCACGAGGGTCACGAGGGTAGAAATGCTGAGACCCCATGCCACTACCATACCGAGCGAACGCCACATCTCGGATCCTTCACCCTGACCGATGGCCATAGGAACCATACCGAGGACAGTTGTCAGAGTCGTCATGAGGATAGGACGAAGACGGGATTTGGCTGCAATGACAGACGCTTCCGCAATGCTCTTGCCTCTTTCACGCATGAGGATGGTGTAGTCGATAAGCACGATACCGTTCTTCACTACGATACCCATAAGGATGAGGATACCGATCATACCCATCGTACCGAGAGGCGTACCTGTAATCCACAGGCCTAAGAAAACACCTACGAATGCAAACGGAATCGAGAACATGATCACAAAAGGACTCATGAATGACTCGAACTGCGATGCCATCACTATATATACGAGGATGATGATCATGGCAAGAAGCATGATAAGGTCACCGAACATCTCCTGCTGGTCTTCATAAGATCCACCTATCTCGACAGAAAGTTCAGCAGGAATATCTGTGTCTGCAAGTATGGCATCCGTAGCAGCGACAGCATCAGAAAGCGCAACACCGTTTGCAACCACTCCAGACACTGTTATGAGACGCTCACGGTTCTTTCTTTGGATGGAAGGAGGGGTCAGGGTCTCCACTACAGTACCGAGATCCTTGATCTTGACACCCTTGCCCATATTGTTGTAGATTATGATATTCTCAATATCTTCGATACCTGTACGGAATTCAGGTGCATAGCGGACGCGGATATCATACTCATCACCGTCCTCACGATAGAACGACATTGTAGAACCGTTCATCGCGGCACTAAGATATGAAGCGGCAGTCGTACTGTTAAGACCGTTTACTGCAAGTTTCTCGCGGTCGAAATCCACCTGATATTCAGGAGTATATTCATCACGGCTCAAAAGGACCTGAGAGAACTCTCCGGCCTCAAGCATCTTGGCCTGAATATCCTGAGCAACGCGGTCGGTTGTCTCGAAATCATAACCGTATATCTCGATATCAACGGTAGATGCGCCACCCATTCCGCCGCCGCCTTCAGTCACCTTGATCTTCTTGAATTCAGGATAATCCGCAAGGATTCCACGAATCACATCAGCGATTTCAGCGGTAGACCTTTCACGATCCTCCATACTGCCGACATTGATGTTGTATGACACGATATGCGTACCGTTGTTCTGCATTGATGCGAATGCATTGTCAGTATCAGCCTGTCCAAGGGCATATGAACAGTTTACAATCTCCGGAACAGCAGCGACGAACTTGCCGTGAAGTTCATGAGCGGTCGCCCTTGTTATGGCCTGGCCTGTACCAGCCGGAAGTTCAAGTTGGAGAGTGATACGTCCGTCGTCAGACTTTGGCATGAACTCGGTCTTGAGGCGAGGACCAATGAGTCCGACCGTGCCGATGAACACCACTACTGAAATGATCACGACGATGGTCCTGTGACCGATGCACCAGTTGATGAGTTTTCCGTATCCACGTGAAACAAGATCGATTAACTTGTTGAAGTTACCGAAAATGAGGTCATGGATCTTACCGGTCTTAGGTTTGAATCTCAGGAACTGCGAACAGAGCATCGGTATGAGTGTGAGGGCACCTATGGTAGACACGATCATGATGATGCTGGTGATCCATCCAAGTTGCTTGAACATAAGACCTGCCATACCCTTGATCATTGTCAAAGGAAGGAACACCGCCAGCATTGTCAGGGTAGATGCGATAACTGAAATACCAACCTCCTGAGTTGCATGTACGGCAGCCTCCTTCGGTTTCGCTCCTCTCTCAAGATGAGTCGAGATGTTCTCCAATACCACGATCGCATCATCGACGACCATACCGATCGCAATGGAAAGGGCAGACATCGACACGATGTTCAAAGTATTTCCTGTAGCCCAGAGGTACATCAGGGATGCAAGGAGTGAAACAGGGATAGAAAGCACGATGATGAATGTCGCACGCCATCTTCCGAGGAAGAGATAAACCACAAGCATCACGATGAGGAAGGTCACGACAATGGTCTCCTTAAGGGAGTTGAGGGTGTTCAGGATGTTCTCAGAGCCGTCCACCACAGTCCTGATCTGAATATCGGAAGGAAGATTCTTCATGATCTTCTCCATCTCCTTCTTGACTCCACGGATAACGTTTACGGTATTGGCGTCAGCCTGCTTCTGAATCACGATCTGTGCGCCCTGCGTACCGTTGACATATGCCTCCTGATATCTCTCCTCCACTCCGTCGATGACCCTTGCCACATCACGGAGGTATACGTTCTTGCCGTTTGAATGTCCTACAACAATGTCAAGCATCTGCTCGGCAGCAGTGAACTCCTTCTCCACACGGAGGGAATATGCGTTTGATCCGATATCGATTGTTCCCGAAGGCACATTCCTGTTCTCGGAAGCGATGATGTTCGATATTCCGGCAACTGTAAGTCCGTATGCCTCAAGTTTGTTAGGGTCGCAATATACCTGGATCTCACGCTGAGGGGCACCGGCAATAGACACCGTACCTACTCCTGAAACTCGTGCCAGAGGTGTAGCCACCTTGTCATCGAGGATCTTCTCCAAGGCTTGGAGACTCTCGTCAGCGGTTGCCGCCATGATCATGATAGGCATATCGTCCGCACTGAACTTGAAGATGATAGGGAGCGATGCTCCGTCAGGAAGGACGGAATTCACCATATCCAGTTTATCTCGGACATCGTTGGTAGCGACATCGATATCGACTCCTTCAATGAATTCGAGAGTGATGAGCGAGATATTTTCCTTTGATGTGGAACTGAGATTCTTGAGATCGCTCACACCGTTGAGGGAGTTCTCGAGGACCTTGGTGAGGTTGGTCTCGATATCCTCCGCACTGGCTCCCGGATATGATGACATCACCATCACCACGTTCGCATCGAACTTAGGGAACCTGTCCAATGATATGTTAATCAGCGAAAATATACCGAATATCGCCATCGCTATGAAGATAAGCGCTGTCGTTACCGGATTATTGACCGCTTTTCTGTAAATACTCATATTCTGTCTTTATTCGTTTACTGTAACCTTAATACCATCCTTGAGGCGGATCTGGCCACCTGTAACAACCTTGGCGCCGTCTGCAATACCCTCAAGCACCTCGTACTCAGTACCCATACGGCGTCCGAGAAGCACTTTCTGATATGTTACGGTTCCGTCCTCATTGAGGATATATACGAATCTCTCTCCCGAACCCTGCTGCTTCACCACAGCGACATCAGGGATTACAACGTTGTTGTTAGTGCCGAAGTTCACTTTAGCCCTGACGAACATTCCCGGACGGAGTGTGCTGTAATTGTTGTCAACGACAACTTCCACTGTAAAGGTACGGGTTGCAGGATCGACGGTAGGATATATCTTTCTGATCTTTCCATAGAAAGTCTTTCCAGGAAGTGCATCTGCAAAGATCTCTACTGAATCACCTTTCTTAACCTTTGAGTAATCTGTCTCCGAGATGCCGATAAGAAGTTTCACAGGCACAATCTGCTCCACTGTATATATCGGTGCGCTCATCGCGTACATGTCACCCGCATCATAGTTACGTGCAGTGATGACTCCATTGATAGGAGAAACGAGGGTCGCATTCTCCTTGAGGTTCTCATACTGCGTCTTGCTCACGTTATAAGCCATCTCGATGGCGTCGAGATCTGACTTCGAGAGACCGCCAACTTCATAAAGTTCCTTGAGTCTATTGTACTCTGTCTCATTGTTCTTGAGTTGGAGTTCCACCTGTGCAAGTTGGGTCTGGTCCATCTCTGCTACTACCTGTCCCTTCTTCACGAAATCTCCTATATCAACGAGGATCCTGCTGATACGTCCTGCAGTCTGAGGAGCGATATTGTTCTTTACGTATGCCTGGATAGTAGAGGAATAAGTAGCCTCCTGAGGTACCTCACGTACCGACACCTGCGCCACAGCCACTGACGGAGCCACCTCCTCAACGACTGTCTCTACAGCAGCCTTGCTGCCCTTGTTGCCGCATCCTGCTGCCAAAACGACAGCCATCATGACCGACATTGTCCTGAAAATAGTCTTCATATTTTATTTCTGTTTTATTCGATTGATTCCGGTTGCCGAGACATCAGTCAATGAAATCCTGTCCGAGTGTCTGCTCAAGTTGAGCCTTGGCGATTATGAAATTATAGATAGCCTGCGATTCGGCAAGTTGAGCCTGGGTGAGGGCAAGTTGAGCATCATTGAGTTCAATGAGCGTGCTGCGTCCCACCTGATATGCCTTCTCAGCAATGCTGTAACCCTTTGCTGCTGAAGCGACTGCATCCTGAGCGGCATAATAACTCTTCATGTTTGTCTCCATTGTTGTCAGGCTCTGACGGATGGCAATCTTGAGTTGACGCTCCGTGTTGTCTGTCTGGAGTTGAACCTGCTGATACTGGTTCTTCGCCTGACGGATGGCCTGGTAGCGCTTTCCACCTGCGAAGATAGGAATATTGAGGCTGAGACCCACATATGAATATGGAGTCCAACGGTATTCACTGAACTTGAAGTCGTTGGTCATCGCATTGAGGCTGAAGTTGAAAGCCACCGCAAGCGACGGAATGTTCGCATATTTCTGAAGTTTGATTGTCTCGGCCAGCATCTCCGACTGGATGGCGAGTTGCTTCATCGTGGTGTTGTGGTCAAGACTGATGCTGTCATGCTGGTGAACATCGTAGAACATATGCTCCGCATAGTCACCCAGACGTCCTGCAACATCAAGATTCATGTCGAGATCGACACCAAGCACAGCCTTGAGTTGCCACAAGGCAAGAATTATCGAACTTTCCGCATTATACACATTAGGGATGGCATTGGCAACCGTAGTCTTGGCCCTGAGAAGTTCCATTTCTGAGATTTTCTCCGCATCGAACTTCTTCTTCGCCTCATCATAATTACTTACCGCGTTCTCATACACATCCTTATATACGGCAAAGGCCTCTTTTGCAAGAAGTGTCGCAAAATAAGCGTTCTTTACCTGTGTCACGGTCTCCAGACGTGATGAACGAGCCTTCTCAACTGCCAGTTCAACATCAAGACCCGACAGAGTGATGCTCTTCCACAACTGAGCATTGACAAGAGGCATAGCCGCAGTCACACCTGCGCTCCATGTGTTCCAACGTCCGACTTCGAGTCCGCCGCCGTTGTCTGACGATGCTCCCGAATCCGCTCCGGTATCCGGAATCTCAATGCCGCCTTCACCGGCACCTTCACCTTCGCCGGTACCGGCTCCTCCGCCCATCATTCCGCCAAGGGAACTCATGTCGAAGTCCATATACATCACCTGCTTCTTGATAGTCCTCTGATAAGCACCTGAAGCGTCAATCTGCGGGAAAAGTGCAGCATAAGAACCCTTCTTTGCATATCCGGTCCTCTCAATCTCCATGTCGGCTACCTTTACCGACACATTCTCGCTCAATGCAATCTCGAGCGCCTGTTCCAAAGTGATCTCGACAGGTACCTCAGTCGAATCCGCCTTTGCCAGAATCGACTGTACTTCCGACTCCGGAGCATTTTCCGACACGGCATCAGTCCTGTACTGCGCTGCACCTGTGAAAGGGAACGCCATCAAGCCTGCCATGACCACTGTAATTACCGCTAATTTTTTCATCATATAAATACACTGATTATCAAGCCGCAAAAATACAACAAAATTCAAGCCGTTCAGACATTTATTTTGGTCTGATTTAATATAGTTTTGGTCCATAATTCCAAAACATCTATCTTTGCAGGCAAAAGGGGACAAAATGAGCGAACAAAAGCAAAAAACTGGCAAACCGGCGGTTCTTTTCGGTGAAAAGAATGTGACCCGAGTAGGATATATTGACGGATACATCTTCGCCTGCGAGATAAAAGGAGAAGACCACATCGTTTACAAGAAACCGAGAAGACCGAAATACCATCTTGTGATCATCGTGCTGGAGGGAAAGATCGACATGATCGTTAACGGGGAGCAGTTTTCTTTCGGGAAAAACACCTACATAAACCTGCCGACCTGGGCCGACATTTACGAAATACAATATGACACCCGTTTCCACGCCATGGCTACAGCGACCGACCGCAGTGTCGTCGAAGACATATTTCAGAACAGGAACCCTTTCCCGCCGGATTTCAGATTCAGGATAGATCATGGTATAGGGGGCGAAATCATAGACGTCGAGGATGTAATGACATTGCAGAGAGACATAAGCAACATGATATCGTCATTGTCCAATCATGAGCATCGTTTTGCCGAAGAAATCAATTATGCCTACTTCTACATCCTGCTCACCGACATGGCTGACATGATATGGAAACGTTATGGAAAGGAAGGTCCGTCTCATCACACTGAAATGAAAAGGGCGGACGGAATAATAAAGGATTTCGCTCTTCTCCTGACCGAAAACATCGAGAAGGAGACCAGCGTCGGTTTCTATGCTGAAAAACTCTGTATATCAAAGCAGTATCTGTCTCTGATCGTAAAGGAGAAGACACGTGTCCCGATAGGTACGGTCATTGCATCCATGAGGATGGAGGTGGCTTCCAGAAGCCTTAGAGACCCGGAACTCACAATACAGCAGATAGCGGAAAAACTGGGGTTTGCCGACCAGTCGTCATTCGGCAAATTCTTTAAGAAACACGCGGGAATATCGCCATTGAAATACAGGCAGAAACTCAAAAAGACCCTTCTTTCACTCAGGCCTCAAAGTCCCCGGCAGTAACGTCCAGCCATTCGTACTCCCCACCCCAGATGGTCAGGAACTTCATGAAATCCGCATTGGAAAGGACTACGCTGGCAGTATTGTCACATGGATGGAAACTTATCTTGTCCGCCGCACGGAGATCCTTGTCGAGGAACAGTTTAACCCTGTGCCCATTCGGGAAATGCTCTTTTGTAAGTTCCTCGGTAAAAGGATCATGAATCAGTCCCAGAGGTGATACGGAACCGGGAAGCAGACCGAGACAACGTTCCATACGTTCAGGCGAGGCAAACGATAGTTTACCCTGTTTCAGCATATGCTCAAGAGAATGGATAGCGAGTTCCTTATGGCACTCGAAGACAACCAGATAGTGTCTGTTGCCCTTATGATTCCGGAAGAAAAGATTCTTGCAATGGACAGAGTCGATCTCCTTCCAGTACTCGAGTGCAAGTTCAATGGTAGGAAGAGGCGGATGAGTATGAAGTTCATAGCCCAGACCTTGTTTGTCGAGGAACTCCAGAACCTCGGCGATTCTATGATTTTCCATTACTTGCTGAGGCTTTTGGCGTAATGCGTAGGAGCAGCCTTCTTCTTTTCCGGGTGTACGATTCTTGCCGGCTGCTTTCTGACATAACTATATACAAGGAAACCAATTCCGAGAAGGACGAAAGGAATGCTGAGCCACTGGCCCATATTAAGTACCATATCCTGCTCGAAGCCGACCTGAGGCTCCTTGATGAATTCGATAAGGAAACGCATTCCGAAACATCCGATGAAGAATGTACCGATGAAGAAGCCCCTGTAAAGTTTGTCAAGCCTGTACTTATACATCAATATCTGGAAGATTCCGAGGAGGAAATAACTCAATGCCTCGTAAAGTTGGGTAGGATGCTTAGGCTCTGTCTCGCCACGAAGTTCGAAGATGAATCCCCAAGGAAGACTCGTCACATCACCGTAGATTTCAGAATTGAAGAGGTTTCCTAGACGGATGAATGTTGCAGCAAAGCATACAGCGATGGCAAGATGGTCAAGGATCCACACGAAATCAAAGTCATACTTCCTGCCGTAATGTCTTGCAAACCACCACATTGCAATAAACAGTGCAATAGTACCTCCATGACTTGCGAGACCGCCTTTCCACGGCATGAATATCTCCCAAAATCCCTGCCAACTGCCAAGATAATAATCAGGCTGATAGAAAAGGCAGTGTCCGAGACGGGCACCTACTATCGTTCCGATAAGAAGTGTATAAAGGAGAGGGTCAAGAAGGGTCACAGGAACGCCTTCCCTCTTGAAGAACCATTTGAAAATGAACCATCCGAGAATGAATCCCGACACAAAAAGTAGAGAGTACCATCTGATCGATACCGGACCTATACTGAATATCTCCGGATTCACATGCCAGTTTACTACCAAAGTTTCGAACATACTATCTTTATTTAATCTTGCAAAGATAACAAGTTAGACATAATTTTTCGGCAAAAACTACGGCATATTCCTGATTTTGTTGAAATATCAGCAGAGCGGAACTTTGGACGCACCAGCAATTTCAAGACTGACGGAGATGTCCAAAGCCCTGAATGCTCTGATTATGGTATTGAGCGTCAGATTCTGCCCATGTTCAATCTTTGATACTCGGGCAGCCTGTATTCCCATCATTCTACCGAATTCCTCCTGAGTCAGGTTTTGTGCAATCCGGGCAGCCTTGATGGCCTCTCCGACAAGAAAGGCCTGCATCTTTGCATCGTATTCCTGACGCTCCAGAGTACCATCGTTGCCGATGACTTTATCCAGAATCTGATTATGGTTATAATATTTCATATCATTTCTGTTTTAAATATTCATTTCTGATCTTAACCGCCTTCTCAATTTCTTTGCCTGATGTCTTCTGGCTTTTCTTAACATAACCATGAGTGGTCAGTACCAAAGAATTGCAACAAACATCCCAAAATGCAAAAATCCTATAAGAAACTCCTCTGTAAGATGTACGGAATTCCCAGATTTCAGTATCCCTCAGTTTCTTGAACAAGTTGCTGTCCAGAACATACCTGCATTTGTCAATATTGAAGAGAATCTTGGCACTTGCCTTCGAATCCAGAGATTTCAGAAAATTTAAGACCTCCTCAGAATATAACACATCGAATTTAGGTTTCTGATTCATATGATCATTGTTGCAAAGTTAATCAAACTTTCCATATATGGAAATATCATTCAATCCGTTCACAACAAAATTCAAAAAAGAAAAATCGCCAGACAACACCTCATCGAAGATTTTGCTTTTTCTTTAACGAAATATTTCTCTTTTTTTTTAAACTTTAACTTTTCTTTAAACATGCTGTTCCTCCGGGACAGCGACGCGGAAGAGATGCCCGATCGAATTCGGACATTATTCATAGGAAACATACCGTGACAGATAAAAAAATGGCTACCGGGAATACCGATAGCCATTCTATATATGGATTTTATAGATCCGAAATTAGTCAGCGAGTGAGAGTCTCTTGAAGCAAAGGATCTTAGCCTCAGCATCTGCTGCCTTGACAACATCCTTAACCGGAGTCTTGCCGTCACCCATCTGATAGCCCTGCTCCTCGAGAGTCTGCTCCTTGAAGAACTTCTGGAGACGACCCTTGGCGATGTTGGCTACCATCTGCTCAGGAAGGTTTGCAGCCTTCTCTGCAGAAACGGTCTTGATGATCTCGCGTGCCTGCTCAGCCTGCTCTGGAGTGATCCAGCCCTTGGCAGTGTTAGACTCGATGTGAGCCTCGCTGTCAACGTGTGCAGGGTTGATGCCAGCCTTAGTGAGGGCAGCATCTACAGCCTTCTGTACGAGTTCTTCCTTTGTCTTCTCAGTAGCAGTCTTGATCTCAGTGTCGATAACGCTCTGAGGTACAGACTCTGCTGAAACAGCAACTGGATTCATTGAAGCCACCTGCATTGCAACACCCTTTGCAGTCTGCTCGTCGAATGCCTTGTTGAAACCAACAACAGCCGCGAGTTTTCCTGTAATCTTGTGCATGTAAGCAGAAATGTATGGAGCCTCAACTGTCTCGTAACCTACGATCACGTGCTTCTCACCAGTCTTACCAGTCTGCTCGGTAACTGCTGCCTCAACTGTTCTTCCGTCAGCGAGAACACAAGCCATAAGAGCCTCCTTGTCTGCTGGGAAGTTAGCCATAGCCGCCTCAGCGATAGCCTCAGCAAGTGCCTGGAACTCAGCGTTCTTAGCCACGAAGTCAGTCTCGCAACCGAGTCCTACAACGATAGCCTTCTCACCGCTTACCTTAGCGATGACAGCACCCTCTGAAGTCTCGCGGTCAGCCCGCTTTGCTGCTACGAGCTTACCTTTCTCGCGGATGATTTCCTTAGCTCTCTCATAGTCGCCGTTAGCCTCTACGAGCGCTTTCTTGCAGTCCATCATACCTGCGCCTGTCATTTGACGAAGCTTTGCTACGTCAGCTGCTTTAAT
>JAZQES010000063.1:0-7165 GCA_045539115.1 Candidatus Cryptobacteroides sp. | reverse complement strand
CAGAGAGAGGCTTGAGGTGCTGAACAAAGTGATAATTTCTCACATCACAGATACAAGTTCTGCGAACAAGAAGGCATTCCAGGAACTGGAGGCTCTTGTGGCCGATAGGGATTCATTCATCGAATCGACTAGACTGACCATCGAAGGCAACAATCCGGAGTTCATTGCCGCTCTCAAGAAGCAAGGCCTGACTGACGAGGAGATCAACATCTGCTGTCTGTATGTGATCGGTCTGAAAGGAAAGGATATCAAGGCTTACACCAGCCAGCCGAGACACTATAATCAGAGTGCTGACATCAGGCATAAGTTAGGACTGACGGAGAATGATACGAATCTGTCGATTTTCCTGAGGGAGATGCTTGAAAAATAGGTTTGCAAAACTTTTGATCTGGACTGCAAAAGAAAAATTTTCAATCAGCATTGATTTACAACGACTTACGAGGTAAAATTCGTAGATCGTTTTTTGTTGTGCAAAACTTTTGGCGGGTAACTTTGTGGTAGAAAAACACCAAAATCTACCAATATGAAAAAGACAATTTTACTTCTCACTACAATTCTTTCCTGTTCTTTAATAAGTTTTGGACAGAATAATGAAATGACCCTTCAAGAAGTCGCGTCAATGCCAGGAGCATATATTTATCAAGATGTATATCGACATAATCCGCCATCATTTCCACGATGTGATTTAAGTGATTCTTTGAAGATCGGAGAGAGTACTCTTCATGTAGAGTACGAACTTTATGTTGTGAGTGACACTATGACAACGACCAAATATCGGGACAAAGTAATATGTCTTATAGGTGATAAGATATATTGGACTTTTGGTGAGAGTTCCTGGGTTTCAAACATGAGGGCGACCTGTCAACTTACCGGAAGCCCGGATGCAAACAAATATAATAGAAGCGAAGGATGCACAGAGATTTTTGCCTCATCATTGTATCGTGATCTAACAACGGGGAATCTGATAAATTGTGGTCTTATTCCTGAGATAAGGAACACTATGTTCAGGTATGATGAAACATTGCCTGAAATGAATTGGGAACTGACCGAAGAAAGCGAAGAAATGGCAGGTTATATCTGTCAGAAAGCCGTTACAAAGTATGCTGGAAGAGAGTGGACAGTATGGTTCTCTCCTGAAGTTCCTGTTGACTGCGGACTATGGAAATTCAATGGTCTCCCCGGGTTGATAATGAAGGCTGCGGATTCGAAAGAAGAATATGTTTTTACTCTTGCAAGTATGGAGCAGAAGCAGGAAAATATCACTAGATATCCCAAAAGAGAGAAGATTGTTTCAAGAAAAGAATACAGGAAGGCAGAAAAGAATTCGCATGATGACCCTATCCTGATTTCAAAAGGAGCCGATGGATATCTTCTCATAATGTCAAGGTCAAGGAATCTGACTGGCGATGAAATATTTACCTCGGGACATTTCCTATATCCGTATAATCCTATAGAACTTGAATAATGAGAAGATTACTCGCCATATTGCCGTTATTCCTTTCTATGACGATGTCCGCACAAAGCAACATTTTGGAACGCTCCATTTCCGGAACGGTTTCGGAGAGGAACGGTGAGGTGGTTGCCGGAGCGAATGTGCTTGTGCAGAGTTCTGACGGGAAGAGGCTTTACTGTTATGGAAGCAGCGACGGTGAGGGTAGGTATGAATTGAAATTTAAGACAGATGCTGATTCTGTGAGGGTTACTGTCACTGGGTTCAATCTGGGAAAGGTCAGCAAGGTTGTAACAGCGGGTGTAGGAAAGTTGGATTTCATTGTCGAGTATTCCGCTTTGAAGATCAAGGAGGTTAAAGTCGAGGCAAGTGCAATCGAGAGAAAGAAGGATACTGTGTCTTACTATGTGGCGAATTTCAAGGATTCGACTGACAGGAGCATCGGTGATGTGCTGCGGAAACTGCCGGGAATTGAGGTAGCATCGAGCGGACAGATCAAATATCAAGGGAAGGCAATCAATAAGTTCTATGTAGAGGGTATGGATATGTTGGGCGGTCAATATGGCATTGCTACGAATAATATCCAGGCCAGAGATATCGCGAAGGTGGAGGTGTATGAGAACCATCAGCCTATCAAGATGCTGCAGGATTGGGTGTCTTCTGACAGGGCTGCGATCAATTTGATATTAAAATCAGGAGCAAGAGGAACCTGGAACGGTGTCGTTCAAGCCGGAACCGGTTATCAGCCTATTCTGTGGAACGGTGAAATTGCACCTATGTTTTTCGGAAAGAAGTTCCAGACCATAATGACTTACAAAACCAATAATACTGGAGATAATGTTGCGAGGGAGGTGGAATCTTCTATGGGTATGAACTGGGAGGCAGAAATGCTGACCAGAGTACAGAAACCCGACCATCCACCTGTGAATGAGGAACTTTATCTGAAGAATAATATCCATACGGTTTCAATTAATACCATCAACAAGATCGGCAAGGACTCTGATCTGACTGTGAATGCATATTATATCCATGACAAGAGGAATGAATCGGGCGAGAATAGTACTTTGTATTTCATTCCAGGAGAGGATCCGCTTGATATCTATGAAAACATCGATACCGAGAATATATCCGACAGGCTTCAGGTTGCGCTGAGGTTTATGAATAATTCAAACAAGAACTATCTGAGCAATAGGTTTTCTTTCAATGGTGGATGGAACAGGAGCAGCGGTACTCTGATTGGTGATGCGAAGGTTTCGCAGGGTCATAGGCAGCCGAGGGTCACTTTGAACAATGAGTTAAGGGTGATACGCAGGTTCGGCAAATGGCAGGTGGATTTTTCTTCGAATACTGATTATAACAGGCTCACTTCGGAACTTCAGGTAAGACCTTCGGTGTTCTCTGATTTCTTCGATGAGGGTGCCGGACAGGATGGTACGCAGCAAAATATCCGGGCTGAGAGGTTCAGGACCAGGAATTATGTTTTGACTTCATTCAGAGCGGGATTCTGGAACTTTTATCTCATGGGAGGATTCAATGCTAATGTGGAGAATCTGAATTCTGTTCTTTCTCCTTTGGACTGGTCCAAAAGCGTGGCTGACAGCCTTAGGAATGATTGCAGATGGAGGAGGTACGATGTGTTTGTGGAGCCGCAGATCGCTTATTCGAAGCATAGTTTCAATATGAGTTTGGCGAGCCCTCTGGAGTTGGCTGTAATCAATGGCAAGGATCATTATCTTGCTCGGCCGTCGTTGTTTATGAACTGGAAGATTTCATACAATCTGAAGATGAGTGCTTATGGAGCATATAATGTGGATCTGGGGGATGTGTATGATGTTTACAGCGGATATATAATGAGGAATTACAGGTCTGTGAGCAGGAAGGACGGTGAGCGTGCGAGGACGAATACGCAGAATTACGGCTGGGATATATCGTATTCTAATCCTATGAATTCTTTGTTTGCTTCGGCTGATGTGTCTTATTTCAGGTCGAGCAGGAGTCAGACTGTGAGCAATCTGTATGAGGGTGATTCATTCATTGCGGAGGCTATTGACAGGAATAATGTGTCGTCGGGATTGTCGGCGAATGGTAGGGCAAGCAAGCGGTTCAGTGTGATCTCTACTTCAGTCAGTCTTAACGGAGGGTGGTCGAGGAACTGGAGTGAGACGATGGTGCAGGGAGAGGTTACGCCTGTGACGATGGATAGTTATCGTGTAGGGGCAAATGTGAATTCAAATATCGGGAAGTACGTGATCCTGGATTATTCGGGCAGTTATTCGGTGTATTCGGTTGATGGATATAATGATGTGGAGCCGGTTGGTACGCTGAGGCAGAGCGGGGTGTTGAACTTCGTGATTGCAAGGCGGGTGCTGCTGAATGTGGGTGCGGAGCATTATTTCTGTGGCAAGATTGAGGATGATGACAGGAATATGGTGTTCATAAATGCTTCGGCTTCATATAAGTACAGGAGGTTCGAGTTCATCCTTGAGGGAAGGAATCTTTTGGATAAGAGGTCTTTCAGTGCCATTGAGTATTCGAATACGTTCAGCTATGCTTATGCGTATGATTTGAGGCCGTTGTCGGTTATGTTTAAGGTTCGGTTTAGTTTGAGATAGGTATGGATAAGAGAGATACATTGCTTGATGGCATTAAGCATCTTGAGCAAATCAAGGACAGCAGAAGCAAGTTTATTGAGAATATGCTAGCTGCTTTCGAGAGGGATCACCCGGAGTTCATAGAGCATTTGAAGGAATGCGGGCTTGATGAGGAGGAGATTCGGTTTTGCTGTCTGGAGGTGCTGGGGGTTAAGGAATAGTATTAAAACGATAATTTTACGTCATATTTACATACATTTAACAATTACACTGATGAAAAAGATTGTTACGATTTTTATTACTTCGCTCGTTGTGAGCATTTTCTCTAATTGTGCAACTGCACAGGATAAAGGCTACTATGGACTTATGGATGTAACTGGAGGTTATATTCACAAGTGGGTACCAGGATCTGCACAGGCGCCATATGACTTTATGCTTGGGGCATCATATGTGAACGGATACCGCGTCTCTCCTCATTTCGCAATAGGTCTTGGTGTTGGCCTTAACTATTATTTCGATTTCCAACAACTTAGCGCTCCTGTATTCCTTCATCTTAACACTGACATTCTAAATCGCGATATAACTCCGTATATCTCACTCAATGTCGGAAATAACTTTCAATTAAATGGAGGCAAATATAATGATGGAATATATGATGGAATGCCTGAGAAAGAAATTGCAGGACACGGTTCGGGTAAATATCATTATAGAGGCTTATTCGCAGAGCCATCTGTAGGCGTACGATTCAATTGCGGATCGAAAAGAGCAAATGTCGGAATCGCTTACGCGATAGATGGAGTCCTCGACCGCACCACAGACGCTTATAGACGTAGATATCCTACACAGGTGCGTATTAAATTTGGCATAGAGTTTTAACAAATAACAGACATAATTGTTATGAAAAGATTAGCATTAGTTTTGGCTATTATTGTTCCGTTTATGGTAAGTTCTCTTACCAGTTGCGAAAAAATCACAAATGGCACAGGCATATTGGCTGTACATATTTCCAACTTGGAATATGATACTGACGTAAGAGTGTATCCATACGGATTCAGTGACTATTCTCAGCCCATAGCTTCCGAGAAGGTTACTAAAGGAAGGAATCGTTCCTTGACTTTCACTCTAAATGCAGGGAATTATGTGGTAGATGCAACTAGTACTCAAACAGTACAGATTCAGGAAGGTCAGGAAAGTCATTTGTATTTCAACTAATAAATAGACCCTGATACGCACTAACCGGATACCAAGGCACGAACATACACAAACGCTTTATTAATGAAACAGATAATCACAATTATCTTACTATTGTTGACATCAAATGTCATCGCCCAGACTTCCCGTCCGATTGTGGATGAGAGACTCGAGCTCACATCGATCGTCTTCAGACTCGCCGGTGCAGAGGAATATGTCTGTAACGGTGTTCCTGAATATATGAAGGAAATCGACGAATATTTCGGACCTTACAAAGACCACAAACTCATACCATATATCCAGAATACTCTTCGTGAAAGACAGGAAATCGGCTACGATGCGGTGGCGTCATCTGCATTCTTCCTTAAGATCGAAAACGGAAGAGTAGGTATAGCTGATGAAGCGAAGCTTGAAGATTATCTTGAAGACAGTCGAAGGTGGAATAAAGTGGTATTCATGGAATATGTAAGCTTGCTGAATGATTTCTACAGAAAGAGCAAAGCTGGAAAATTCTTTGAGGATCATAAGGCGTTCTATCAGAAGGCTGTCGATGCTAACCGGGAATTGGTCTGCAAAGTCGATATGGAATGGTTCTTTGACACATTCGGAGGTTCCCCTCTCAATCTTGATGTATGTCTTGGTCTCTGCACGGCTCAGCATAATTATGGCGGAGGCGAATATGAGGATGGTACAATGACAATCGTCATCGGTACATTTGCTGATCAGAACGGTGTTCCTAACATTCTTCCTTACGCATTTGATGTCGTAATCCATGAGATCGGACATTATTATACCGGACCACTTATCGACATGCATTATGATGAAATGAAGGCTGCATCTGAAGAGATATATAGCAGAATCGAAGATAGAATGACTGTCGAAGCCCATAAAAAACCTCGCACAGTTGCCGTCGAATGGATAAACGAGGTATTCGTCAATTTGTATATGCTGGAACATGATGAAGTGATCATGTATAATGTGTACAACGACATCCGTTGGGGATATATCTGGATGCATCGGGCAATGGATTTAATGAAGAACTACGACAGAAGCCAGTATGCCTCAATGAGCGAGTTCATGCCTCACATTGTTGATTTCAGTAACAGACTTCCGGATGATTGGGAAATGATTGAGAATGAGTTGGCAAATGCACATCCATATGTTGTGGGTACTTTCCCAGTGAACGGCAGCACGATTTCCGCAGACACTATGGAAATAAGGGTAAGATTCGCTCATCCTATGTTCAATGCGCATGGACTTGCAATGGTTGATGGCTATGAAATGCTTCCGGGTGATTTTCAGAAATGCCGTTGGGAAGATCCATATACGTATGTGATTGCTGTAGGTGAGCAGCTACAATCTGGAAAGAAATATGGAGTTGCTCTTATGTGGCAACCCTTCATTCGTCTGGACAACGGATTCAGGCTGAAAGAGAATTATGATATTATATTTGAGATTCGATGAATTTCGTTTCATAAAATCGATTAACCGGCACTAGCCGGATACCAAGATGAGCACACACCTTTCGATGCCGTCGATGATGGTTTCGAGAAGGTCTCGTCTGTTTCCTGTAATGAGGAGGCAGACGGGATTATTTTGTAAATATCATTATCTTTGTGAGACTAACGGATTTGGGAATGAGAATGAGACTTCTGCTGCTGATTATCACGGCAATCACGATAGTTTCCTGCAATGATGCGAGGAAGAGCGAGACCTACAGGCTGCTGGAGGATGTGGACTCGTATATTGAGGCGAGGCCGGACAGTGCTTTGGCGGTGCTGGAGGGCATTGGTGTGGAGGATCTGGGGAGCAGAGAGGAGAAGGCGAAGTATGCGCTTCTGATGTCGATGGCTCTGGATAAGAACTATATTGACAAGACTGATTTCGAGGTGCTGCAGCCGGCTATCGATTATTATGAGGATCACGGCAGCGC
>JAZQES010000062.1:0-75768 GCA_045539115.1 Candidatus Cryptobacteroides sp. | reverse complement strand
GCCCAGACTCCGCATAAGCAGATGTTGTCGACAAATTTCGGTTTGCCTTCGCCTCAGCCTGAAGAGACCCTTCCAAAGTCTTCTGTACCAGTACAGATGCCGGAAAGGGTAGCCAAGGTTGACGCTCAGACAGTACTCCGTACTATGGATGACAATGTCTGGGAAATCACTTCCGGTTGGGAAATGTGCGAGGAGGACAAAGTGATGACTGATGACTGGTATAACGCAACAGTGCCAGGTACTGTCCTCAGGACCTTGGTAGACCAGGGCGTATATCCGGATCCGTATTACGGTCTGAACAACCTCTCTATTCCTGAAGACCTTTGCAGAAAGGACTGGTGGTACAGATGTTCATTCGACCTGTCTGAGGAAATGCTTGCGAAGGAGAGCCTTGAGCTTCTCTTCAATGGCATCAACTACAAGGCAGACATCTGGTTTAACGGACAGAAGCTCGGCAATATTGCCGGAGCCTTCATCCGCGGCCGATTTGACATAACAGATCTGGCGGCAGCCGAGAACAGTCTGGCGGTGCATATCTATCCGCCTGCAAATCCCGGTATCCCTCACGAGCAGTCACCTCGCTCAGGAGGCGGAAAGAACGGTGGCGCATTGTGCCTTGACGGCCCTACGTTCATCTGTTCCGAAGGCTGGGACTGGATGCCTGGAGTAAGAGACAGGAACATCGGTATATGGCAGGACGTTCAGCTCATCGCAACTGATGGAGTTACATTTGGAGACACTCAGGTGATAACTGATCTTCCGCTTCCGGAAGTAAGTTCTGCAGACCTTACCGTCAAGACTGTCCTCAATAACAATCTTGACAAGGAGCAGAACGTTGTCCTTGAAGGAAAGATCGGCGACATCACCTTCACAAAGGAGGTTGTAGTTCCAGCTGGCGCTCAGGTGCCGGTGGTTCTTTGCCCGCAGGAATTCCCACAGCTCAAGATGCAGAGCCCTAAGCTCTGGATGCCTAACGGATACGGTGATCCTAACATGTACGAACTTGAACTGAACTGCGTTCTCGGCGACAAGGTTTCAGACACTCAGGTGACACGTTTCGGTGTGAGGGAACTGTCATACGAACTCACAGTGGATGCACCGTCCGCAAAGGGACTCAGAATCGAGCATAATCCGCTCGCTGACAACCATCTTGGACAGTTCCTTGACCACAGAATGCTCAGAGACACTCTCGGCGGACTTCATATCCCTTCTCTTGCGGAAGGATTGGATGTCAAGGATGTGACCGTGATTCCGAATGACGGAATGAGCCCTTATCTTATCATCAAGGTAAACGGCGTAAGGATCTTCTGCCGCGGAGGCAACTGGGGAATGGACGACATGATGAAGGATGTCTCAAGAGAGCATCTCGAGCCATACTTCATCCTGCACAAGGAGGCGAACTTCAACATGATCCGCAACTGGACTGGAGCAAGCACATCGGAGAACTTCTACGATCTTTGCGACGAGTACGGTATGCTCGTGTGGAACGACTTCTGGATTTCTACAGAGGGATTCAACCTCGATCCGCTTGATGAGGATCTGTTCATGCGCAACGCCACAGACGTCGTGAGGCGTTTCGGTCACCATCCTTCGATCGTAATGTGGTGTCCTCGCAATGAGGGATACGCTACCGAGACACTCGAGAGAAGACTCTCGGCGATGATCCACAAGGAGGACGCGACTCGCAGATATCATCCGAACTCGCGTAACTGCAACATGCGCTGGAGTGGTCCTTGGCATTATTATAAGGATGCAAGCGTCTACTATTATTATGACGCTCACGGATTCAATTCGGAGATCGGATCGCCTTCAGTGCCTACAGCAGCATCGATGAGAAAGATGATGCCGGAGGCAGACCAATGGCCTATTTCGGACACATGGCATTACCATGACCTCCTGAACGGTCTTGACGAATATGTGGCGGCTGTCGACAGACTCTATGGCAAGGCTGAGAGCCTCGACGACTTCTGCAGAAAGGTACAGTTCATCAACTACGACAGCTACAGGGCGATGTTCGAATCATGGAACAGCGTCATGTGGGCAGACGGCTCCGGAGTGCTTCTGTGGATGTCGCATCCGGCTTGGCCGAGCGTAGAGTGGCAGACCTATTCATGGGACTATGAGACATTCGGATCTTACTACGGATCCCGCAAGGCTTGTGAACCTGTGCATGTGCAGATGAATCTTGATGACCATGATGTAGTGGTCCTCAATACCACAACATCATCTCTTGAGGACATGAAGGTAACCCTTACCTGCTACGATCTTGCCGGAAAGAAGCTTTCTGCAAGGACAGTCAAGGATATTGACGTGCCTGCAAACTCGAGACTCGATCTCTTCAAGGCAGAGCTCGAAGGACTTAAGGGTAACTACATGGTCCGTCTGATCCTTTCAGACAGAAAGGGAAAGGTTGTCACAGTCAACGACTACATGATGCGTGGCGAGGGCACAGAAGACTTCATGGCGTTTAACAATATGGGCAAGGCACAGCTCAAGGCCCGCGCAATTGCATCAAAGGACGGCCAGCAGCGTTATGAGATTACAAATATTTCAGAAAATATAGCATTGAACCTCAAGTTCAACCTCGTCAATCCGGAGAACGGTGAGATCATCCTACCTGCTTATTTCAGCGACGGATATTTCCACCTTCTTCCGGGTGAAAAGAGGTCGGTCGAGGTACGCTCTCCTTACACCGGAGCCATAATGGTGGAAGGATATAATGTAGATAAAATAACATTAAAATTATAAACAATATGAGAAGAATCACAATTCTTTGCATGGCGCTGGCTATGTCGGCGTTCGCATTAAGCAACTGCGCTTACCCTGACTGGGAGCCGGAGCCATCGAAAGGAGGGTCAGACAGCGGGGACAGACCAGGTCTGGTAATACCTGCAGTGACTGACTTTTCCGTAGTAGCATCGATTGCACAGACCAAGTCGGAAGTTTCCGAAGAGGGTGCACTCGTATGGTCAACCGGAGACCTCATCAATGTATTCCACGGAGTAGCCGGTGAAGATGAACTTGTTTCGGACGGAGTAGTTTTCTATGATGCCAGATCTGAGCATCCGAATGACTTCAGCGGTAAGCTTGGAAAGGAACTCAAGGAGGGCTATACCTATGACTGGTATATCTTCTATCCTTACAATGAGGAACTAGCCATCATGAACAACACTGCAGGTGCCATCATCGGTTCCAAGGCTGACAAGGCGCAGATCCAGGACGGTTACGGTTCCAAGGCTCATGTGTCCGGAGATTATATGCCTCTCTTCGGTACTGCAACCGGTGTGGAGGAGGGCAAGACTCCGAATGCTCAGCTGCATCACCTCGCTTCGATCGTAGAACTCAACATTGCCAGCTGCATGCCTGATCCTGTTGAGATTACAGAGGTGAAGATAACTGCAGGAGAGGCTATCGTCGGCTCGTTTGTACTTGATTTCATCAATGGTACTGTGACTCCTGTAGAGGGTGCTTCAAGCAATACGGCTACTCTCACAGTGATGAATGCCACCTCTATAGAAAACGGTCAGTCAGAGAAGTTCTATCTGCTTGTGAAGCCTTTTACGGCATCTGCTAAGGACGGTCTCAAGATTTCGGTGAACGGATCTGAAAAGCAGATCACTCTTAAGGAAGACCTCGTGTTCGCGCCTGGCAAGACCACTTCGATCGACTATACTTACTATGACGTGACTCAGATCAAGGACAGCCTTCTCGGACGTTTCAGGATCAAGACCATGTGGGTATATGGAGGTACAGGTGCAGAGTATGGCGGAGCCGGCTGGGTTGACATCTACAACAAGCCATGGTGGTTCGACCAGGATTCGGGACACAGCATTACAGCTGAACTCGACAACTATCTTGAGTTCACCCTCACTGATCTTCTTGACGGCGGTAACAAGCTTACCGGAAAATGTGTGAACTGGGCCGGTGAAGACGGAAAGAACTGGAGTTGCTGGTTCCACAATACCAAGATCAACGCTGGTGAGCCTGTGGACGGAAATGCACTCTATCGTCATATCCCTATCGGAGAGAGCACATGGGTACGTGACCTTACGGTAACTCCTAACACCGTTACCTTCACAGATGCATGGGGCAATGTGACAGTGGTTGAGGTTTATGAGCCGCAGCACACATTCGTACCTGGATACAATGACAGCAATGCTGCCGCAAATACCAGGACATTCCCGAGAAATGACGGTGACGATCTGACATTCCATGCGAAGATCACTGCAGGAAAGGATGACTGGAACGCGATCTACAATGAAATCGACAAGGTATATCACAGGCCTCGTGACTTCTTCGTAGATGTTGACAGAGTGGATGAAATTCCTGAAAGTGCCAAGACTTATGAGAAGCCTTATGAACCTGCAAGCCCATATCCTGAGTCAATCGCCGGTACTTACAAGTATGCGACCGACATGACGGTGGGAGGTAAGGACGGAGCGGTTTCTGTCAAGGCCCTTACAGAACAGTATGCTACATGGATGCCTGCAGCAGAGCACATCAACAAGATGAAGAATGACTCTTATACCTTCACTCCTACCGGAACTGATGCATATCAGAACGAAGTAGGAACCGTTACCTTCGACGATGGCGGAGACGGAACATGGGAGTACCAGCTTTATGACAACATGAACGGCAATAAGGAGTACAACGGAATCGAACTGTACGGAATCATCGCTCATGACAACACGACTACCTATGTATATGACAGGGCTGCAAAGAAAATCACATTTACAACACGCGGAAAGGAATATGTAGTCGATTATCTGATACCTGGAACTTACAATTATGCAGGCAAGGATGTGGCTGTTGATTCAGGCAAGTTCCCATATACATTCGCTATGCACTATGACATGGGCTATACAGAGGCACGTGTGGAAGGTTATGGAACTACATCTAACGGATTCGCGCGTCACTATGTATGGGCGCGTGACTGGGTCCTCTACCTCAATCTGCAATAGAACATAATTAAAACATAACTAAATATTTGAAAATGAAAAGATTATTATCCATTTTGAGCCTTGTTATCTTAGGCTTTGTATCGACATCCTGCTATGACGATACCGAAATCAGAGAGGCTATCGATGACCTTGACGGAAGGGTCACTACCCTTGAGACCCTCTGTACTGAACTGAACACCAACCTGACATCTCTGTCAACCCTGGTGCAGGCCATGCAGAAGGGAGACTATGTCGTAAGCGTTTCTCCTTTGAAGGAGGACGGAGTCGAAGTGGGCTATCGTATCATCTTCAAGGAGAGCGGAGTTGTGGATCTTTATCATGGTGAAGATGGTGCCGACGGTAAAGACGGAGCTGACGGTGAAGACGGTAAGGATGGCGAGAACGGTAAGGACGGAGCTGACGGTATTGACGGAAATACTCCTGAATTGGGAACAAAGCAGGATACCGATGGCGCATATTACTGGACAATCGACGGAGAGTGGGTGCTTGATGCACAGGGCAACAAGATTCCTCTCGTGACAGTAGGAGCAACTCCTCAGCTCAAGATCGAGGATGAGACATGGTTTGTGTCTTATGATGACGGCAAGACCTGGGAGGAACTCGGTGCTGCAGTTTCTGTAGGTATCAAGGATATTGAAGAGATTGACGGTGAGCTTGTCATCACAATGGCAGACGGCACAGCAATCAATATCCCTCTCGGTTCTCCGATGAAGGTCGTTCTCGGCGAGTTCGATGCAGCTGCTCTTCAGTATGGAAATGACCTCGTCATTCCTTATACTGTTGAAGGTGTTGAGGGTGACGTAGTCGTATTCCTTCTTAAGGAAGGCGCAGCATTCGAGGCTGAGCTCGTTGAGGAGTCGGCTCTTGCAGGAAAGGTTGTTGTAAAGCAGCTCTCTGCTGCTCAGACTGAAGCTAAGGGCAAGGTAGGTATCTTCGCTGTAGCTGAGGACGGAACAACTGTTTCCCAGGCAGTAAGACTTGCTTCAGGCGTGTTCTATTCTGTAGAAGGCAATAAGGAAGAGTATGCGGTTGAGGCTGCCGGTGGACAGATTCAGTTCACTGTTGCTACAAACACTGTATTCGAGGTCAAGACTGATGCTGAATGGATCACTTACGTCCAGACAAAGGCTGTGGAGGAGAAGGCTCTGACCTTTGATGTTGCGGCTAATGACGGTGAGGCAAGAGAGGCTGCTGTAGAACTCGTCTCAGGTGAGATCGTTCTTGGCTTTACAGTAGCACAGGCAGGCGGATATGTAGCTGCTCCGGAGGAGTCTCTCGTCGGTGCATATAAGATCCAGAAGTTCTGGGTATATGGCGGTACTGGTCCTGAGTACGGTGGAGCAGGCTGGGTTGACATGCACAACAAGACATGGTGGTTCGACGAGACTACAGGCCATGGTATCAAGGCTGAACTTGATAACTACATCGAGTTCACTCTTACAGAGTTCAATGCGGATGGTACTCAAAGCACAGGTAAGTGCGTGAACTGGGCTGGTGCTGACGGCAAGAACTGGGATACATGGTTCTACAACAACTACAATGCATCAAAGGGCGAGTACCGCAACCCGGACGCTCCGCTTGATGCCGCTAACTTCTATCGTCAGATTCCTATCGGCGAGAGCACATGGGTACGTGACTACACTGTAACTCCTAACACTCTGACATTCACAGACGCAGAAGGAAGAAAGACAGTTCTCGAGATTCTTGAGCCTGGATATGAGTTCGTTCCTGGTTCTAACGACAAGAACGCTTCTGCAAATATAAGGATATTCCCAAGAACAGAGGGTGATGACCTTACTTTCCATGCATCTGTCAAGGGTACTGACAACTGGAACAAGTCATACACAGAGATTGATAAGATCTTCTACAGACCTCGTGATTTCTTTATTGACGTAGACAAGGTTGACGCAGTTCCTGAGGAGTCGAAGACCACTGAAGCTAAGTGGGTACCTGATTTTCCAGAGGCTGAGGAGCCTGCATCTCTTGCCGGTACATACAAGTTCAGAGACGGCAAGACTATAGGTGGAAAGGACGGTTCCATTACTGCGAAGGGCCTTGTGGAGCAGTACGGCGGATGGGATCCTGTAAAGGCATCCATCAACTCTATGAAGGATGACAAGTTCACCTTCACAGCTACTGGTACGGATGCCAATGGCAATGAGACTGGTACAGTGACATTCGACAAGGGTGCTGATGGTCTTACTTGGGACTACAAACTTCTTGATAATATGAACGGTAACAAGGTGTATGACGGAACAGATATGTACTGCATCCTTTCTATTGAAGGTACTACCGCTTATGTTTACGATGCAACAGCAGGTACAGTGACGCTTTCAACTGACGGAAGAGAGTATGTTGTAGACTTCCTTGTACCTGGAACATATCAGTATTCCGGTCTTGATGTGACAGTCCCTGCTGCAACTGCATTCGGCTTCCACCTTGACCTGGGTTATACCGAGGCACGTGTCGAAGGTTATTCTTCAACATCAAACGGCTTCTCACGCCATTACGTATGGGCACGTCATCATGTCTTCTGCTTTGACAAGGAGTAATTCTGAGTTTAGATATAATGATAAGCCGCATTCGGATAACGAATGCGGCTTATCATTATATATTCAGGTAAAAAACTTTATTTCAGATTCCTGTCAATGAGTCTGTTAAGTCTCTTTACAGTCTCGCCGGTCGTGAGAGCATCAGGCTCTGTGTTCATGCAGTAGTCCACAAGGCGGTCTACAGTCGATGTGGCAACGTGCATTCTTGTATCGCTTGATGCATAGTATATGAACACCTTGCCGTCTTCGTCTGCAATCCATCCGTTAGTGAAGAGAACGTTCATTACGTCACCGATATACTCCCAACCCTCAGGCACCATGAAGAATCCGGCTGGTTCTGCGATTACCTTGGTAGGGTCCTCGAGCGAAGTCATATACATGTAGAGGACATAGCGGAGTCCTGATGCACATCCACGTACTCCGTGTGCCATGTGGAGCCAGCCTCTGTCGGTCTTGATAGGGTGCGGACCCTCTCCGTTCTTCACTTCCTTGATTGTGTGATAGAATCTCTGGTTGATGATGGTTTCTTCCGTAACCACAGCCTTCTCCATGCTGTCTACAAGAGCCCAGCCGATTCCTCCACCGCTTCCTGCGTCAATGAATCCGTCCTGTGGACGTGTATAGAGGGCATATTTGCCGTTGACGAACTCCGGATGAAGGACAACATTACGCTGCTGTGACTTTGACTCGAGGTCAGGAAGACGCTCCCAATTCACGAGATCCTTGGTACGTGCTATGCCGGCAGCGGCAACAGCAGAAGAAAGATCGCCAGGGGCAGCATCAGGATCTTTGCGCTCAACGCAGAAGATACCATAGATCCAGCCGTCCTCATGGGCGGTAAGACGCATGTCATATACATTAGTGGCAGGTTCTCCGTATTCAGGCATTGTTATAGGGCGGTCCCAGAAACGGAAATTGTCAACACCGTTAGGACTCTCTGCTACGGCAAAGAACGACTTGCGGTCGGCACCTTCTACTCGTACTACAAGAATGTATTTTCCATTCCACTTGATCGCACCTGAGTTGAATGCAGCATGAATGCCGAAACGTTCCATCAGATATGGATTAGTCTCCTGGTTGAGGTCATATCTCCAGTGGAGTGGAGAGTGATCTCCTGTAAGGATAGGATTGGTATAGCGCTCATAAACGCCATTACCTTCTATAGGCTCATTCTTCTTAGTGATAAGAGCCTCATGCTCTGCTTTAAGCCAGGCAAGTCTCTGCTCGAAATTCATATTGATATAATTTAAAGTATTTTATAAAAACATCATCTGATCCAATGCGGCAAATTCCTTGAAGTCTGCCGCAGACTCATGCTCAGGAAACGGAGCATAGAAATGGTGCTGCATGTTCTCGTCGCATGCATTTCTCCAAAGAAGGACATATGATACCGGAAAGTCCTTGATTGCAGGATAGAGCACTTCTGTCCACCATTTCTCATATTTCACTCCCTCGCATCCTGCCTCTGTTACAGCCATAAGTTTGCCGTGTTCCTTTGCAAAAGCCTCTGTCAGTGCAAGGCAATGTCTGGTCCTTTCGACATATTCTTCGTTTGAAGTGAATTGGTAGAAGTCTATACCCACCATGTCCACAAAGTCGTCGCCAGGATATTTTTCTCCGAAATTATCGTCGGTAAGTCCGCCGGCATCAGGAGAATATGACCATACAAGATGGTCAAGCCCCCTTTCCTTTGTCATATAATCATGTGTCATCCTCCATAGAGCCACATATTGCTCTGTCGTACAGAGATTCTGACCCCACCAGAAGAAATCTCTTGTGTGTTCATGCCAAGGACGGAATATTACAGGAATAAGGTTTCCGTCAGCATCCTTGACCGATCCGAGATAATCGGCAGCCTTGGAAAGCCATCCCATGAACATCTCATGCTTCTCACCGCCTGGAAGGATGGATGCAACGACTTCGGCAGACTGTGTGTCCCAGGTGTCTCCGCCAGTGAGAGGGTTGCGCGGATGCCATGAGAATGTGATGACGCCACCTCTTTCATGATGAGCCACAGCGGCTGCCCTCATATGGTTGAAATCGTTCTTGTCTATGTTGAGCGGAGAATCAAGTTCGATACCTCCCAGGTCCATTCCATATAATGCCGGATATTTTCCGCAGACGTCGTGAATGTCGGACCTGTTGAATTCCGTTCCGTTTTCCTCCACCTTCCATGAGTGTCCGTAAAGGTAACTGTCCTGATGCCCGAACATGATCTTTCCCTGTCCGATCTGTTCTCCCAGACGCTTTGTCAAAGATTCAGCAGGTGTAAGGACTTCCGATCTGTTTCCGCATGCCGAAACAGCAATTGCTGCAGCAATCATAGCCATTGTCTTTAATTTTATCATCAGTTGTGAAAAGTAGTGGTTTTCTATGCAAATTTAATTGTTGGAGGAATGTTCTGCAAGTATATATTTGTTCTTTCATAATACTTTTTTGACATACTGTTTTTAAAGTTCTTCTGCTCATCATTTTATTCTCATTTTTCTTTATATTTGTAGAAAATGATTTAACGATGACTGCTATAAACAAGACTTCCGCCGAGTTGCTCGCATCCAAGGCTCTTGCCTCCGGAATGAAAAAGGAACTGGTAGAAAATATTCTCCCTTATTGGATCAATAAGATGTCTCATGCTTCAGGTGACGGTTTTTACGGGCGTATTGACGGGCATGACAGACTCGACCCTTCGGCCCCTGTCGGAGGAATCATGACTGCCCGCATCCTATGGACTTTCGCTTCTGCGTACAGAGTTCTCGGAAATCCCGAATACCTTAAGGTTGCCCTCAGGGCGAAGAATCTTATAATCAATAAATTCTATGATGCGGAGTTCGGAGGTACATATTGGGCACTTGATGCGGAGTACAGGCCTCTTGATACAAAGAAACAGATCTATGCCATCGCCTTTGCCATCTATGGACTGTCGGAACTGAACAGGGCGACAGGAGATGCCGAGGCTCTGGAATATGCAGTCAGACTGTTCCATTCGATTGAAGACCATAGTTTCGACAAGGAAAAGGACGGATATTTCGAGGCCTTCACCCGTTCCTGGGAGCAGATTGAGGACATGCGTCTGAGTGACAAGGACGCGAATGAAAGCAAGACCATGAACACTCATCTGCATGTGATCGAAGCATATACATGTCTGTATCGTGTATGGAAAGACCCATTGCTTGAGACACGTCTTCGCGGACTGATCAATATATTCGACAAATATATACTTGACAGCAACGGTCATCTGAAACTTTTCTTTGACGATGACTGGAACTGCAGTTACGACATCTTCTCATACGGTCATGACATCGAGGCTTCGTGGCTTCTTCATGAAGCGGCCGTCGTCCTTGGTGACAAGGAAATGATTGCGAGGGTGGAAGCAAGAGTCCCATCTGTCGTTGCGGCCGCCTCGGAAGGCTTCACGCCGGAAGGAGGAATGATCTATGAGAAAGTCGGCGAGGAATTCGACGGTGACCGTCACTGGTGGGTACAGGCAGAGGCAGCGGTAGGATATTTCAACCTTTGGGAGCATTTCGGTGTGCAGGAAGGCTTGGAGAATGCACTTCATTGCTGGGAATACATCAAGAACAACATCGTTGACCGTGAGAACGGAGAATGGGTATGGAGTGTCCGTGCGGACGGCACCATA
This sequence comes from Candidatus Cryptobacteroides sp., assembly GCA_045539115.1. Classification (GTDB taxonomy): domain Bacteria; phylum Bacteroidota; class Bacteroidia; order Bacteroidales; family UBA932; genus Cryptobacteroides. Next base: position 64,615 of record JAZQES010000062.1, on the reverse strand, counting down.
AACCGTGATGAAGACAAGGCCGGCTTCTGGAAATGTCCTTATCATAACAGCCGCATGTGTCTGGAAATAATCGAGCGTACAAAATAGTGGATAATGAATCGTTTTATAATCATGGCAATGCTTCTGCTTATGGCGGGGGCATGTAAAGAGGATTGTCATCTGGCGATGTCACACATGTATTCCGACGGTATGGTTCTTCAAAGGGATGTGCCGTTGGTCATCAATGGAAAGGCTTCTGCCGGCAAGAAAGTGACTCTTGAACTGGAAGGTCCTTTCCGTACCATAAGGAGAAAGGCGAAAGCGTCACAAGACGGAATATGGGAAGTGAAGATGCCCCCGTTGAAGGCCGCAACCGGACTTACTCTTACCATCAAGTGCAATGATGAGACTTTGGTATATGAAGATGTGGCGGCAGGTGATGTGTGGGTATGCTCAGGCCAGTCGAATATGTTTTTCCGGGTTTTTGAGGGAGTTGACATAGGGGAGACTCCGGCAGATCCGGATCTCCGCCTTTACAACATGAAGCCAAGACTCTATGTAAACAATGAGAGATGGCCGGATGAAGGGATTGCTGCGACCCAGGCTCTGGATTTCTATCACCCGACTTCATGGCAGGCTTGTGACGGGGAGAATATGAGGGATTTCTCGGCTGTGGGCTACCATTTCGGAAAGATGCTCCGTGACAGTCTGGATGTTCCTGTCGGTCTGATCTGTAATGCGATAGGAGGGTCTCCTGCGGAGGCCTGGATAGACAGGACTGCACTTGAAGCCGGGTATCCTGAAATACTTGACGACTGGTTTGACAACGGACTCCTCAACCAGTGGTGCAGGGAAATGGGAATGGTGAATCTGGGATATCCGGAGACCGGAGCCACCAGACATCCTTTCGAACCATGCTATCTCTTCGAGTCGGCAATCGCTCCTATGGGAGATTTCCCTGTCAAAGGTGTAATCTGGTATCAGGGAGAGTCCAATGACTACGACATACCTATGTATGAGAGACTCTTCGGCCTGCTTGTGGACAGTTGGAGAGATAATTGGAACAATCCGGACATGCCGTTCCATTTCGTGCAACTTTCAAGTCTGGACAGACCGTCCTGGCCAGCGTTCAGAGACAGTCAGAGAAAACTGGCGGAAATGATCCCTCACTGTGAAATGGCCGTTTCAAGCGATCTGGGAGACTCTCTTGATATCCATCCTCGTCAGAAGAGACCTGTCGGTGAGAGGCTTGCCCGTCTTGCCCTGCATCATGACTATGGAACAGACATCGTCCCTTGCGGTCCGGTTCTGAAGGAGGCAGTATGGAACGGTGAGGAAACGGTTCTTTCTTTTGATTTTGCGGACGGATTGAAGACATCTGACGCACAGGACCTCAGATGCTTTGAAATGGCATCCGAAGATGAGAAATTCGTCCCAGCAGAGGCAGTCATCAGAGACGGAAAGGTTGTACTTACATCAGAAATAAGGTCACCAAGGTATGTGAGATACGCTTGGCAACCTTTTACACGTGCAAATCTTGTAAACGGTGACGATCTTCCGGCATCGACCTTCTGCGCACCTGTTTCAAGATAAGATTTATCTGATGAAATTCGTCATCACCGGCTTTTCCTTCACAGGGTCGGCGATGCCTGCTTCACGTCCAGCCTGGATGCATTTGAGCAACCATGCCATGTTGCGTCCCAGTTCGCGCATCACCTGCATTCCTTCCTCATCCTGAAGGACCTGCTCAGGTGTGCTTCCATGCACCATGTTCCAGTATTTCGAAGATACTACCGGCATTGACGATATGGTGAAATATTTGTTGATCTGGTCGAATGCGGCCGTCGTTCCGCCTCTGCGCGCACTTACGATACCGGCGGCCGGCTTATAGCGGAATATCTTGCCCTTGCCGTAGAATGCACGGTCCATGAATGATGTAAGTGCTCCTGAAAGAGCGGCATAATGGACAGGGCTTCCGAAAATGAAACCGTCAGCCTTCTCGGCCTTGTCGAGGAATTCGTTGACAGGGTCGTTCATGAAGCAGCGCAGAGATGCCGGTTCGCCATTCGGACCTCTCTTGCAGCATGCTCCGCATCCCAGACAGCCTGAAATCGGCTTTACTCCCAGCCAGATGATTTCTGTCTCAATGCCTCCTGCCAGAAGTTCCTTCTCAACTTCCTTGAGTGCAGTGTATGTACAGCCCTCCTTATGAGGACTTCCGTTTACCAATAATACTTTCATATATTCCTTGTATTTAAATGTTGCTTTTCATCATGCAAGTCTTGCTGCGAGCCATTCTGCATCGATCCTTTCAAAACCGTCGGACGGCCTTATCTGTGGATTGCGTTCCAGAATGCCTGCACAGTCCTGATATACATTCCATCCAATGTTGACTCCAAGCATCTGGCCGTCAAGGGCGTACATGAATGTGAGGATACGTCCGTCCCCTTCTCCTTCCGAGCGGTAGAAGTGGAATGTGCTGGCAAGAAATTCGTCCTTCTGTTCAGCCGGGACGCTTTTCTGGACCATCTCAAGTTTAGTCACATACTTGCACATCTCCAGAACTATGTCATCCAGTCCGGCCTCGGAAACAAGTACCTTTTCCATGAGTGTGCCCATGTCGTTTACACGACGCAGGGTGTAGCCTCCCATCGCCTTTGTGTGCATTGTTATGGCCTGCATCTGGGTCTCGGAAATCTCTCCTGAGGGAATGAGCCAGAACATGACCTTATTCTGCGGATCGTGGTATAATGTTTCATATTTTGCCAGATTCACCTGGCCGCAGTGAGGACATTCCCATAGGAAAAGGGATCCGTCCTTCACCTTGTCCTTGAGTTCGGGATTATCTGATATGTTTATGCTTCTGTAGACTGTTATCTTGTGCTGCTGCCCGCATTTCGTGCATGCCGCAATTGCTTCGTTTATCAGTGACATATGTTTGACTGTTAAAAAGTTACATTGAATGTAGGGCCTATGTGATAATGCTTCATCCTGATGCCGCTATCTTCTGCGATCTCAGCAAATGCAGGACCTCCGTTGTATGAGGCGGTGACTCCTATCGAGCAAGGCCAGTCAAATGTGAGTATGCTGTGAAGGTCGAGAATCAATGATCCGCCGGCAGAAAGGAGGCCCTTTCTTTCCAGGAATGTGTAATCGAAATGAGGGGTGATGACGAGCCTCTTTATCGCGAACATCCTTCCTCCTATGGAAATGTCTCCGATGAAGACAGGGATTGCGTAATCGGCTGTCACCAATGTCATGTTCCTGTTCCTTATGGACAGATAATTCATGAGGGCACCGTTTCCGCTCAGTCCTCTTGGCAAGGTGTTGAGGAAAGCCTGTGAAAAATAAGCCTGTCTGTCAAGTGCCATCTGGTGTCTTGCTGTAAGTCTTATGCCATGTTCGGCCATGATTCCGGGCACGTATCCGTATGCATAGGCATATCCCATAGGTGAGAATATCTTGTTGCTCTCGATCCTGGTTGATGCTCCCAGTTCAAGGCCTATTCCCCATTTAGGGTATACTGCTGAATTCGGCGTGTTCAGCATGGTGTAGACTCTCATGGACCCGGAAATGCTGTGCATGAAGGTGTTCTTGCCTTCGTATCTGTCCTTGAATACAGGTACCTGCGACTGCATTATGCCTCCGACCACGGTAGACTGGTGTTCCTCCATTTCCATTATGTTGATTCCGGAGTCGAACTTGTCGTTTCCTATCCTGTATGTGATTCTTGGGATGAATCCTCTGTACCAGCCTCCGGAAGAGAATTTCAAAGGAAGATATACCGAAAGCCTTCCTTCTATGTAAGGAACTGACAATTCGGATGAAGCCACTTCTATTCCGTTGCCGTTCTGATACTGATACACATTTGTCTTGTACTGTCTTGCTGCCCTGTCATTGAAGTCAACTGACATTTCAAAGACCGGATAAAGTCCCGAATAGGTAAGTCGGGCATGTCCCGAATGCCTCCATTTTGAAGGGGTATAAGGATCCTTGTGGGCAGAGTATCCGAATTCTCCCACAGCAGTGGCAAGTCTGTTCTGGATTATTCCAGATGCTCCGAGTGAAGCAGCCTGCCATATGTGATCATACGACATGTTCATTATGTTGTCGACATTCACATAAAGCGGTGCCCATGAGTGTACATTGAACATGTGCGGGAACTTGCGGTATCTTTCCGGTTCGGAAATCCGTATTTCGTCCTTTTCAACATATCCCTTGCTTTCGGCAATCTTCTTTTCCTGTGCCGTAACCTTTTCTGCGATAGGGTAGTGGTGAAGTACGGTGAAGTCCGCCTCCCTGTTCAGAAGCGAATCGGTGCTTGTACGGAATATCCTGTTTCCTTCAAGTGTCTGCGAAGAATAATAGAGCCATTTTTCGTCCGTGCTGTATTCGAAATCTGCGGCACCGTATCTTGTCGAGGTCTTCTGTACAAGCGTTCCGGAAGACGGATCGAGGTGGTAGAGTTCATTCACTCCTGTCCTGTCGCATGTGAACATCAGTTCGTCCCCGAAAGAAGCGAAATCCTTTATCTTTACAGGCTGTGGTGCAAGAACAGGTTTCCATCCTCCTTCTGCATGTATGCCTTCATCAAGAGGGAGAAGGTATATGCCGGATCCGTTGTCAGAGATCGCAGTGGCATAGAGGTCTTCTCCAATCCAGGCCGTCTCGACAATCTGCAGACTGTCAGGCACTTGAAATGTCCTTATCCTTCTTCCGTCTATTCCGCTGATGATGTCAAGCGAAGATCTTCCGTCGGCATTGTATCTTGTGACCGAGACATGGGCCTGGTCACCGGCAGGGGATGGGTTGAACAGAAGGTCTTTGTTCTTCAGGCTTCTTATCCTGTCGCTTCCCTCTTCCAGATACATGATCTTCGATCTGGTCTTGAGGTCCCATCTTGAATCCGTACTGTTTTCGCTCCAATATATTCTCTTGAAATAAGGAGACCATTTGATTCTGCTGGCGGAATAAGCGAATCTTCTCACCATTGTCTCATTTCCCAGAGTGTCTATGAAAACAAGTGACGGAACATCTACATGGCCGCTTTTCACGGCGTATATTCCCGAATCCGAGGCCAGGATGTCGGAATAGTCGGTATACATCCTGTTCTCCTTCGATACGGTTTCAGAATGGATATACGGTTTCCGCAACTCGGCGTCGTTCTTCCACAGGGTGTACATGGTATCGCATACTTCCTTGAATGCATCTTCGAACTTTTTCCCTGTCAGTTTCTTTGTGGTCTTTCGGAATGCGGTGAGGCAGAACGGCCTGCGTGCAGCAAGATGATATGCATCACTCATGTATTCCGGGCAGTCATACAGGTATCTGAATCCTCCGACGGTCAGATATCCGAGGGAATAATAATCGGGAGCGTTGTTGACCTGGGAGACGTATCTCCATTTGTGCCAGTTCCTGAAATCTCCCTGGTCGAATGCCACCCAGTAATAGTTGAGGAAATCAGCGGTGCGGCCTCTTCCCGATGGAGTCCATGCGGTTTCTGTGATGACGGCATCGCCTTCCATCGCCGATATGCCCGGGTATACAAGCGAAGCGAGTATGTTCCACATTTCTCCGAAAAACCAGTTTCCGGGTTTCAGGGCACCGGTCATGCCGAACTGCATCTGGGCCACATGACGTGATTCATGGACTGACAGCATGGTCGTCCACGGCAGAGGTTCCGGATCATATGCCGACGGAATCGTGAAAAGGTCCATCCTTTTCGGAGCCCATGCCACCGATCCGTTCGCGTCGTTGAATGCATGGATGACAACCGGCATCCTTTTGCCTTTTTCACCGCCTGACACATATCCTGAGGTCAATGAGACAGGCATTCTGAATCTCTCGGTCTTCTCTGCGTACACTCTGGCAAGCGAGTCGGCTCCCTGAGGGTAGATGATCCTGAAATGGTCGGTGTCGATGTAGTTCCATTTTAATCTTCCCGGGTCATCACCGGTCACATAGAACTGGGCCGACGCCGCCAAAGGCACCAGGAAGGCAAGAAGGAATATTATCTTTTTCAGAAATCTCATCATATTTTATCAAAAGGTACTGCACCCAAACGCAAATCTAATTATTTTTTATAATTTTGTGAATAATCTTATCGTCAAGAGGATAAATATACAACTGAAACCATATGACAACTGTTCTGAATGTGCTTTCTGTCTTGGGAGGACTTGCAATGTTCCTCTACGGAATGGCACTTATGAGTGAAGGTCTCCAGAAATCCGCAGGTGACCGTCTCAGGGCTTTCATGGCCTCAATGACTTCAAATGCATTCAAACGTGTGCTTACCGGAACCGTCGTTACTGCCCTTGTGCAGTCTTCTTCGGCAACTACCATCATGGTGGTAAGTTTCGTAAATGCCGGACTCCTTACCTTGGGCAATGCCATCGGAGTCATCATGGGTGCGAATATCGGCACCACTCTTACAGCGTGGATCACCTCATTGGGATTCTCAGTGAACATCGCGCTTTTTGCAGTGCCTATGATGGCCTTCGGCTTCGTGATGCATTCTTCAAAGAAGTCGTCACTCAAGAACATAGGACAGTTCATGATGGGATTTGCCATCATGTATGTGGGCCTTACCTTCATGAAGGACTGCTCTAATGCGATTCTCGGCAATTACCAGGCGGGAATGATGTCGTTCTTCGGAAGTATCAACGGTTTCGGCTTCGGTTCCGTACTTCTTTTCCTCATGGCCGGTGCGATACTTACAATCGTGCTTCAGGCTTCAAGTGCGACGATGGCCATCACGATGCTTCTTGCCGCTTCCGGCCTGATTGACTTCAAACTTGCCGTGGCGATGGTCCTTGGAGAGAACATCGGTACAACCATTACAGCCAACATCGCTGCTGCAGTCGCCAATACATCGGCAAAGAGAGCGGCACGTGCTCATACGATATTCAATGTGATAGGTGTGATCTGGGTGCTTGTCCTGCTTAATCCGATCATCAGACTTATCTGCGTCATAATGCAGTCTCTGGGCTTCTATGATCCGGTAGAGGCAAGCAGTCAACTTGCAATGATCGCCAACAGCGGAGTGCCTGCAGATCCAGCCGAAATGGAGATTTACAAGAATTCTCTTCTTTACGGCATTGCAATGCTTCATACGCTCTTCAACATAACAAACACCTGTGTGCTTATATGGTTCACTCCTCTTATCGAGAAGGCTGTCGTATGGCTTGTCAAGGAACCTAAGGGCGAGGCTGAGGTGTTCAGACTCAAATATATCTCGGGAGGTCCTCTCAGCACTGCGGAACTTTCTCTCAACGAGGCCCAGCAGGAACTCATACATTTTGCTGAAATCTGCCGTAACGGTTTCGGTTACATCCGTCAGGCCATAAATGCTCCTGACCATGAGAAGTTCGAGGCGATGAATGACAAACTCATCAAATATGAGGAAATCACAGACCGCATCGAATACGAAATCGCGACATATCTCAATGAGGTCAGCAAGAATGAGATGAGCCAGGAATCTGCCGACAAGATCAAGTCCATGTATAAGATCATCAGCGAACTTGAGTCTCTCGGTGACTCAGGCGAGGCCATCGGACGTATCCTCAACAGGAAGAATGTCCATAACAAGAATTTTGACAAGCCTATGCTTGACCGCCTCAACAAGATAATGGATCTCGTTCAGAAGAGTTACGATGTGATGATCGAAAACCTTAGGAATCCTGCTCTGAAGGATATTTCAAATGCGGAGAACGCCGAGTACAACATCAATGAATGCCGCAATCATCTTCGTGAGGAACATATCATCAATATCGAGAGCAACAGTTATAACTATCTGACCGGAGTTTATTTCATGGACGTCGTTTCCGAACTTGAGAAGATCGGAGACTTCCTTATCAACATCTCCCAGGCAGTTGTGGGAAAATATGAATATGAGAGATAGAATCATCGCCATTTCGCTTTTTGTGGCTTTAGTTGCAGGATGTGGAAATCGGAATGAGGTGGAGCCGTTCAAGGCTCTGCCTTTTCCTGATGTAAACCCTCCGGGAATGATGACAGAAAGAAATGACATTGCGGAATATCTTTCCATCCATTTCTGGGATGGAATTACGGATCCGTCACGGACATATCCTTCGGATTCCCTTCTTGTGAGCGGTGTCCTCCGCAGCGACATAGAGCAGCAGTTCGCCAATTGGGCGACGATTCTGGATATGGTTCCGCCTCAGGTGTATGAAAAGGCGGTGTCTTCGTTATATGCCCGTGCTGTCGAATGTGAGAAGAAGGATACCTCTTCCAATGTCTTCGAGACATTCAATGATCTGACTGCCAGGTATTTCTATGATCCGAACTCTCCATATCGCAATGAGGATCATTATCTGCCTTATGTAAAACGTCTGGCCGGATATGAAGGGCTTTCTCCTGAAATGAGAAGGAAATATGAATATGATGCAGGAGTATGCTCGAACAACCGTATAGGAAGTGTGGCTCCTGATTTCAGATTCTCCGACAAGTCGGGACGCATGCGTACTCTTCACGGAATCAAGTCACCTCTCCTTCTGCTTTTCTTCAGTAATCCGGGCTGTGAGGCATGCATGAACATCATCCAGGTATTGAAAGGTGATCCGGAAATATCAGGAATGATAGCAGGAGGACATCTGAAAGTGGCAAACATCTATATAGACGAGGACCTTCAGGGATGGAGAGACTATATGCCGATATATCCGGAAGAATGGTATAACGGTTTCGATCCTGACTTTGTGATCAGGCTGGAGAATCTTTACCATGTCCGTGCAATCCCTTCCCTTTATCTTCTTGATGAAGAAAAGAGGATCATCATGAAGGATGCGCCTGAGCAGAAGGTTTTTGATTATCTGATAAATTATAAAAACGCAAACATATGAAAATAGCAAAAGAACTCTGGGGAACCACCCCTTGCGGAAAGGAGATGTTCCTTTATACTCTCACTAATGACAAAGGTGCATATGCACAGGTATCGAATGTCGGAGCAGGAATAGTATCTGTTGTGGTGCCTGACAAGGACGGCAATCTTGCAGATGTCGTTCTCGGATATCCTGAGCCGGAGAGTTATTTCGGTGACGGCCCATGTGCCGGAAAGATACCGGGAAGATATGCCAACCGCATTGCCCTCGGTCATTTCACCCTTGACGGAGTGGAATATACATTGCCGATAAACAATGGTCCCAACCATCTTCACGGAGGTCCGGAAGGTTTCCAGAACAAGGTGTGGGAAAGCCGTGAACATGAGGGAGGAGTAGAGTTCCTTTACTATTCGGAAGACGGTGAACAGGGTTATCCGGGAGCATTGAAGGCTGTTGCGCGTTATGAGTGGACTGAGGATTGCGAACTCCGTCTGACTCTTACTGCAGAATCTGACGCACCGACTGTGATCAATCTCACCAACCACGCATATTTCAACCTGAACGGTGAAGGAAACGGAAATATCCTCGGACACACATTGAAACTCAATGCTTCCGAATATCTTCCTACCGACGCCACACAGATTCCTCTCGGAGAAAGCGCACCTGTTGCGGGAACACCTATGGACTTTGTAAATGCAAAGCCGATCGGACAGGATATCAATGCTGATTTCGAACCTCTCAAGATCGGAAAGGGATATGACCATTGCTGGGTGATCGACGGGGCGGAGCCGGGACAACTCCAGTTCTGCGGTGAACTCTATGCACCGGAAAGCGGTCGTCTTCTGGAAATCCACACTACTCAGCCGGGTGTTCAGGTCTATACAGGAAACTGGCTTTCAGGATGCCCTCAGGGCAAGAACGGCCATGTCTATGAAGATTATACGGGAGTTGCAATAGAGTGTCAGAACTATCCTGATGCACCTAACAAGGCTGATTACCCTTGCTGCGTCCTCCGTCCGGGAGAGGTTTATGAACAGGCGATAATCTTCGCATTTTCAGTACGTTAACATATAGTCATCCCCGGCCCGACCGGGGATCTGTTCCTGTCATGAAGCAATATCTGGATCTTTTAAGACATATCCGTGAAAACGGAACAATGAAATCCGATCGCACCGGTACCGGAACGCAGAGCGTCTTCGGATATCAGATGCGTTTCGACCTCAGCGAAGGATTTCCCCTTCTCACGACAAAGAAGGTTCATCTGAAATCGATAATCTATGAACTCCTTTGGTTCATTGCAGGTGATACAAACGTCAAGTATCTTCAGGACCATGGCGTGACAATCTGGGATGAATGGGCTGATGAAAACGGCGACCTGGGCCCGGTCTACGGCCATCAGTGGCGCAGTTGGCCGACGCCTGACGGTGGCACAATCGACCAGTTGTCAAATGTGATCGAGACCATAAGGAATAATCCTGATTCACGCCGTATCATCGTGTCGGCATGGAATGTGGCCGAAGTGGAGAAGATGGCTCTTCCGCCATGTCATTCCCTCTTCCAGTTCTATGTCGCAGACGGAAAACTGTCATGCCAACTTTATCAGAGAAGTGCTGACGTATTCCTCGGTGTCCCTTTCAATATCGCATCATATGCCCTTCTGACCATGATGATTGCTCAGGTATGCGGCCTTCAGCCGGGAGAATTCGTGCATACGACAGGAGATACTCATATATATGTCAATCATTTCGAGCAGGTTGCGACTCAGTTGAGCCGTGAACCGCGTGCGCTTCCGAAGATGAAGATCAATCCGGATGTGAAGAGCATATTCGACTTCAAGTACGAGGATTTCGAACTTGTCGATTATGATCCGTATCCCCGTATTCCCGCTCCAGTGGCTGTATAATATGGAAAAGTGTATCATAGTAGCGATTGCTGACAACAACGCCATCGGAAAGGATAATGCCCTTCTGTGGCACATTTCCGAAGACCTGAAATTCTTCAAGCGTACGACTTCGGGTTGTCCGGTCATCATGGGACGGAAGACTTTCGAGTCCATAGGCCGTCCGCTTCCAAAGCGTACTAACATTGTCATTTCCCGTGGCTTCGAGGCTCCGGAAGGTGTGATTGTGGTCGGCTCTCTTGCAGAGGCCTATAAAGCAGCCGAGGAGAGTCTGGTGGTCGAGCCGCCAATGACGACAGCCGACATTCCCGACCAGCCTGTCATTCCCGACCAGCCTGTCATTCCCGACCAACCTGTCATTCCCGACCAACCTGTCATTCCCAACCAACCTGTCATTCCCGACCTGATCGGGAATCCCCGCTGCTTCATCATGGGCGGCGGCCAGATCTATACTCAGGCAATGGCTGACGCGGACAGCCTCATCATAACCCATGTCCATACGCTAATCGAGGATGCCGACACATTCTTCCCGGAAATCGATCCGGCGGTATGGGAAGTGGCAGAACGGTCAGAAATGCATCATGATGAAGAAACAGGCTATGACTTTGAATTTGTCATCTATAATCGGGTGATATGCAAGTAGCACACAGTCAATAACTTACGATTTATGCCTGCTGCATTATGACAGCAGGCGTTTTGCTGAAGTTGTTGATAATCAGTTTATTACGAGTTACGGTATTTTTTAAAAAATTATGGCAAGAGATAGTTTCGGCAGCCGTTTCGGCGCCTTGGTGGCAATGGCAGGCTCTGCAGTGGGACTCGGCAATCTTTGGCGTTTCCCTTATCTTGTTGGAGAAAACGGCGGCGCAGCATTCATCATCGTCTACATCCTTCTGAGTTTCCTTATCTGTCTTCCGATATTCATATCCGAATTCGTCGTGGGACGTAGAAGCCAGAAGAATGCCTATGCGGCCTTCCGTGACCTTTCAGGAGGCTCCGCATGGCGTTGGGTGGGCCTTTTCACCATCATCGTGCCGTTGATAGTGCTTTCATATTACAGTGTTATCGGAGGCTGGTCGATCGACTATCTCCTGAAATCCTTCACTTTCTCGTTTACAGGCGGAGAATCCCAAAGTGCAATGGCCACCATGTTTACCGACATGGTTTCATCAACCTGGACCCCTCTGCTCGCACATACCGGCTTCCTTCTTGTCACTACCCTCATAGTGGTTGTCGGCATAAAGGACGGAATCGAGAAATTCAGCAAGGTAATGATGCCTCTGCTGTTCCTGATAGTCATAAGCATAGCGATATATGCTGTAACGCTTCCGGGGGCCAAGGCCGGTCTGAACTACCTCTTCAACCCTGATTTTTCGAAAATAGATGCCCAGGCAATATCATCTGCCCTCGGACAGGCTTTCTTCTCCCTGTCTTTGGGATTCGGAACCATAATGACATATGCTTCCTATGTGGACAAGAATGAGAACATCATGTTCCAGAGTACTTCATCGGCTGTTGCGGACCTGATGTTCGCCCTTATCGCCGGAGTTGCCATAATGCCGGCGGTATTTGCATTCGGAATCGACCCTCAGTCGGGCCCGGGCCTTGTTTTCGAAACCCTTCCTTATGTGTTCGGTCAGATGCCGGCAGGAGGTTTCATTGCGATACTGTTCTTTTTGGCACTTCTTGTTGCTGCGTTGACATCATCGATCTCAATGCTCGAAGTGGCAGTGGCATTTCTGGTTGAAGAAAAGAAATTTTCACGCATTACCGCATGTGTCGTGCTCTTCCTCTTCTGCTGGGTGATAGGTGCAGTATGCTCGCTTTCTTTCGGTCCGTTGTCGGATGTGCAGATAGGAGGCCGCAACCTGTTCGACTTCTTCGATAATCTCTCATCGAACATACTGATGACCCTCGGAAGCCTCTTTACTGTGCTTTTCGTAGGCTGGAGACTCAAGAAGACAGATGTATATGAGGAATTCACCAATGGAGGAAACCTCAGCCGTAATGCAAAGATTTTCGGAGTCCTCTGGTTCCTTATCCGCTACATCTGCCCTCTGGCAATCATCGCCATCTTCATTTCAGGCCTGCTTTAGTCGTTTTTTTTCCTGATATGCAACATCATCATCAGATGCTGCATCTTCATCTGTATAAAAAATTAAAGGCCATGAAAAGACTGTTTATGCTGATTGTCTGCAGTTTTATAACTGTATCACTTTTTGCCCAGTATGCTGAAACTTCTATTCCTGTCCTCAAGGGCAGCAGAGTGTTTGTTGACGGGGAGAAGATTCCTCATTCGGATGTATTGGCATATCTTACGTCCGGATATGATGATTCTGTTGCAGACAACTGGAACAGATACCGTAATGCATATAAGACAGGATTAGGACTCACCATTGCAGGAGCATCGGTCACAGGATGCAGTATGGTATTATGTGCTGGAGGTTTTGTCGCAGGTGCAGGAGTTGTAGTGACATCCTCTCTTTTCGCTCTGCTTGGAGTATATGTAGGTGATATGCAGCCAGCAGTTGATTATTTCGATAGTGGAATTTCGACTGCCGGACAGATGATGCTTGTAGGCGTATGCGGTACATTGGCAGGTGTTGCCATGCTGGCTTCCGGTATTCCGACATTATGCGTATATAAAAAGAGGCTGAACACGATGTTTGATGAGTATGGACCAGGCTTGACACCTGATGTCAATCTTACTTTTGGTCCTACCTGTAACGGAGTCGGTTTTGCCTTGAGATTTTGATAAAAGCCTGAATTTTATAAAGATATACTATGAAGGGTAGGTGAAAAACCTACCCTTCATTTGTTGATTGTATGATAAATGTTTGGATGATCGACTACTTTAGTCCTTTCTGCGTGAAACCGCGATCATTCCTGCTGCCGAACAGATCAGCAGGAGGATCAGTGCTATCGAACTTGCACGGGAAATGTTCTCTCCTATCTGGTAGGATTCCGGTTCGAATCTCATGATGATCTGACCTTCACCTTCTGGGATTACGGCTCCGCGGAGCATCCAGTCTGCACGGAAAAGTTCAACCGGACGGCCTTCTGATGTAGGATGGTAATGTCCGTTGCGGACCTCTCCATATGCTCCAGCAGGCTCTGTCCATGCCTTCCATCCCTTAGGGTAATAGATTTCGCTGAATATGGCGGCACGGTCAGTGCCGGTACTGTAGGCGTAGCGGAGTTCGTTTGGAGCATAATGCGTCAGTCCGATCCTGTCGGAAGATTCTTCACTTTGTTCAGAATGACAATCTGCAGTATCATCCTGACCATCCTTTGTATCATCCTGAGCATCTTTCTTGTCATCCTGAGCATCTTTCTTGTCATTCTGAGCATCTTTCTTGTCATCCTGAGCGTCCTTTTTGTTATTCTGAGCGTCCTTTTTGTCATTCTGAGCGTCAGCGAAGAATCTCTGTGCCCATCCGAAATCATCTCCGATCACAGCAGTATCGTGAAGATCGGTGGAAGCAAGAAGGGCAATCTCGTCATCAGGTGTTGCAGCAGGTACATAATTGTCCACGAACCAGCAGTTTCCGTAGGCATAAGGATTGACCACCGGAGAATATTCTCCTCCAACGATGATATATCTGCCGTTCAACATCGAAATCACCTTGAGTTCAGGCAATGAATCCTCGACATCCTGTATGGTTGCTGCACCTTTGACAACGTTAAAGACCTGTCTGATCTCACCGCTTATGTATCTGTCGATAAGGTCCTGATAACGCTGAAGTTTCACAGGGCTGTATCCTCCGATGCATTTGTGATGGTAACTCTGGATGGCGTCGTTGAATGTATTGACGCTCAAATCAAGTACGCGATAGTTCGGGTCGGTATCTTCATGGATCATGTCATCGACAGGCCTAGGCTCGTAATGTGCCGAGAAGTCAGCCTTTGTGACGAAATGACTTTTGTTGAGGTAACGCTTGCCCACGCTTACAAGGTCTATCCATACAAGGAATATCACTGCTATTGCGACGATTGTTGTCCTGCCCTTCAACACGAACGATCCGTTCTTTCCGACAGCATCGGCCTTAGGTGTCTTGAAACACCATACGAGAAGCAGGAAGGTACATGCTATCAGTATAAGGGACCTGAGTGCATCCTTGACCATAAGTGTCTGTCTGTCAGCGGCAAGGGCATCCACGATCATCTCGTTCATTCCGGCGTCCCCTGCTCCGATGAATGAACCTGCTATTCCAGGTATGAGTACGCATAATGCACAGAATCCGGCAGTCACTCCGAAGGCTATGTACATGGCCTTCATCACCTTCTTCTTCTCATACTTTTCCTTCAGTATTCTGTCAAGGACATAGAATCCGAGCATCGGTAATGTCACCTGAAGCACAATCAGAGCCATGGAAACAGTCCTGAACTTATTGTACATAGGCACATATTCGAACCAGAGTCTTGTGAACCACATGAAATGATTTCCCCATGCGAGGAAAACGGCGATTACCGTAGCGGCTACTAGCCACCATTTCTCCCTTCCCCTGCAGAGAACGAGTCCGATGATGAAAAGGAATATGGTGATGGCTCCCATATACATAGGACCGGCAGTGAATGGCTGAGGACCCCAGTAGAGAGGCATATGCTTCATGGTCTGCTTGAGATTAGGCTGTCCGGCCCTCTTGAGAAGTTCAGCAGTCTCTGAATCCATAGGAAGTTCTCCGGACGAAGAACCGCCGTTGAAATTAGGAATCAGGAGGTTAGGCATTTCACTGATGCCGTATGACCATGCGGTCGCATATTCAAGGTCAAGTCCCTTGTCGTTATGACCGGCCTTGTCAGATGTGAGTTCCGAGCCACCTCGCATGGTATATTTAGAATACTCGTATGTAGGAATAAGTTTATTGGCGTTTGTCGCGATTCCGACACATCCTACGACCAGCAGGAGGGCGGAGGCTATGAAGAATCTCTTTATCCTCTCATTACGTCCTGCCTTGTCGATACAGAGGTATATGAACAGGCCTGCAGCATATGCAAATATGACGATTGCAAGATAATACGTTATCTGGACATGGTTGGCCTTGATCTGCATGCTGAGTGCGAATGCGAACAGTGTCGCTCCGAGAATGGTTTTTGGCAGCCACTTCTTGCCATCTTCGATGGATCTCAACGCCGCCTTATAAGTGAATATCACTCCCGCCAGCACCCAAGGGAAATACGCGATGGCCTGCATCTTCGTATTGTGACCTACCTGGATTATCTGCATGTTATATGAACAGAAGGCAATCGCAATGGCTCCGGCAACGGCGATGACCTTGCTCGTTCCCATCGAGAGCATGAGCAGGAAGCCTCCGATCAGCGCCAGAAGCAGATAACTTGCCGGACGTCTTCCTGTGAGAAGAAAATCGTAGATCTTGTCCGTCCAGTCTCCTTCGAAACTGTCGATGGTCGCGGTAGTCGGCATTCCTCCGAACATGGAATTGGTCCATGCAGTAGGATCCTCCGGATGTTCCGCATTGTATGTCATGGCCTCGTTGGCCATTCCTTTCCATGAAGCTATATCGCTCTGATTTACAATCTTTCCACTGAGAACCTGCGGAGTGTAACTGTATGCCAGTACCACGAAAAGCAGGAGGATTCCTGCGTATATTCCAACCTTTTTCAATACTTCTTTCTTCATATTTCAATGTTTAGATTGCCGGTCAAGCCGGCAATGACGATAATTTATTTCTCCTCAGTCATCCCCGACCTTTCCTCAGTTATCCCCGACCTGATCGGGGATCCCACCTCCTCAAACAGTTCCGCCATGCGTCTTGTCAGGCTGCGACGGGTGAATTGTGAAATGTCCGCATCCTCGACCATGAGATTCCCCACTTTGTGCCTCTCCCAACAGTCGTCTATGAAACGGGCGATGGACTCCTTGTCATTCCATTCCAGCACCTTTCCGGTCTTTGTAGAATCGAGTATCATCGACATTGCTCCGTCAGGCTGGCCTATACCCAGCACAGGCCTTGATGAAGCGAGATACTCAAACAGTTTTCCAGGAAGCACGGCCTTGTATTCCGGTTCCTTCCTCAACGGAAGAATCAGCAGAGATGCTCCCCTCTGTTCTTCCACAGCCTTTTCGTGAGGCTGATATCCCATGTCGGTCAGCGATTCCCCAAGCCCTGCTGCTTCAATGGATTCAGTTATCTGTCTGTCGGTCTTTCCTATAAGTTTGATTCTCAGATACTTGCGGAATACCTTATCTTCCTTGCATTTTTCCGCAAGAACCTCCCATAGTGTCGTAGGATTGCCGTCTGCGGCGAACAGTCCCGTATGTGTAAGAGTAAAGTCCTTGTCCTTTCCTCCTGCGGCATCAGGACATGTCTCTCCTGCAAAATCGCATTCGTCAAATCCGTTGGTTATAAGTCTCACGGGAGTCTTTGTCATGGCCTGGAATTCCTGCTGCACAAGTGGGGACACCGCCACGACCACAGTAGCGTTGTCAAGCACCTTCTTCTCCATTTTCTTATGCCATCTTTCTGTGGCTGCCGTCATTGACAAGTGCTTGAAATAGAATATCTTTGTCCATGGGTCACGAAAGTCTGCAATCCATGGGAGACCGGTCTCACGGGCGAGTTTCATGCCTATCATGTGCATTGACTGCGGCGGTCCGGTGCTTACGATGAGGTCTACCGGATGCTCTTCAAGATATTTTTTCAGAAACTTTACCGAAGGTCTTATCCACATACATCTCGGGTCCGGTCTGAAAAGATTTCCTCTCACCCACATGGCAATCTTCTGCAATGCGGACTTGTTCTGTGCATTCACCGGATTGACCTCTACCGCTTCCTTGCTGTGACCGGACCTTTTGAGAAACTTCTTGTAAAGTTCATATGGCTCGACTATCCTGGTCTTGACAATCTCCGCCTCGGCTGGAATCTCCGCTTCAAGAGAATGGTCCACGGCAAGTTGTTCCGGGTTTTCAGGCGTATATATCACTGGCTGCCAACCTTCCGAAGGCAGATACTTGGCGAATTTCACCCATCTCTGCACCCCAGAACCTCCTGTCGGCGGCCAATAATACGATATGATAAGCACCCTTTTCATAATCTTGCAAATATACTAAAAACTTATTAATTTGTTGTAGTCGCGTAAAGTGCTATATATTAGTGCTTTACGCGATATGCCTGCTGCTACTATGCAGCAGGCATATCGCGTAACTTGTTGATTGATAATGTTATGCTTGACTATTGGAGGCTAAAACTTTTATTTTATCAAAAAAAACGGTAATTTTGTAAGATTATAAAAACACGATTATGGCAGAAAAGAAACCGACCGAAACACCTATGATGAAGCAGTTTTTCGCTGTGAAGGCGGAGCATCCCGAGGCTGTGCTTCTGTTCAGGTGCGGTGACTTCTACGAAACATACGGTGATGATGCCCTTACGGCCAGCAAGGTGCTTGGAATCGTGCTTACAAAGCGTTCCAGCGCAACTCCGGGAGCGATTCCGATGGCCGGATTCCCATATCATTCCCTTGAAACATATCTTCCGAGACTTGGCCGTGCAGGGTAGAAGGTGGCCGCATGCGACCAGTTGGAAGATCCGAAACTTACAAAGAAGATAGTCAAGCGAGGCATTACCGAACTTGTTACCCCGGGAGTGGCATTCAACGAGCAACTTCTCGAGCAGAAGGAACACAACTACATTACCGGACTCACATTCCACAAGGACAGGTGCGGCGCGGCGTTTCTGGATGTCTCGACTGGTACTTTCCATGTCGCGGAAGGCTCTCTTGACTATATCGGCACGCTTCTCAGTTCGTTCGCTCCGAAGGAACTTCTTGTGCCGAGAGGATATGAAAAAGGCGTCCGTGAAAGGTACGGAGAACATTACTACATCTCCACCCTCGAAGAATGGGCGTTCGTATATGACAGTTCTGTCGAAAAACTGAAAAGGCAACTCAGGGTGGATTCCCTTAAGGGATTTGCAATAGACAACTTCCCGCTTGGAATAACCTCTGCCGGTGCCTTGCTCATCTATCTGGAACAGACCCAGCATACCGGCCTGACCAACATTTGTTCTATTTCACGTATAGACGAAGGATCATTCGTATGGATGGACAGGTTCACCTTCCGCAATCTCGAAATATTCGCTTCAACTGCTGGAAAGGAAGGTACTTCGCTTGTCGAGGTGATGGACAAATGCTCATCACCTATGGGTGCGCGTATGCTCAGGACATGGCTTGCCATGCCGGTGATGGACCTGGATGAACTTGAATCCAGATATGCCGTAGTCCAGCATTTCGTTGACAGTCAGGAGGATCTGGCGCGTCTCCAGACAATGATTTCGGACATTGGAGACCTTGAAAGAATAATCTCACGTGCGGCAGCCGGCAAGATAATGCCCCGCGAGGTCATGCAACTTCGTCGCGGTCTGAGTCAGACAGATCCGATAATACGTCTTTGCAGCGGTAAAGGCGTACCTGCTCTGGACGAGATGCTTGGAAATATGGGAGACTGTGCGGAACTTCTGGATTATCTGGGAAGGACAATGCATCCCGAGACGGCATCACAACTGGGCAAGGGAGACGTGATAGCGAACGGAGTGAACGAGGAACTTGACGAACTGAGAAGAATAGCCCGTCATGGCAAGGATTATCTTCTCGAAGTGCAGCAGAGGGAAATAGAACGTACGGGAATATCTTCACTGAAGATAGGCTTCAACAATGTGTTCGGATATTATCTTGAAGTGCGCAACACATACAAGGACAGTGTGCCACAGGAGTGGATCAGGAAGCAGACCCTTGTCAATGCTGAACGCTATATCACCGAAGAACTCAAGGAATACGAACAGAAGATCCTCGGTGCTGAGGAACGTATATATGCACTTGAATCTCAGATATATGCAGAACTGGTTGCCAAGATACAGTCGAACATTTCGATGATCCAGAAGAACTGCCGTATCCTTGCACGTCTTGATGTGCTTTCCGGATTTGCTGATCTTGCGCTTGCAAACGGATATTGCCGTCCTCAGATGAACGGCAGCAAGGTCATAGATATAAAGCAGGGCCGTCATCCGGTCATCGAGACCATGATGCAGGCAGGTGAGGAATTCGTTCCGAATGATATTTATCTCGACAATGAAAAGCAGCAGATCATAATCCTGACAGGTCCGAACATGGCCGGTAAATCGGCTCTTCTGCGTCAGACCGCCCTTATAGTCCTGATGGCTCAGGTGGGTTCTTTCGTGCCGGCCTCCAAGGCTTCAATCGGTTATTGCGACAAGATTTTCACCCGCGTAGGTGCTTCGGACAACATCTCGCGTGGCGAATCCACATTCATGGTTGAGATGCTGGAGACATCAATGATCCTCCATAACCTGTCATCACGTTCACTGGTGCTTCTTGACGAGATCGGAAGAGGAACTTCAACGTATGACGGTATGTCCATAGCACGTGCGATAGTGGAATATATTCATGAATACGGTGATGGTGCAAAGACATTGTTTGCTACTCATTATCATGAACTTAACGATCTTGAAGACATATATGGCCGAGTGAAGAATTTCCATATCGCGGTTAAGGAAGTCGGAAAGAACGTGATTTTCCTCCGCAAACTCATGGAAGGCGGAGTCGCACACAGTTTCGGTCTTCATGTTGCCCGCATGGCAGGCATGCCGAAGCAGGTTCTTGAGTCGGCGGAGAAGACTCTTGCCGCTCTGGAGGCTGGGGATAGAGGTCCGGTGTCCGGGGGGATTGCCTCTTGTCATCCTGAACCGTCTTCATGTCATCCTGAACCGTCTTCTTGTCATCCTGAACGAAGTGAAGGATCTCCAAAGAAAAAGCACACCATAAAGCCTTACAACATCAAGGAAGGGCGTGTGGAGAGTGACGGCTCGCTGCAATTGTCCTTCTTCCAACTTGAAGACCCGCTTCTTTCGTCATTGAAGGAAGAACTTGACAAGGCGGATCTTAACAATATGACTCCGCTTCAGGCATTTGACCTGTTGCGCTCGATGAAGGAACAGTTAGGAATTTAATTACATGAACATGAAAAGACTGATAATCATGATGGCGGCTATGCTTGCAGCAGTTTCTGTTTTCGCCGCTTCCAAGACTTATGAACTGAAGTCCCCGGACGGAAAACTTGCAGTTTCTGTCAAGGCAGGGGAGGGAATCTCTTACACACTGTCTCATGACGGCGACCTTCTTCTGGATGAGACTACAATCAGCATGGCGACTACCCGAGGAGACCTTTTCGGTGGTGTCCAGCCTGTAAGGAAAGTTACCCGCAGGAGCGTTTCGCAGACAATACCGACAGTGCTTTACAAGAAGGCCGTGGTTGAGGATGAGTTCAATGAGATCACCTTGAAATTCAAGAAATTTTCAGTTGTATTCCGTGCATATGACGACGGTATGGCATATCGTTTCATTTCGCATATGAAGGATGCCTATCAGATAGAGCATGAATTTGCCGGTTTCAATTTCCCTCAGGATTGGAACATGTGGACGGCATATGTCTGTCAGCATACAGAAACGCTTGACAGTCAGTATTATAATTCTTTTGAAAACCGTTATGAACACACTCCGCTTTCTGCCTGGAATAAAGAGCGTCTTGCTTTTCTGCCTCTGATGGTGGACGGCCCTGACGGAAAGAAGATAGTCATTGCAGAGGCTGACCTGATGGATTATCCTGGTCTGTATCTGTATAATTCAAATGCTGATTCCGCTCTTGAAAGCCGTTTCGCTCCATATCCTGACGAGGTGAAGCAGGGCGGCCACAACAATCTTCAGATGGAAGTCCAGACCAGAAAGCCTTATATCGCAGAATGCGAGGGTGAGACATCATTCCCTTGGAGAATCGTTGCTGTTTCCGAGAATGACGTTCAGATGGCTGACAATGACATGGTCTATCGTCTTGCGACTCCAGCGGATCCTGCTGCCGACTGGAGTTGGGTGAAGCCTGGCAAGGTCGCATGGGAGTGGTGGAATGCATGGAATCTTCGTGGTGTGGATTTCTATACCGGTGTCAACAATGATACATACAAGTATTACATCGACTTCGCTTCGAAAAACGGAGTGGAATATGTGATTCTTGACGAAGGATGGGCTGTGAACCTGAAGGCGGACCTCTTCCAGGTGGTGCCGGAAATAAATCTCGAGGAACTGGTGGAATATGCCGCAGAGCGCAATGTCGGCCTGATTCTGTGGGCCGGTTACTGGGCATTCGACCGTGATATGGAGAAGGTTTGCGAACATTATTCGAAGATGGGAATCAAGGGCTTCAAGATTGATTTCATGGACCGTGACGACCAGATCATGGTTGATTTCCATCGCAGGGCGGCAGAGACAGCGGCCAGGTACAGGATGATGGTGGATTTCCATGGAACATATAAGCCTACCGGACTTCACAGGACTTATCCGAATGTGGTGAACTACGAAGGCGTTCACGGACTTGAGCAGATGAAATGGTCTCCGGCATCTGTGGACCAGGTTACATATGATGTGACTGTGCCTTATATCAGAATGATGGCAGGCCCGATGGATTATACCCAGGGAGCCATGAGAAATTCCACAAGAGACAATTATGCTCCGGTGAATACCGAGCCTATGAGTCAGGGTACCCGCTGTCGTCAACTCGCTGAATATGTGGTGTTTGACTCTCCACTCAACATGCTTTGTGATTCTCCGTCGAATTATATGGACGAGCCGGAGTGTACCGCATTCATCGCTTCTGTTCCTACTGTATGGGATGAGACAAGAGGTCTTGCCGGAAAGGTGGGCGAGTATATCGCGATGGCACGCAGAAGCGGTGACGAATGGTATGTGGGTGCGATGACCGACTGGTCGGCAAGAGAACTTGTCCTTGACCTCGGTTTCCTTCCGGAAGGAGAATACAATGTCGTGGTCTATAAGGACGGAGTGAATGCACATCGCATCGCAAGAGACTATAAGATGGAGGAAATCTCTTTGCCGGCTGACCGCAGGCTTACTGTCGTTATGGCTCCCGGCGGAGGATTTGCTGCAAAGATTGTGAAAAAATAACGGGTTTTGATTTAAAATCATTACCTTTATAGGCTGTAAATGCGAAATTTATAATAAATAACTCTTAAAATATTAATAATCATGAAATTACCTTTTGCAGAATCGTACAAGATCAAGATGGTTGAGCCACTTCGCATGAGTACACGCGAAGAGCGCGAGCAGTGGATCAAGGAGGCAGACTACAATCTTTTCCAACTTAAGTCTGACCAGGTTTATATTGACTGTCTTACAGACTCAGGTACAGGCGCGATGAGCGACCGTCAGTGGGCAGCCATGATGATGGGTGACGAAAGTTATGCAGGTTCATCATCATTCTTCCAACTCAAGGACACAATCACAAGAATTACAGGTTTTGAGTATGTGATCCCTACTCACCAGGGTCGTGCAGCAGAGAATGTTCTCTTCAGCCACCTCGTGAAGGCTGATGCAATCGTTCCAGGTAACTCACACTTCGATACAACCAAGGGTCATATCGAGAGCCGCAAGGCATTTGCTGTAGACTGTACTGTTGACGAGGCAAAGGATACTCAGTTGGAGGTTCCTTTCAAAGGTAATGTAGATCCTAAGAAACTTGAGAAGGTTCTTGCTGAGAGTGCAGACAAGGTTCCTTTCATCATCGTAACCATTACAAACAACACCGCAGGTGGACAGCCTGTATCAATGCAGAATCTTCGTGAGGTACGTGCAATCGCTGACAAGTATGGCAAGCGCGTGATCTTCGACTCTGCACGTTTCGTTGAGAATGCATACTTCATCCGCACACGTGAGGAAGGTTATGCAGAGAAGACAATCAAGGAGATCTGCAAGGAGATGTTCTCATATGCAGACGGTATGACAATGTCATCAAAGAAGGACGGTCTCGTAAATATGGGTGGATTCATCGCAACACGCCACGAGGACTGGTACGAGGGAGCGAAGAAGTTCTGTATTCCATTCGAAGGCTTCCTTACTTACGGTGGTATGAACGGCCGTGATATGGCTGCCCTTGCTGTAGGTCTTGATGAAAACACAGAACTCGAGACAATCGAGACACGTATCCGTCAGGTGCAGTATCTTGCTGCAAAACTTGACGAGTACGGCATCCCTTATCAGCGTCCTGTAGGTGGTCATGCTCTCTTCATCGATGCTGACCGCGTCCTCGACCAGATCCCTAAGGAAGAGTTCCCTGCACAGACACTTGCAATCGAACTTTACATCGAGGCCGGTGTACGTGGCTGCGGGATCGGTTATGTCCTTGCTGACCGTGATCCTGTTACACGTGAGAACCGTTTCGGTGGTCTTGACCTTCTCCGTCTCTGCATCGCACGCCGTGTATACACCAACAACCACATGGACGTGATTGCAGCAGCCCTCAAGAACGTTTATGACCGTCGTCACGAGATCAAACGTGGTGTGAAGATCGTATGGGAGACCGAGCTCATGCGTCACTTCACTGTAAAACTCGAAAGACTTTAGTCTTATAAGTCCTCAAATATCAATCTTCCCCTGCTACTTCTGTGGCGGGGGAATTTGTAAATATCCGTCAGTCATGAAAAGAATCCTGTTTTTCCTTCTGGTATTTCCGTTTGCCGCTCATGCACAGCTGTCAAATGACGATGTCATGAAATATGACCATCGTAACGCATCCCAATATAGAAATGAGATCAACATTCCGGGTTTTGACGGCTATCAGGCCCTGAAATGTGATTTTCATATCCATACAGTGTTTTCAGACGGTACTGTGTGGCCTTCGGTAAGGGTTCAGGAGGCGTGGACCGAGGGTCTGGATGCGATTGCTGTCACCGACCATATCGAATATCGTCCATTCAGGGATATAGTCGTATCCGATAATGACAAGTCATATGAAATAGCGGCTGAGGAAGGGAAGAAGTACGGCCTTATGGTGGTCAAGGGTGCGGAAATCACACGCAACAAGCCTCTGGGCCATCTGAATGCACTTTTCATCTCTGATGCTGATGCTCTTGCCGTTGATGATCCTCTTGAAGCCATAGATATCGCCGACAGACAGGGGGCATATATCATATGGAACCATCCGGGATGGCCTGACAATAAGTCGACTTTCTATCCGGTTCATGGTGAACTGATAAAAGCAGGAAAAATCGATGCATATGAGGTGTACAACTATATGGAGTCTTATCCTTTGACATTCGACTGGTATGCGCAATATGGAATTGCTCCGATGGCAAATACGGATATTCATGGCCCGGTGGCCATGGATTATGATTGCGGAGAGGGCTGGATGCGTCCGATGACTCTGGTCTTTGCTTCTGAAAAGACTCAGGAGGCATTGAAGGAAGCGTTGGAAGCAAAGAGAACCTTGGCTCTCTTCCAGGGAAATCTTGTCGGAGATAAGGAATATCTCTCAAAACTGGTTTCTGCGTCTCTGAAGACTGAAGAAACGGCCGGCAGGATGTCTGTGACAAACATCTCGGACATAACCTACACGATGACCCTCGGTGACGACCTTTATATATTCCCTGCAGGAAAGACCGTGATCATCAGCAGGCCGGAAGGTGAACTCACCGTTCAGAACTGCCTCTGGGGCAACGGCAAGCATCTTACATATGGATTCCGGTAACTGATTGATTTATAGTTGTATACGAATTATGCCTGCTGCATTTATACAGCAGGCATAATTCGTAATTCGCTGATAGATAGTTAGATGCGTGATGCGTTATTCGTCGAAAGCGGCTACATCGGCTACGGTTCCGCCTACAAAGTCTATAAGACTGGCAGGGGATATCTCCAATTGGAGTCCTCTGACGCCAGCGCTGACGTAGATGGTTTCGAAATCTAGTGCGGTGGTGTGGAAATAACTCGGAAAACGTTTCTTCATACCGACAGGTGAGCAGCCTCCGCGGATATATCCTGTTACACCGAGCAGATCCTTCATCGCTATCATCTCCACCTTCTTGTTGCCTGATGCCTTCGCCAAAGCCTTCAGGTTTACTTCTCCGTTTCCCGGTATCACGCATACGATATGGCCGGTCTTGTCTCCATGCAGTACCAGTGTCTTGAATACCCTTGCAATATCCTGCCCCAGACTGTCGGCAACATGCTGGGCAGCCAGGTCGTTTTCATCAAATTCGTAAGGGATGAGTTTATATGCAATACCCGCCTTATCCAGAAGCCGGGCTGCGTTAGTCTTTTCTGTCTTTTTTGCCATAACGGGTGCAAAGATAGATATAAAAACCTGAACATAAAACCAGGTGGTATATAAGTGCTTGGGTATCAGTGTTTTATCGAAAACGCCTGCTGCACTAATACAGCAGGCATTTTGCGTAATATGTTGGATGATAGTGCTTTGCGTGCCATCGTTTATCTGATGTTCTGGATATGAAGGACATCATCTCCTATTCCAAAGTCCGTCAGATTGAAATAAAGTGGATGGACAGGCTGATTATCCATACCGTTGATGAATAAATCTAAAAGTTCACGTCCTCCGGACTGACACTGGAACTCCCCTTCCTTATTCAAGGTAATGAGGTGAAAATCAATGTCTTCTACCCGTAGTTCCTTGTCAGAGTCATTTTGCCTCATCGCCCTTTCGATCGATGATCCTAGATATGATGGATTGCAGTCGGCCTCTGCCAGAAGGAACATAAGCCTGCCGTATTGTATATGTTGGATGGCCACTGTGCCTTCTTCCATTTGACTGGCGAATTCATGGGTCTGGTCCGTATACTCCAGTTCTTCCTTGTAGTCGTAGGTGATGTTATAAGTTATCACGCCGGCAAATTTTTCCATCTCCTGACTTTTCCCTGTCAGTTGTGCGAAATCACATCCGAAATGAGCCATACCTATCTTGCGCAGATCCTCGCTGCTGTAATAGCCTGTTCTTGATTTTGATGGAGGAATATAGGTGATTTCTTCCTTGTTCACAGTGCAGGGAACTTTGCCGGATTCGAATACTATATTCTCCAGACTTTCCGCCTCATTCCGCACAATACGTCCGATCTCCAGTTTCTCTCTCACTGCCGGAACGGGATAAATGTTCAGGAACCAGCCTTCGGTTGAACCTTCTTCCACCACGGAATCCCTTACCATAGACGGAGGCAGGCTTATCAGACGGAAAGTATTGAGTTGATCGTGATGCCTGAAGATCTCTTCACAGTATTCATCAGTGAATTCATATACATTGTACAATCCTTTACTGTCATTCAGATTTACAGGATTCTCGATTTCATAAGGGAAAACACTGTCGAAGCATACCTTCCTGCCGTCTTCAAATGTTAGGGTCATGATTCCGTCATTGAGAGAGAAATCAAAGTGCTGCCCCTCCTTGGTCTTCTTCCACAGACCGTTCTTCGGTTCCAGATAAATGGTGTCCTGAGGACTGACGACCTTGCTGTTACTTACGTTTACACGTATCTCGTGCGAACTTCTGTTGACCATTACTATCTGGCTGAACTTTATGTCCGCATCGTCTATTCCCCCGATGTAGCCTTTACAGCCGACAGACATCAGCAGGAATGCAAATGAAATGTATTTTAGGATTTTCATAAATATCTTGTTATACGTATATAGATTCTTCACTTCGTTCAGAATGACATGAGGAGATTTATTCGATCATCCACTCTGATACGGCCTTGGAATATGCGCAGAACCAGCCTGTCCCGTTGTCAACATTGGAATATGTGAATGAAGGGGCAGAGAGGCCTAATCCGGCGAAAGGATTGGAATCGGCATCATATTCTGCATTTAGTTTCCTGTACATTTCCTCGGAAAGCCTGTAGAGGTGCAGACGATATTTCCTTACACCATTAGAAATTGTGTTGTCCCGGAATTTGATTTCATATTTTCCTTCAGCCTCGTCATCCCAGACGAAAATATGCTTACCATTGATGTATGTGACTACCGGAGAATATGCATTGTTGTCGAGACTGATCTCGTCATATCCTTCGATCGGGAATGCGAATCCCTCATATACAGATCCGTTTTCGCGTTCTATCCTGTATTCGACATTTGCACCGTAATACTCCTCGGCTTCTTCCTTGTATTCTATGACTATACATCTGTTTCCGTTTTCATCAAATCCGTATGTCTGAGTGAATTCGGGAAAACCTTCCGGTACGGTTGTGCGTGCCGTCACGGTTTCCAGGCCTTCCGCCCCGACGGTGAGTTCGAGGACATCACCGGACTTGAATGCAGGTGAATGAAGCATCAGTCCGTCATTCGGGACTACCGCAGAAGTTGTTTCGACTTCTACGCCATTGCATTTCAATGAATAAGAGGGAGATACAAGGGCCATATCTGCATTGCCCGCCTCATATACGGGCACGGTTTTGTATACTTCGATTCCCGCCTCTTCTCCCGAGCAAATATATGACATGACACAGATGCGCGGTTCAAGACCGGAGTCATTTATATCGAATGAATACCGGCATCCGCTGAGTATAATCAATCCAACAAGCAGGATTATTGTTTTCATTATTGTGTTCATATACTAAAATCTTAATGTGTAACTGAATGAAGGAAGCAGAGGCACCAAGCCGAAAGACTCCCCGACGAAATTATATCCCATAATGTTCTCTTTTGTGAAATCATAGTTCTGGTCTATGTAGGCTATGAATGTGTTGGGATAGCAGTAGGCATTGTAGAGACTCAGGTTCCAGATGCTTTCGTTACCTCGCATGGTGGTCTTGCGGAAATTCATTCCGACATCAAGTCTGTGATATGCAGGCAGTCTCAGATTGTTTGGCTTTTCGTAGAATGTCTGAGGACTGTCTCCGATATGTTCAGGAGCGAGAGTCTGTGAGGCAACTGTTATCCATCCTCCGCTATTGAAATTCCAACTAGCATACATCTCGAATCTCTTGCCGAACTTCCTCGTGCCGGTGAGAGTCAGTTTATGTCTGTTGTCATTGCGGTCGTTATACCACTTTGGATGAAAGTCCTCGAAAAACCTTTGGCTCCACGATAAAGTGTAATATGCAGTAAGAGAAGTGTTTTCATCTGACCAGAAAAGTTCGGTTTCCATTCCCCATGAGCGTCCTTTGCCTGATACCACAGCCTTCTCCCAAAGGTGGATAGGGGGATAAATACCCCATTTGCCCTTGAATTCCAGGAGGTTGGACATAGTCTTATAATATCCTTCGATATTTAACCGGATGTTGTGCGGCAGGCTGAAATATGCTCCGGCCGAGATTTGTCTCGAACGGCTCGGGGCTATGTCTGCTGTCGAGGGCATCCAGAAACTGGTCGGGAGGGCAAGATAGTTTGTGGATATCTGATGGTCGTTCTGTACCATTTCCGAATATGATGCTCTGATGCTGGTGTAGTCCCCAAGATCAAGACGGAGGGCAGCACGTGGCTGCAGGCTGTGATATGTTGTGCCTTCTGTGATTATGGCAGAATATCTCAGGCCAAGATTAGCGATAAGATTATTTCCTACTACTATTTCATCTTCAAGATATACAGCAGGTTCCAATGATTTCCTGAAGTCATGTTCTGAGAAATTATAGTTCCTCAGAGTGTCGTTATGGTTTACCGTAGTCTTTTCTTCCAGATATTCCGGAGAATACAGATGAAGTTGAAGCGATGTTCCGTAGCGGATGTGATGCCTGTCCGATGGCCTCCAACTGAAATCTGCCTTAAGGCCGATATCTGATGTCCGTGAACGGTTCACTCCGTTCCTATACGTGCTGTTCCTGATGCCCACTATCGCATCTTGTCTTATGAATTCGTTAAAAGAAAAGCGTGACGCATAACGGCTGAAATAAGCCTTTGCTTCCAATTCGTGAGAGTCGGCAAACTTATAGTCCCAGTCAAGGGACGTGACAAAATTTCCCCATTCGAGTCCAATCCCGACTTCATTGTAATATTCCTTGATGGTTTCCTGGATGTCTCCTTCCTCCGTGTACCCTTCTCCTGAAATGAACTTTGCTGCATCACGTCCTCCGTAAAGATTGAGCGATAGCCTGTTGTCATCGGCGAACTTATGCGTGATACCTGCGTTGAGGTCCCAGAATGCATATTTTATTCTGTAATCTCTGTCCTGCTTTTTGCTGATGATTAAGCAGACAGGTTCGGTAAGGACATCTATCCAGGAGCGTCTGAGGCCAATATTGAAAGAAGTCTTTCCTTTTATGATGGGGCCTTCAAACTGAAGCCTGCCATCAAGCAAGCCTATGGAAAACAGCCCGTGATATTCTTTGAAATCTCCCTCCGTAGTTCTTACATCCACCACGGAAGAAAGCCTTCCTCCATATCGTGCAGGAAAGCCGCTCTTATAAAAATCCACGGACTCAGTCACATCGGTGTTGAAGGAAGAAAATAATCCCAGCAGATGGCTGACCTGATATAAGGGTACTCCATCCAGAAGAAACAGATTGTCGGATCCGTCTCCGCCTCTGACATACATTCCGGAAAGAAGTTCCGTTCCGCTGGCCACCCCGGGGAGTTGTTGGATGCTCTTTATTATATCTGGTGAACTCATCACGGCAAAGCCAGGATCGAAAGTCTTTCGACCTATCTTCCTGAATCCGGTCTGGGTAGTGTTCAAGTCCTTTGCTATCAGTGCGGTGATGATGGATTCGCTCAAAGTGTCCCGCTGTTCTTCGATGAAGATTGTGTAGTCCGAAGGTTTCTTCTTTGAATCAGTTTTGGTCAGAACGATGTATTTTCTGTTGATTTCATAATTGATGCCGGTGTCTTTGAAGAGCGCCTCAAGGCATGATTCGAGTGATTCTCCGGTCATCGGCTGTCCTTTATAGGGGATATCAAGGTCGAGCGATGAATCGTAAATGAAATTGACGTCGAAGATATCATGAATTACCTTCATCTGTTCCTTCAGTGTCGGGATCTTGTCCGTCGCGGTAGAAACTCCCGACATCAAAGGAAAAAACAATATCAAGATCAGTGTAGTTCTCAGCAATGGTTTCATATAGTCCGTTTTTATTGTTCTGCATATAAGACGCGGTAATATCGAAATAATACTATACCGGTAACAAAATATATTGAATATACAGAAAACCGATTACGTATATAGGAATAAACTTATACCACGGTTTTAAGGATGGGGCCTGGAGTGATACCTTTGCGCCCGGATTTTAAAAACGGATATTTATGACAAACTGGTTAATTATCGGCGGACTTATGATTCTGGTCTTTGCAGTGAAGTGCATCAAGGAACTGCTGGATGTACGTACAATGGCGAGGATGGTTCCGCAGGAAAGGAAGGTAGTGTTGGAAAGAAGAAACTTCTACGATAATCACGCTTAAAGCCAAAGTCGGCTTCTTCTTAACGCTTTAGTGTCGCTCAACAGACGGATGAATTCCTCGGTTGAGCGTTTTCTGTATCTGTTCGCGCAGAAATGAAGACAGCCTTCCATATTGCATTCGGCATCATCTATGTCAATGGTTACCAATCCGTTATGTTCGAGGATGACAGTCTCGGAGAGTACGGTTACATAGTTGCTTCTACGTAATATGTTCAGGATTGTGTTGACTTCATTCGCCTCCATTGCCACCTTGAGATTCAGATTTCTTTCAGCGATTATGGTGTCGAATGTGCTTCTTGCCTGAAGTCCTATGCTCGGGAGAATCAGTTCATATTCTTCAAGATCGGCCAGTCTTACGAATTCCTTGCGTGTAAGCGGATGATCTTCGCGGACTATTATGCTGAGTTTGTTGTCGAAAAGGATGTGTGACTCTACATTTTCATATTTCTCGGAAGAACGGAAAGACAGAGCGAAATCAAGTTCTCCGTCTGATACGAGTTCCATCAGTTCCATCACGTTCTTGTAGCATATGTTGAGCGTCACATCCGGATATTCTTTCTTGAATGCCAGAACGCTTTCCGTCAGTATGGAACCGAAACTATATGTCACTCCGATGTTCAGTATGCCTCTGCATCCCTGGGCCAGATCCATTATCTTGGCCTTGTTGTCGTCGGCTTCTGCGAGCGTCTTTTTCGCTCCTTCAAGGAAGGTTTCTCCTGCTTCGGTCAGCGATACTTTATGGTTGTTTCTGAAAAAAAGAGCCATGTCCAGTTCATCTTCAAGTTGCTTGATCTGTTGAGACAGAGTACTTTGAGTGATGAACAGAGCCTTGGCTGCCTTAGAGAAACTAAGCAGTTCCGCTACCTTGACGAAATATTTCAACTGACGCAATTCCATACCCGATCAATTTCGGCTGCAAAAATAGGATTTATTAATGCAAAAAAGCACCGCTTTGCATTGATTTATCTTATCGTGGCAATCGGAAATAACAATCATCGGCATTTCACTCCCTCCTTATACGGCAATACCTTTGCACCGTTTTTAAAAAACTAATCGACATATGTTCAAGATCTTCAACGGTATCCATCTCGTGGAGGCTTATCACGACTGGAAAAAACAGAGACGCGATGACAAGATCACTTCGCGTATAATTAAATTGGCAATAGCGGTTGCAGTACTTATACTATTATGGTGTCTGCCGGCTTCTGTATATGGAATAGACGGACTTGGAGTGATCCAGCAGAGAGTCATAGCAATCTTCGGATTTGCAATCCTTATGTGGATCTTTGAGGCGATTCCTGCTTGGACTACCTCAATGGCAGTTGTCGGACTGCTGCTTTTTGCCACATCAAACAGCAGTTTCTGGTTCTTCGAAAGCGGACTGAGTGAAGCCGATCTGGCGACACAGGTGTCATATAAGGATATCCTCCATTGTTTTGCCGATCCTATTATCATGCTCTTCATCGGTGGATTCATCCTTGCAATTGCAGCGACAAAAAGCGGTCTTGACGTAACTCTGGCAAGGATTCTCCTCAAACCTTTCGGCAAGCAGTCACGTTTCGTGCTTCTCGGATTCATAATGGTGACAGCGATCTTCTCGATGTTCCTCAGCAACACCGCTACAGCAGCGATGATGCTTACATTCCTTACTCCTGTCCTCAGGTCTCTTCCTGCTGACGGAAAAGGTAAGATTGCTCTTGCACTCTCTATTCCTATTGCAGCGAATGTCGGAGGTATGGCTACACCTATCGGAACCCCTCCTAACGCCATCGCCCTCAAATATCTCAACGAGGTTCTCGGAATGGAGATCGGATTCGGCCAGTGGACATCATTCATGCTTCCATACGTTATCGTGATCATGGTGATCGCATGGCTTCTTCTTCTCAAGATGTTCCCATTCAAGCAGAAGACCATCGAACTCAAGATAGAAGGCGAGACAAAGAAGGACTGGAAGTCAATAGTAGTATATATAACCTTTGCCCTGACTATCCTTATGTGGATGCTTGACAAGGTGACAGGTGTAAATTCCAATGTAGTGGCGATGTTCCCGGTAGTGATCTTCTGTGTGACAGGAATCATCACCAAGAAAGATCTCGAAGAAATCAGTTGGAGCGTACTCTGGATGGTTGCCGGTGGTTTCGCCCTTGGAGTAGCCCTTCAGAACACAGGACTCGCACAGCAACTCATAGCAGCAATTCCATTCGGATCATGGTCTCCAGCAGTCGTAATCATCGGTTCAGGCCTGATCTGCTATGTGATGGCAAACTTCATCTCGCATACAGCGACAGCCAACCTCCTTGTGCCTATCCTGGCCCTTGCTGGTGGTGCCATGAAGGACATGCTCGCTCCGATGGGCGGTGTATCCACCCTCCTTATCGGTGTCGCAATCGCATCATCACTCGCAATGGTGCTTCCTATCAGTACGCCGCCTAATGCCATCGCTCATGCAACAGGTATGATCGAACAGAAGGATATGGTCAAGACAGGTGTCATCATGGGTGTGATCGGTCTTGTGATCGGATACTCGATGCTGATGATCCTTGGAATGAACGGACTCATATAAGTAGTTGATCGGAACTGTTTTACAGGACAGTTCCGTATCTGAACCAAATAAAACTGTAGACAATGTTGTGAAACATTGATAGTACCCAAATTGTTTAGAGGCTGGCCCGCAAGGGTCAGCCTCGATTATTATTCTCCTCCTTCAATCATCTCTTCCGGAACAGTGAATTCCTTTCCTTTGCTGCGGCGGACGCCGATACTGATGACCTGACGGGCGGAGGTGGTGATGCTCTGACCGTTGTCCTGGAGTTTGGATACGCCCTTGTTGTATTCTCCGCAGACAGCCTTTAATTTGCGCCCCAGTTCCGAATATGAATCGTAGAATGAAGCCACGCGGTCGATCATGTTCTGTGCGGCCTGGGTTATCTTCTGGGTGTTGGTGTCGTGCTGAAACTTGTTCCATGTAAGTTGCATTATTTTCAGGAACGGCATTATGGTCTGTTCCGTGGCTATCATCACTCCCTTTCTGTATGCATCCTGCCATAGCATGGGATCGGCTTCCAGAGCCACGCGGAAGGCCATGTCACGAGGCATGAACATAAGCACGTAGTCGGCGAATGACTTTGCGTTCTTCTTTGCGTATTCCTTTCTCGAAAGTTCGTCGATATGCTTTCTGACACTCTTGATGTGTCTGTCAAGTGCAGCGGCCTTTTCTTCTTCTGAGGAAGCGTTCATATAATCGACAAATGCTGTAAGGGACACCTTCGAATCCACGATGAGGTCCTTCTGTTCGAGTCCTTCCTTGAAATGGAACACAAAGTCCGGGCGGCTCAGGTCGTCGTTTGCAGCCTCCCTGGTGTAGTGTCTACCTTCTTCAAGTCCTTCTCCGGCGAGGATGGCATCGAGGAAATTCTCGCCGAAGCAGCCCTGCACCTTCGGTTTGCCGGTCAGTGCTTCGGAAAGCGTATCGGCCTTTCTGCCCACATCCGAGGTCTTTTCCTGCATTTCCTTCACAGCCTGCTTCAACTGCTCCGAAAGTCTGGAACTGGTCTCGATATGAGAGGAAGCATTATCCTTCATGGCCTTCTCCATTGCACTTATGCTCTCCTTCAACGGCTTCAATATCCCGTCCATGGAGTTCTGGTTTTCTTCTGCAAGTTCCTTTTCCCTTTTGCGGAGAAGTCTTTCTGTCTCTGCTGTCATGCTTGCAACCATCGTCTCCTTCATCTCCTTGAGGGACCTGTCGTAGTTTTCCTGAGTCTGCCTGGACAGTTTCTCCATGTCTGCAATACGCTTTTCATAGAGTTCCTCCTGCCCTTTCTGACGTGCCTTGAAATGCGATCTCGTGATAAGCCATGCGGCGATGGCTGAAATGATTGCTGCCGCTGCCGCGGTGATGATGATGTCTATGTTCATGTTTTCAGTTTTCCATTATATACAGACGAAATTATAAAAAGTTAATTAATACATCAAAAATTATTACCTTTACAGAGTCATCAAAACAAAGGGACATATGGAAAACAAGGCTTTTAAAATATTCTATGCGGCATTCATGGCCATAATGCTGATTGCCCTTACCGTATTCATGATCATCCATATACGTGCAGGACTTGACGGTCAGAATGCGAAGATTCTTCTGGCCGGCTATATCCTTCTCATCATCTGGGCTGCTTACAGGCTTGTGAGCATGATAAGGAACCTGCTTGGCAGGTAGATTCCCGTCCGGAGCACGAGGGTAAAAGAAAAACCGGGGCTGAGCAAGTCAAGTTGACTTGAATCAGCCCCGGTCTTTATATCTTCGGTAAATATTATCTGTACTGAGCGAATTCGATATCCTTCAATGCTCTTTCTGCTAGATCGTCGCACTTCTTGGCCTGATCGAGGTTGGAAGTCACGGCAGCGGCGTTACCCTGACGGGCAGCAGCGACAGCACGGAGATATGCAGCCTGAGGGCACTCGCACTTGAGTGCAGCGGCAGGAGCAGGGTTTCCGTTGAGGAGAGCCACGAGAGCGGCATTGTATCCCTTCTTGCCTTCGAGTTTAGCGGCTGCGTCCTTATAGTTGCCGTTGAGGACGTCGATTACAGCCATATTCTCCTTTGCAGTCTCATTGCCTGCAGCGGCGAAATATCTGTTAGCCTGAGCATACTCACCTTCGCGGAGAGCGATAACTCCCATTGCGTTGTTCCAGTCAGCGTCCTGCTCGCACTTGTCAAGAGCGCTCTTTGCTCTGCCAAGTTTGTCCATCTTGATGTAAGTTACCGCGAGGTTGTAGTATGCGGTCTTGTTATCAAACTTCTGAGCGGCCTTCTTGTAAAGTTCAGCCTTCTGCTCGTTGTCCTCGATGAGTGTAGCGGCACGCATGAGTGCTGTAGCGTCAAGGATGTCGATGTTCTCCTCCACGAGTTGGAGGATCTCCTCGTTGCTGAAGTTCTGATACTCTACGTTTGCGATGAATCTTGCACGGCGGAGTTCAGGAAGGACGTCCTTTGCAAGAGCAGAATAGACAGCAGACATGTTTCTGATTTCCTTCTCTCTTACAGCAGGGTCGCTGTACATAGAGAGCACGCGGATGATGAGGTCTCTGTCCTCAAGGTCAGAAGCGGCAACGAGTTCCTGGAATCCTTCCCAGTCCTCGGCGATGCTTGTAACGTTGACAGGAGCATCGATCTGGTTCTTCTTGGTCACCTTGTCAAAAGCCTTCTCTGCTGTGTTCGAACGCTTGTCTGAAAGTTTTGCGTTGTCCTTCTCCTTTCCGTCCGGAGAAGCGTAAGCGACGATGTCTGTTCCTTTGATGGTCTTGCGCTCGTTGGCCTTGATTTCCTCGAGGGCAGCCTGGAAGTCCTTGATTGACTGTGATGTAAGTTGGCTGTTCCTTACCTCGGCGCTGTTGATGTTGTAAAGGATCCTGCCTTCTGCAGTCTCCTTGATGATCTCCTGATAGCCGTCGTCCTTGAGGTCGATCTTGCCTTTCTGGCATACGAGCATATAGGTAGTGTTTGCACCGTCAGCAACCTTCTTTGTAGGGAGGTCGGTATACTTCGATTTGTATCTTGTCACGCCACGGAGTTCGAGGTAGCACTTTTCCATGCCGGGAACATAAGTGAAGTGAACATCCTTTGTGACGGTTGTTCCGTCAGAAGGCACTACATCATAGTTGTCCTTTACCTTCTCACCCTGGAACATGAAAGGCTCCATTGCCTGCTCTCCTCCTTCATAAACGATGACAGGAGTAACTTCGAGAATGGCCTTCGGGTGGAAATATCCCTCAGGATAAGTTACTGATACGGTTGCGTTGATCTCGCCACCTACAACTTCGAGAATGCCAGGGTCGCATGTAACTGTTACATTCTCAGCCTTCTCAGCCATCTTCTCAGGTGATCCGCATGATGCAGCGGCGATACCGAGAACGGCAACTAACATAAATCTGATTACTTTCTTCATATTTGTCATTAATGGTTAATCATTATCCTCGCAAATATAGTCATATTTTTATATTTTTGGGGACAAGGGTGCATATTTTCCCCGCCTTTTCGTAACTTTGTCCCATTATGACAAATCAGGAACTGCAGAGTTTAAAGAACAAGTACGATATAATCGGAAATGATCCGGCGTTGAACAGGGCGCTGGAGGTCGCTGTTGCTGTGGCACCGACTGATATAACGGTGCTTGTGTGCGGTGAGAGCGGAGTCGGCAAGGAGAATATCCCTAAGGTTATCCATCAGAACAGTCCGCGGAAGAGGGGAAAGTATTTTGCAATCAACTGCGGAGCGATTCCTGAAGGTACCATAGATTCCGAACTCTTCGGTCATGAGAAAGGTTCGTTTACGGGTGCCAATGAGATGAGAAGGGGCTATTTTGAGGAAGCCGACGGAGGTACCTTATTCCTGGACGAGATCGGAGAACTTCCTCTTACGTCACAGGCAAAACTTCTCAGGGTGCTTCAGTCGGGAGAATTCATAAGGGTCGGTTCGTCGAAAGTCATGAAGACTGATGTGAGGGTCATTGCTGCGACCAACATCAATCTGAAACATGCCGTTTCGAAGGGCAAGTTCCGTGAGGATTTATATTACAGGCTCAATGCCGTGACCATAATGATGCCTGCCCTGCGTGAAAGACCGGCGGACATCAATCTGCTTTTCCGCAAGTTCGCTTCGGATTTTTCGGCCCGCTACGGTTTCAGCAAGGTCACTCTTACGGAGGACGCGTCAATACTTCTACGCAAATACCGCTGGCCGGGCAACATCAGGCAACTCAAGAATGTTGCGGAAGGCATATCGGCGCTTGAATCGTCGAGAATCGCCCCCGGTTCGGACAAATGCGTGATCGATGTGGATGTTCTTTCGAAATATATTCCTCGTGATGAACAGAATCTTCTTCCGGCAACGGCTCCGGGATATTCCGGTGACAGCCCTGAGGCGGCTGCTGAAAGGGAGGCGATCATCAGGTCCATATTCCAGTTGAAGCAGGATGTGGAATATCTGAAGGATGTGGTGGCGAAAGCGGGTCTGACCAGAACTTCGGCTCCTGCCATAGCACCTCCGGAAACGGCTCAGCCCGTGCAGATGCCTCAGGATATGCCTCAGGAAGTGTATGGATATGACGATCCTGAAGATCAGGAGTTTGACGAGCATGACAATCAGCCTGAAGACATGTCCATAAAGGCTGCAAGCAAGGAACTTATAGAGAAGTCTCTCATCAGGAACGGCGGAAACCGCAAGGCTGCGGCAGCGGAACTGGGTATATCCGAGAGGACCCTTTACCGGAAGATAAAACAGTACAAGTTATGAAAATGAAAAGAAGCATATTATCATTCGTAGGAATAGTGGCGTCTTTGGTGGCAACCATGCTGATAGTGCATTCCTGCGGCATATACTCTTTTACCGGAACATCCATCCAGCCGGATGTCAAGACGGTGACTATCAACTATTTCGAGTATCTTGCCCCTAAGGTTAATCCGTCATTGAGCAACCTTCTGACCGAGCAGATGAAGGACAAGTTCCTCCGTCTGACCAAACTCGAGCAGGTGGACATAGACGGCGATCTTGAGATATTGGGTGCCGTGACCGGATATGATGTGAAGGCTTCGGCCATCACGGCCAACGAGCAGGCTGCGCAGAACCGTCTTACCGTTACGGTCAAGATAAGTTTCGTGAACAGGAAATATCCTGAAGACGATTTCCAGGACAAGTCATTCTCCGCATATGCCGATTTCGATGCAAGTTCTTCTCTTGATGCCGTTGAGGCTACTCTCTGCGAGGAGATTGTAGAGCAGTTGTGCGAGGATATATTCAATTCAACCGTAGCGAACTGGTAAGTCATGGGAGGTTACATAGACATAAAGAAACTGTCTCTTGACGAACTTGCCGGTGTCGTCAATCTTTATCCGTGGTTCGGAGGTGCGCGCAAGGAGTTGTGCGAAAGGATGAGCAGGATGGGCGGCGACAGTTGGGGAAATTCCCAATATGCAGATGCTGCAATGTATATCGGTTCCAGGGGCAAACTGTCCGGCCTGATGCGTTCCGCAAGGAAGGAGGATTGGACCGATGCGGATGTGGAGCGTCTTCTGGAGTCATATATTTCTGCCAAGGAAGGTGTGGCCGTTTCTCCGGAGCAGAGTGGCAGACGCAAGGTTTATGCTGGAGTGGGTGACTATTTCTCGCAGGATGACTACGACCAGGTAAGGCGTGCCGACGACAATGTCTTTTCACGATATGCGGCAAAGGCCCGTCAGGGAAAGACTGAAACAGAGGATGCAGGAAGTCAGGAATTTGACCTGTACACCGAGACTTTGGCAGGAATTTACCTCGAACAGGGCTATCCGGAGCAGGCAAAACGCATTTATTCGAAACTAATTTTGGCATATCCGGAAAAAAGTGCTTACTTTGCAGCCCTTATTCAAAAAATTGACGAATTAAATCAGAATTGACGATATGAATGTACTTTTTACAGTTTTGACAGTGCTTGTGCTCATCGCAAGTGTTCTCATTACACTCATCGTGCTTCTCCAGAACGGAAAGGGAGGCGGACTTGCAAGCAACTTTACAGCAGGTAACCAGACTTTCGGCGTACGCCAGACTGCTGACATCCTTGAGAAGATCACTTGGGGACTCGTTGCTTTCATCTTCATCGTGTCTATCGTGACTACATTCTCACTTGGTAATTCAGGTGCTTCTGTAGATTACACAGACAAACTTGAGAATGAGGCACCGGCTCCGGTATTCCCAGAGACAGCACCTGCTGAACTCCCTGCCGAGACTCCTGCTGAAACACCAGCAAACTAATTTGAAATTCTGCCGGACTGACAATTTGTCAGTTTAACGGTTTTGGAATATATTTTGACCTATAGCCGTCTGTTCCTATGAGCGGACGGCTATAGGTGTATTTTTTAAAACGAACATAATATGGCAGAAAACAAGTTTGAAAATTTAAGCAGGTTCGCTGTCAATCTCAACGAGAGGGCAGCGCAGGGAAAACTCGACCCGGTCATCGGCAGGGACGAGGAGATCAGAAGGGTATTGCAGATCCTCAGCAGAAGAACAAAGAACAATCCTATTCTGGTAGGTGAGCCGGGAGTCGGCAAGACCGCCATATCGGAAGGCATTGCTCAGAAGATAGTAGACGGTGATGTGCCGGAAAATCTCAAGAACAGGAAGATATATTCCCTTGATCTCGGAGCACTTATAGCCGGTGCAAAGTATCAGGGTGAATTTGAAGAGCGCCTGAAGGGCGTTGTAAAAGAAGTGGTGGACAGTGACGGAGAAGTCATCCTCTTCATCGATGAAATACATACTTTGGTGGGTGCCGGACGTACATCCGGAGCAATGGATGCGTCAAATATCCTCAAACCTGCCCTGGCACGAGGCGAACTTCGCACCATCGGTTCCACTACATTGGACGAATATCAGAAATATTTCGAGGCCGACAAGGCTCTTGAACGTCGTTTTCAGATGGTAATGGTGGATGAGCCGTCCCCGGCAGCGTCGATTTCCATCATGAGAGGCTTGAAGGAACGTTATGAGAACCACCATAAGGTAAGGATCGAGGATGATGCCCTTATCGCGGCTGTCGAACTTTCGCACAGATATATCACCAGCCGTTTCCTTCCTGACAAGGCCATAGATCTTGTTGACGAGGCGGCATCCAAACTGCGTCTGGAGATGAATTCAGTGCCCGAGCCTATCGCCGAACTTGACAGCCGTATCAGGCAGTTGGAAATCGAGCGTGAGGCCATAAAGAGGGAAGGAGTGTCTTTGAAGATGGATAAGATCAAGGAAGAACTCAAGACTCTGAATGAGGAAAGAGATGATCTTCGCAGGCGTTGGGATGAGGAAAAGGGCATCCTTTCGGAACTTCAGGCCCAGAGACAGAGGATGGAGGATTACAAGATAGAGGCCCATAATGCCGAGAGGACAGGTGATTACGGCAAGGTGGCGGAAATCCGATATGGCAAGATGGCTGAGGCTCAGAAAAAGATCGATGAACTCACTGAGCGTCAGGCGGCCATCAAGGATCCTATCATAACAGAAGCAGTGACTCCCGAGGATATTGCGGAGGTCGTGGCAAAATGGACAGGTATCCCGGTGAAGAGGATGCTTGAAAGTGAAAGGGAGAAACTTCTCCGCATGGAGAATGAACTTCACAAGAGGGTAGTGGGACAGGATATTGCCATACAGGCCGTTGCAGACGCTGTACGCCGTTCACGTGCCGGTCTGCAGAACGAGAAAAGGCCGATTGGTTCCTTCCTTTTCATGGGTACGACCGGAGTCGGAAAGACTGAACTTGCGAAGGCATTGGCGGAGTTTCTGTTCAATGACGAGAACATGATGACCAGAATCGACATGAGCGAATACCAGGAGAGGCATTCTGTCAGCCGTCTTGTAGGTGCGCCTCCGGGATATGTCGGATATGATGAAGGCGGACAGTTGACCGAGGCAGTGCGACGCAAACCGTATTCGGTAGTTCTCCTTGATGAGATCGAAAAGGCTCATCCGGACGTCTTCAATACCCTTCTTCAAGTCCTTGACGACGGCCGTCTTACCGACAATAAGGGACGTACGGTCGATTTCAAGAACACCATACTCATCATGACCTCGAATGTAGGTGCTGACATCATTCAGTCTTATATGGAGCGGTTGCCTTCGGAAACATCAGAATCGGATGCAAGAGTGAGAATGCTGGCAGAATGCAGGGAAGAAGTTCTTGAGGTGCTGAAGAGGACTGTTCGTCCGGAGTTTCTCAACAGGATAGACGAAGTCATAATGTTTGAGCCTCTGTCACAGACAGATATCCGTGAAATCCTGAGGATGCAGATGCGTGATCTGCAGGAAAAACTCTCTGAAAACGGTGTTTCTGTCGAGTTTACGGATGGATTTGTGGACTATATGAGTACGAAGGGTTATGAGCCTGCATATGGTGCCCGTCCTATCAAGCGTCTCATGCAGAAGGAACTC
The DNA here is from genome assembly GCA_045539115.1 of Candidatus Cryptobacteroides sp. Taxonomy (GTDB): domain Bacteria; phylum Bacteroidota; class Bacteroidia; order Bacteroidales; family UBA932; genus Cryptobacteroides. The sequence continues at coordinate 22,732 of JAZQES010000062.1, read as the reverse complement.
ATCAATCTTCTTGCAAAGTCCATCCTTGACGGTCATGTCCACCGCGACTCGACGATCATAGTCGATGTGTCTGACGGTCAGATCACGGTTTCTGACAGATAATCAACCTATAAAACATAGAGGGTGACTGATTCAGCCACCCTCTTGTCATATGTAATTGTTTATTCTTTCCAGCATCGGACAGACAGTCCGTATGCTCGTAAGGTGGAATTGTCTGGCACGACACGACCTGAGTAGGTGAAACTGATGTGGCATGACCTTTCTCCATAAGACTCTTTCGTGCATGACCAGCAGCAGCCGGTATATCCGACATTAAGAACTGGACGTCCATCAAAGTGATGACCATCTGCAAAAGGATACCAGATGGAATCGGAATCTCCCAGGATGCCGGAAAAATCCAAACCAGGCAGGGCCGGATCACATGGGAAATTACGTGCATCGGTCGAGCCCAGCGCTTTTGACCAGACACCGTTTTTACCTCCATCCGGAACACGCCATCCCGGCGGACATGGGTCGTAAATGGTCTTGTCGGATTGCCATAGGTCCTGATCCGTCGTACTGTTCCAATCTCCGGCATAAGGAACGCTGATGAATACGGTAGGATTCTGTACGGCATACTCTACATCGCCGGTATTTATATCACGTTCCACAGGAGATGGCCATGTAATTGTGGATTTAGCGACAACTCCTTCGTGCTTGTTGACAGCAGAAGAACCGAGGAACGGGTCTTTCCTTCCCCATTGGTATAACAGGCCAAGGGCTCCTGCATCTCCGGGAGTTGCAGATGTCGCTCCAAGATTACGGTCCATCATTGTTCCTGCGTTGTTGTAATATACCTGTTCCTGAGGGATGTCTGTCATCCATATATGCCAGGACCAGAGGATATTGCCTTCTCCGTTTCTTGCAGCAATCACGGCATTGCCTTCCTTGAATGTTTCAGAGGTCTGGAAAGCGATATATCCGTCTTCATGACGGAATCCTCTTATGAGTTCCCTCCGCTCTGGTGCGACGTCCGAACCGAAGGACTCCCACAATATCTCGCAATATTCCATGTCCTCCAGCAGTTTGTCGGAATTACCCTTAACGGCCTTGAATTTATATGTTCCGGGCTCTGAAACAAGGTAGCAGTTGGCGGTTTCTGATGCCGAAAGGTCGGTAGCGGACGACATGTCGATATCTGCCTCCGCCGAATATGAATTGACTATGAGAAAATCCTTGATCTCTCCGGTGAAATATTTGTTTTCTGTCCCATAAAAGTAGCAGTAGCAGTATCTGGCTCCTATAGGCAGGTCTTCAACCTTTATATAGAATCGGTCTCCAGGGATTATCTCCGTCACTTCTACCTTAGCGTACTGGCCGTTTGCAATATTCTCAGAATCAGTTGAATACATTACCCCGATATCGAGATTCTGCATATCCTCTTCTGAAAAGCCGGTAATCTTTCCGTAGAATTCGACAACAGGGTCAAAGTCGGCGACAATAGTTTCTTCAGATACATTGAGTTCGATTTCAGCGCTGTCTGTGGTGAAGTCCTTGATTTCGCTTTTCTCAATGTTGTCTCTGACATCCGTCACTATGCAGTAATGATACTTTGTTCCATATCGAAGTCCTTTGACCGTAAAGACGAAATACCCGTCCATGTCATTGGAAGATAGAGATGCCTTTTCTGCATCCTCTAACGAAAACTCTTCATTATCAGAATAATATATGGATATGTCGGTATATGGAATGTCATAACCTGACACATCTGCATGTCCGGAGAATGTGGCGGTAGTGGCTGTGACTTTATCGAGAGAGAAACTCGCCGGGCCTACCCGTACCGTATTATCGTCCGGTTCCTTGCAGCACCCTGATGAAATCAGAGCAATGCAGGCAATTATACTTAAATGATAATGAATCTTCATGTCAGAGTCCTAATTCTTCGATTATACGGGTCATGCCGGCGTAACGGTCGATGGTCCAGAGGATGAACCTGATGTCTACGCAGACACATTTATTATAACCAGGAGTACAGTAGACGTCGCTTGCGAGCGATTCCTTGTTGCCGTCGAATGCCAGTCCGATCAGTTCACCTTTTGCATTGAGGACCGGGCTACCGGAATTACCTCCGGTGATGTCATTGTCAGTGAGGAAGTCCACATACATAAGCGAGTTGTCGGGGCCGAATCCCCATCTGCCCCAGTCACCTTTGCGATAGAGAAGGTACTGCCTGTCGTTGAGAGTGAAGTCATAGTCGGACGGACTGTATTTTTCGAGAATGCCTGCCGGAGTGGTCTTCCAGTCACATATGACACCGTCCTTCGGCTCATATCCGCCAACGGTTCCATAAGTGATTCTCATGGTTGAATTGGCGTCAGGATACTGTGCAATGCCTTTTTCCTGTCTCATCTGATAAAGAGCATGGGTGTATTCCTTGTTCAATGTCACTCTGCCCACTTCGCCTTCTGCTTTTGTGACGGCCTCATTGAAACCGGTTATCTTCAGGCTCTGGAGGAAACGGAAGAGAGGATCTCCGAGGTAGTCATCCAATGTGTGTTCTGATGATATGAATTCCTCCATGCGTTCCATGTCAGTCATGAAACTGTTGTTCCAGACGTGGTCTGCAACCTCATCGCAACTGCTGAACCTGTCAAGAAGTTCCTTATGGTATTCGTGCCAGAAATCCGGCTCTACATTGCCGTAAAACTGCTTCACAGCATATCTGAACAAGTCTTTTTCCACTCTCAGATCGAAACTTTCGTATTCCTTTACGAAGGCTTCCAACTGCTTGTAGTCCTTTCCGATGAATCTGAATGTCCTGCTGAACTCTGTCTCGACCGGATCAGGGCCGTCCTTAAGTTCGAAAGGCTTTTTGGGAGTTATTCCCTGACTTGTAAATACTGCCGAACGGAATGCGTTGAGTTTCGAGCAAGGACGTGATATTCTGGTGCCGCGTACAAGAGATTCGCGGTAATAATTCACATTCTTCTCAGGTTCGATCACCGCCAGATATTTGGTCTTCAGTTCTGACAGAAGATTTCCCCAACGTTCCTTGCGCTGAGGATCTGCCTCAATCCAGGCCTGAAGTTCCTTCTCCAGTTCCTCTTTCTTCTCCACCACGTCAAATCTTCCGAGACATTCCACTTCTCCGCTGTAAAGTTCCTGAACATTGCTGAGAGAAAAGAAGAAATCTGAATATTTCAGACGTATTTCAGGGTCTGCATCCATCCAGTTCTTGATGATGGCCATCTGATCGCCGCGAAGTGAGTTGCAGATAGGATATCTGAGGGTTTCGTAGAAGTTAACTTCATGAGAATTGCTGTACCTGTTGGTGCTTCCAGGATATCCTATGATCATGGTGTAGTCTCCGGCCTTGTATCCGTCAAGAGAGATGCTGAGTCTAGCCTTCGGCTTCATCGGAACATTTTCCTTCGAATATGATGCGGGAGATCCGTCAGGAGCGGTGTATACACGGTAAAGGGCGAAGTCGCATTTATGCTGAGGCCATTCCCAGTTGTCAATATCGCCTCCGAATGCTGCGGATGATACCGGTGGAGCGGCAACAAGGCGGACATCACTATATACCTCATACAGAGCCATATAGTATTTTGATCCGTCCCACATCGATGCCAGCCATGCCTCGAGTCCGGTATCCTGCTTGTATTTTGTCTCAAGTAGGTAACTGAGTTTCCTCATTCCGAAAGGCTTTCCAAGTTCCTGTTTCTCGCTCTTGATGGCCTCGACCTCTTCGGTGATGTCCAATACTCTTTTGAGGAAATACACGCTCTTGTTTTTGATGTTCACCTCTTCGTCTGCACGCATGGCCCAGAATCCTTCTTCAAGATAGTTGTGCTCAGGAGTGCTCAAGCCGTGTACGTCACTGTATGCGCAGTGATGATTGGTGATGAGAAGTCCCTGGTCGGAAATGATGCTTCCGGTACATCCGAACTCCATGGACACGACGGCATCAGAAACAGTGGCACCGGGAGCATCTGCGTTGTAAATCTCGCTTGCAGCGAGTTCCAGACCACGTTCCTGCATCTTCTTTTCCAACGCAGCATCGATTGCATGAATCATCCACATTCCCTCGTCAGCCTTCGCGCCAAAACTTGCCGCAAAAGCCACAAAAACAGCAACTGCTGCCTTCTGAAACAGCCTTTTCATATCAACTATTCATTATATTCGTATGACACTCCCGGAGTCTTGAATCCGATCTTCGCTCCTTCCTCACGCACATCATCCTTCTTGTAAGTGATGGTCCATGTCTCCATTGTCATGAGTTCCCAGAGTTTAGCCTCGGTCATCGGTTCCGCATAACGGATCTGGATGGCAGGCTGAAGGTCCTTGTTGAGGTTGAGATATACTCCGATCACGCCTTCATGTTTTGAAAGATGGTTGCTGAGGAACGGCATGTTGCGGAGGATGATAGGCTTTTCGTAGTTAGGATCTGTGATTTCATATACGAACTGCTGCTTGCCCTCTGCTGCCTCGATACGGCTCTTCCACTGCACATTGAAAGGCGAGAACATGTTTCTGATGAACTGTTCGGTGCTGATACGGCCTGTCTCTCCCTCATAATCCTCGAACTTGTAGTCCACTTCAATCTCCTTGGTGCCGCCGCCGTGAACAGGCATCTGGAGTACATCCATTTCAACGATTTCCTCGAACCAGTCTTCGTCAAGATCCTCGGATGGATCCATATAGACGCGTACGATGAGAGGACATGCGAACTCTGTCTCAAGGCCATAGATCTTCTTTCCTGTCAGGCGCATCTGCATTCCAAGATAATTGATGTCCATCTTGTCATACATTCCTTCTGTCCTGATAATCACGATCTTAAGTGAGTCTACAGCAGTGTGGTCAGGTGTCTGGATCCTGAACTTCGACGGTACATATATAGCCTCCTGGATCTTGTCGTGGTCGGTCTTTGCCGGGTCATAAAGGATGTCGGCAGCATGCCTGTTGACAAATACCTTCACACCGTGGATTCCAGGAATCTTTTCAAGTTTCGCCTTGAATGCCATAGAACTTCCGTAGCATTTTACTGAACGCAGACCTTCGATCGTGGTGGTCTCGAGAGTGTTCTGGTCTACAAGTTTTGTTACGGTACCATCTTCTGCGACAGTCTCCAAGCCCCATTTCATGTCGATTGTAGGCAATTCGAACTTGCCTCCGGCCCACATTCCGAAAGCGATGAGAATGATGGTAAGCACAGGAGGAATGAACTTCCATACCTTGCTCTTTGAAGGCTTGCACACTCCTATGTTGAGGGCTCCGGTAGAACATGAAGCAACACATTCGCCGCAGAGCGTACAGTCCACATGAGTAAGTTTTCCGTCATGTACCGACTTGAGGTCGATATGGTATGGACACTTCTTCACGCACAAGCCGCAGTTGTTGCAGGCGTTGTCGTCCTTGGTTACATGAAGGAGTTGGAACTTAGGCTTCGCATGGAACACTTCAAGAAGATATCCCATGATGCAGAACGCTCCCAGAAGCACGGCCCATGGAATCTCCGCTCCAAGAACATCTGCAACATAATATACTCCGAAAAGTACTCCGATCCACACCCAGAATTTGAGTGAGTTGGAAATTGCTCCGAGCGGGCAGAGATAGCGGCACCAGAACATGTCGATAACGAAACTTCCAATCACCACCACGCAGATGGATACGATTGACATCCAGAGAGTTATCTCGCCCTTGAAACCTGTTGCGATTGCATAGTAAGGGTCAAGATTCTTGCAGAACAATTCGCTTGCGTTCACGGTCATATAGAATATCCAGAACACAAGGGCATATTTCACGATGCGGAGAATCTTGTCGGTCACCGAACCGTTACGAACCTTTACGCTCTTGATCTTCATGGCGTTGCGTGCCTTTGCGATGAGGTCCTGCATAGTGCCCAAAGGGCAGATGAATGCGCAGAACAGTTTGCTGAAAAGCACCACTGCAGCCAGGAGGGCGATACCCATCATCACCTGAAGTGACGACATGCTGCAAGGCAGGCTGTTGTTTGCGAGATAAGTCGCAAGGGCCTGGAGACCGCCCATAGGGCAATATGCCTCAGGGTCTACTGCCTCTTCCGATGGGATTATGCCTGTAATGAAGACAACCAATGCGATAAGTACTCCCCACTGAAGGAGGTACTTGGGCCAGTTGCTGACTATTGTTGATTTTTTTGCCATAATGTTATGTGTTTTAGTTTTCTCTATATATCGCTATGAATCTGTTTCCTCCGTTGACCTTTGCTGCAAGTTTCCGTATGTCCTTGGCCTTCAGACTTCTGATGGTCTTTTCATAGTCATGTCCGTATGGGGTGCCGTACACGATATGGTCTTTGAACTTCCCGAGCCTGACATTGATCATGTCTGCGAGTTTCTGCTCTCTTTCGGCGTCAGCCTTTATGAGATATTTCACCGCCATGTCCATTTCCTCTTCGGTAGGGCCGTTTTCGCAAAGGTCATCGATAAGGTCCTGCACATCCCTGACGAGTATGTCGGTCATTTCCGGACGTGTCTGGAATGTTACTGATGATTCGTGGGCATGGTCATGGAAAAGGTTTTCAGTCGCGAAACGTACATGATAGGTGCCGCCTCTTTCCTCGCGGATCCTGTCCACACATCTCTTTGACATTATATAGTCAAGAACCTCATATGCGGTTTCATTCTTTGCCGAAGGCTTGACATGTGCCAGGAAGTCATATCGTACATCCGCCTTCGGTGAACTGATTGCCGGATATGTCTTGTCCAGCACTGTCTCTCCCCTGTATGCAGATACAAAAGGCCTTTCTTCGGAAACGGCAGGTGCATGGCCCGATGTCCAGGAAGCCAGATATTTCTCTACATAGGCTCTGACCTTTTCCGGTTCCATGTCGCTGCAGATGAACAGTGTCAGGTCTTCCGGCCTTGTGAAAGATCTTCTGTATGTGTCGTGTATCATGTTCATGTCGAGAGCATTGACGTCTGCCGAGTCGACCTGAATGGTCCAAGGATGTCCTTCCATCTTTGCCTTGGTGTGTTCGCGGGCAAATGTACTCTGGCTGTTCTTGACCATGCCGAGAGAACGTAAGGTGTTGGATCTGAATCTCTTGAGATTCGCTTCGGTATCGAAGTACGGCTTGCTCAGATACATGTGAAGCATCCTGAAGCCTGTTTCCGCGTCATCTGTTCCGCTCGTGAGCCTGATGGTGGAATGTTCCTTCTCGAATTCGAATGTCACCCTAACTCCGCCGCAGTCTGGACTTCCTGCGATGTCATTGCATCCTGCCGAGCCGAACCCGGTGTTTCTTGCAATATAGGATGCCGCTGCCTTGCATGCGCCTATGCTGTCCTGAGGCCATGTCCTGTATCCTGTGCCGAAACGGAGTTCCATCGCCAGGTGAACGGCTGAACTTACTTTGTCTGATGGCATCCAATAGACCTTTGCTCCGTTGCTCAGAGTCCATTCCTCGCCATCTGTTCCCTTCACCTGTCTGGTCTTTGTGATTGTTCCTGCGGGGGCATTCACTTCGAGATCCACCTTTGCGAATGTGACAGGTGACGGTTCCGTATCTTCCGTTCCGACCTTGGCGATTATCTCCTTCATCCTTTCTGCAGATGGAATCTTGTCCGCCTTGCTTGTACCTGTCGAGTAGGAATATATCTTTTCACTGTCTTCCAGCATCTCGGAGAGACATGTCAGGGCTTCTTCATATGTTATTTCACCCATTATGTCCTTCTGAATTTCATGAAGGTCAGATGGGAAGGTAGTCGGTCTGGAACGGAGAAAATGTTCCTTGCAGACCTTGACAATGTCTTCATTGGTGACGCTTGCTGCATCTTTTTCAGCGTCAAGTCTGTTTTTTCTCAGAACCTGGAATTTTGCTGCATTGAATTCGTCTTTTGTGAATCCATGGTCCAGCAGCCTTTTCACTTCCCTGCAATAGAACTCAAGAGTTTCTTCAAGAAGGTCGTCAGACTTGGCTGAAAGAGTGAAGAGGGAAGTGTAGAAGTCCGCTCCATAGTTGCTTGTGACTATGACTGCTGAACTGACCGGGCTGTCTTTGGCAGCCTGTCTGAGACGTTTTTCTATAACTGAGGTTACAATCTGCTTCTGATAATGCTGCTTCCAGAAGTTTTCCTGAGCCCTTTCTTCTATGCCAGGATAGCGCATCCTGTGAATCACTTTCAGGGTCTGGAATCGGATGTCCGGGTCAAGCATGTTCTCGAACAGTGGTTCGTCCATTGACGGAATTTCATAGATCTGCTTTGGTTCAGGCTCTGTCGGGGCAGGAATGTCGGAGAATATACGTCTTACGCGGTTCTCCATTTCTTCCGGATTGAAATCTCCGACCACGATAATGGCTTGAAGGTCAGGCCTGTACCATCTTTTGTAGAAGTCGAGTATTTCCTCCCTCCTGAAGCCGTTGATTATCTCCAACGTGCCTATGACATCCCTTTCGGCGTGCTTGGAACCTTTATGTACAAGCCTGAACTGTGCGTCAGCCATTCTTGCCCGCTGTTCGTCGCCTCTTCTCCATTCCTCGCTTATCACACCTCTTTCCGCATCAAGCGCATCCTGTTCGCAGAGGATGTCACCCGACCAGTCATGAAGGACCATAAGCACAGAATCCACGAAGGAGTCCCTTACAAGGGGAATATCCGACAGATTGTAGACGGTCTCGGTGCGTGATGTATATGCGTTGATGTTGTATCCGAACCTTACGCCTTCCTTCGCCAGAAAGTCGAACAGAGTCTTCTGGGGATAATTCTTCGTGCCGTTGAAGGCCATATGCTCCAGAAAGTGAGCCAGCCCGTTCTGATTGTCTTCTTCCTGAAGGGCTCCGACATTATGTGCTATGTAGAAATCCGCACAGCCCTTCGGGTTGGAATTATGTCTTATGTAATACGTCAGTCCGTTGTCCAATTTTCCAATGATGATTTCCGGATCGTCAGGAAGACGCTGATCCTGTGCTTCAGCCTTGCCGAAACCGCTGAAAACCAGCATCATGACGCAGCATATGTAGCATCTGTAAAGCCTCATTGTATATACCGTATCGTTCAATTAGCAAAGTTAACAAAAAACGTGTATATAATCAATTATAGAGGAGTTCCAGAAAATATATGTCATGCCAGAATTATATCGGCATCTATACTGAGTTTAGCGGCAATCTGTCTTGCCTGCTGGAAGGTCGGTTCCTTTTTGCCGTTGAGTATTTCACAAAGGCGTGGTGCGGTCATTCCCAATATCGCAGCAAGATCTTTCTGTGAAAGTTTCATTTCATGCATTCTGTATTGGATTACAGATGCAAGTGAGGGGGTCTCGATAGGAAATGCTTCTTTCTCATATTCTTCAACCAGTTCTGACAGCAGATCAAGTTCCAGGAGCCTTGGATCTTCTGGAGAAGTGTTTTCATCCGTACTGTCGAAAAGTACATCTATCCGTTTCATTACGGCATCATATGTTTCCTTATTTTTAATCTTTGCCATCTTTATATGGTTTTTACATCAATCTTGTCATATTCATCATGCGTGCCTACAAATCTGATATATACCAGTTGAGGCGTAAATTTCACAGCGACTATCAGTCTGTGACTGTTGCCTTTGATGTTGAAGACATACCTCTGGTTACCGACAAAATCAACTGAATTGTAGTCTTTCTTCATGTCATTGAAAGAATGCCATTGTGCTTTACTTACCTTCACATACCACTCACTCAGTGGAATTCTCGTTTCGGGATGTCTGTCCCAATATTCTTTCAATTTATTGACAGATATGATTCTCATGATGCAAATCTAGGAATTATCTAATAAGTAACAAAATTATATTTGAGATAATTAATACTAAAATCATGGTATTCAGGCTATATAGGGCACTATTCCCTTTTCAAAAGTCGAAAGAATGATTGTCATTTTGTTTAAAAAACAGAAAAACTTTTTTTATAAATCCGGATTTTCATCCCGGTATTTTGGATTAGTCGCAAGAATATTTGACATCTAGCATGTTTTGGTTTCTTAGTGTTGAATGCTTCTGCTGAAGCACCTGTTGATGGAACTGTTCTCAACTTGTTACTTGTCAGGTTCGCGGTCGCAGTGAATGGTACACCTCGGCAGTTTTTTAAATGGAAACGTCCAAGGTGACTCTCATCACACCCTGCAATAGTCAAGCATTGACCTTCGGCATCAGGTCAACGCTTGGTTGTGCTTTGTGTTTGTGGAGACGGAACGGCTTCCTATTTGTCTTTGACCGGACGGACTGGTATTCCTGCAATAAAAAGTTCTAGTGAATAACTGGCCTTACAACTTCACTAGAAAGTGTATATTTGAACAAATATTACAGTCCTAAAGCAGTTCTAGTGAATATCTACAACGGAAAATTCACTAGAAGTTTCATTGTGAAATCAGATCAAGATAGTGTTATTTTTTGTCTTTGACCGGACGGACAGACTGACCATAGTATCTATAATCGGCGTCCCAGAAACGTTCTATTCCGAAATCATTGCGTTGGAATCCGAACCAAATTGCAGCGTATTTACTGTCCTCGTAGCCCATACCGGACCAGAAGAAGCCGTGGTAACCCTCGCTATTTCGTGACTGTCCCTAATTATATCTCCTACAACAGGAACAGTCTCCGATGGCGCTTCAGCACTAATCGTCAATGTCTGATCGCTATCTTTCACAAAATACTACATTTCATCTTCGCTGTAAATCCTGGTGTTTTCAGCAAGAGTGAAGAATTCTGAAGTGTCGGGATCGTCAAGTAAGTCAGATAATACATCGCATGAAGTGAGAGAGAAGCATGCGATTGTCAGCAGAACCAGCAGTTTTTTCATAACTCAATGATTTTGAGTGCAAATATAACTCGGGGGGGGGAAGAAATCCAAATCTTTAAGCATGTCCACATAAGATATTGATTTTCAATTGTATATAAAAAATGCCTGCTGTTTTTCAACAGCAGGCATTTTTTATAAGTTTTTGATTTTCAGATATATATGGAATATCAGTCTTCAACCTGTTACTTGTTCTTCACGCAACGTACGGATGCTCCTGCGAGGAAGTTTCCGTATGCTACCGAAATCTTCTCATTGCTTGCGTTGTAGAGAGGCATGAAGTAGTGGTACTGGACATTCTTAAGGCTTCCGTCTTCATTGGTCGTTGCCTGATGCAATGTAGAACCTATGATGTATGACATTATACCATAGATGCCGTTGTAGTTTGTAACCATATATGTACCCTTGCCTGCAGTGCTGGTCTTGTTTCTTGCACTTGCGAACTGCCAAGGCCAGCCTGCTTCAGCGAGAGCAGCGATGCTTGCACCCTTGATAGTAGCGTCATAATATGGTGCGGCTGTGTTGACCAATGCGCTGTTAGAACTGTGTCCTACGAGACCGGTCATTTCAGTTGCGGTCGGGATGTGCCAGCCTTCAGGGCAGATACCCTGGCATCCTTCGAATGTGCCGGCATTCTCGACTGTGATTTCCTCTGCGCCGAATGCCGTAGCAGCATCATAAAGAAGACCGAGAGTCTCGGCGAGTGCAGGGTCTGCAACCTTTTCTGCATTTGCAGCCGGATACCAGATGCCAGCATCTTCAGCAGGGTCGCTTGAAACGGTGCGTCCGCGTGGAATGAAACGGAGGTTCTCTGCCATCCATGTGTTGCCGTCAGCAAGGGTCACAGTCTTGTACTCCACTCCGTCATATACGAAATATCCGTCATATTCGGTGAATTCAACAGGAAGTTCTTCTGTTGTTCCCTCACCTTCGAATCCGATCTCGCCCTCGTCAGTCCAGTTCTCGATCTCGCCTGAAGCGCTTACGATCATATTGTCCTGGATGATACGTGCATTGATCGTATACTGTCCGCCGGATTTGAGCGTCATCTCAGCGAGAGGCTGGGTGATCTTCTTGCCGTTCGAAAGAGAGACTGCAAGTTCGAGTTTCGCAGTTCCAGGGATGATGATGGCATTCCACACCTTACCTGCGGACGCCTCGTACGCCTTGATGTCAGCAGTTTCTGTGGCAGCGCTAACTGTCTGGTTCTCAATGTCGAGTGAAGCGGATGCCGCTGATCCTGTGAGAACTACGTTTTCTACTGTCGCACCTGAGACATTGTCGATGTTTACTACGATCTTTGTCATCATGTGCTTGAAGACCATTGTGATGGCATTAGGAGTAGGAAGCACTCCCTTCTTGGAAGCAGCCATGAAATCAGCCTGAGCGATTCCGGCTGTCTGGTCGGAAACAGCAGTGTAGACAGCAGGAGCACCTTCGGCATCATATGGATAATATGCATATACATCAGCCTCGGAATAAGCATCTGCATACCACATGAGGTCGCCTGAGAATACTGTTCCATCGAAAGAGAGGGCTGCATTGTCCGCATATGCCTCTGTTCCATTCACTTTTGTCATGGTGAAACCTATCTGGTCTCCGGCTTCGAAGTTCACTTCTGTGGCACGGGTGATGACCGGCTCTACCTGAACCTTTCCGGGAGCCACATCCGGCTGTACCGGTTGCTGGCATGCTGCGATAGCGAGCACTGCGAGCGCGATTGAAAAATAACGTTTCATAGTTCTATAAATGTTTATGAATAATTTCATATAAAGATCCTTCGCTACGCTCAGGATGACAATCAGAAGTTATACAGGACGACAATCAAAAGTTATACAGGATGACAATCAAAAGTTATACAGGATGATAATCAGAAGTTATATCCGATTCTGAGTGCAGTTCCGAAGCGGTCTGTTCCGGCTATGTACTTAAGTCCGAATCCATGGGTCCATGAACCTTCAGCCTGAAGATAGATGCCTTTCCTGAAATTGTATCTCAATGACAGACCCGCATCAGCACGCAGTGCTGTCTGATACTCTATCTGACGGTCGTACCATTCCTGCAGTCTGTAAGGTGTTGTCTGCACTCCTGATGTCTCGTCAACTATGTGGAATTCCTCGGTTTTATTACCTTTTCCTGTGCCGGCCCTGACTCCCAGGTCAAACGGTCCAAGGTGGAGAAGGATGTCTGCTTCTGCATTCCATGCCATGAGCGATTCGCTGTAAGCATAAGGATACATCTGAGAGGAAACGGTATTTCTCCAATTCAGATGTCCTCCGACATGTATTTCCATCATTCTTGAAGCAAACTCATATTCGGGGTTCAGAGACAAGGATTCGTCTGCCAATATCTTGTTGCTTCCGTGGTTATAGACGGTTGTGATACCGTTTTCCAATACCTTTTCCAATATGCTTTCATCAAGTGTCAGATCTTTGTACTTCAATGCGATCCTTGCCTGATGCTCGGACTTTTCCCCCTTGTGGCTGTATCCCAAAGTAATCCCGGTCTCGTTGCCCGGGAAACGGAACCAGATATATTCCTTCTCTCCGACGGTTCCTTGCGTATGAAGATATTTGAGTTCGGCAAAAAGACCTCTGTACTGCATCTGGAGTGCTCCTCCATTGCTGAAATCCTTTACCGGGAATCCCATCACTCCGGCCTCGCTGAGGTGGAGTCCGCTTCCGCTCCATACGGAATATATTCCGTACATCATGCCCTTGTCAAGGAATGCGTAATATGATGACTCTGAGGTTCCGACCTGTTCAGCCTCTACGGTCTCCGCTGTCTTGCGGAATATGTATGACGCACCAATCGCGAAGTCTCCCTTGTGGTACATGAAGCCTGGAGAAACCGTCATGTCAAGTCTCCAGTTCTGATGCCTCAGGTCTTTTCTCTTGGCCATGTTCGCCGACTCGAAATCCATTTTAGCACCTATCCTCCAAGATGGTGCAAGGTCGTATGAAAAACCTCCTTCAAGGGCATATGTCTGCATGGTCTTGCGTCCCGGGGTGAATTCCAGAAGGTCAACAGGATAGAATCCCGGATGTATGAACATAGAACCGCACATGTCATATCCTTCGGTCTGGTCGAATGAGAATGAACCTGCCAATGACAATTTTTCAAGGTGCCGTATGCTGGATGTGACTGCTCCTGCACTCCATCCTTCCGGTGCCTGCCATGTGTCATGGAATCCTCCGCCCACATATTTGCCGTATATTTCGGCATATGAACGTGAAACTGTGTCCTGACGTACTCCGGTGATGTTTTCAGACATGTTCCAGAGGTTGCTTCCGAATACCTGATCATATGTCTGTGCCGAAACAGCCAGTCCCAGGAACATCAGGCTGACGGCCAATATGTATCCTCTCTTATTCATGGAGTGACTGTTTTTCGGTTTCATAAAAATCATTAATGGAATTGTTGGTGTCCGCAAGTATCTCATAGCCCGATGCCGAACTTGCAGCCTCGTCCACATGCCTCATGAGACTGTGGCCGAGATAGATATCCGTCTGCATGATATATCCTGCATCAAGTTCCGGAGCAAGCCTTTTGGAATTGTTGGTCGAGCGTGCATCGAACACCTCGACAGCGTCATATACCCATTCGTACGGTACCTTCACCACATTGTCGACACTGCTGCCAGGTACAGGGGTGATGTTGTCCATATCGTTCACGAACTCATGCATGCTTATGCCTTGCGGCTTCCAGACGACGAGTGTAGGGGAACTTATGGAAATAGTATATGCGTTTGCCTGACCGGTCTTTATTACTACGTCTATGATCCTGTCATCGGAAATCTGGTCTCCTGGAGCAGGATGGTACATGGTGTTCCAGAAGTATGTGATGTTGTAGCAGACGAAATATCCGGGTTTGTTCAGGTTAACCGAAAGAGGATATTGGGCGGTGTGGTCGATTGCTCCTCTAAGACATACCACAGCATCTTCTCCCGGCTGGAGAGGGAAGTCATCGCCGTCACCAGGAAACTGCCATACCGCCTGGATTACAGGAAGGAAGTCGGAGAATATGGTTTCTCCTGTAACGGAATCCTTTGATACCCAAGGGTTTGAGCCTGTTGCGTTGTTAGGGGACAATGTTCCGAAACAGAGACTGTCCAGATATTGGACTTCATAGTGGTTGTTGTGCAGGATGAAATACTGGTCGGCCTGATAGTTTCCTTCTTCAGGAAGTTTCTTGCAGCCTCCGCAGTAGAGTTCCTTTATGACGATCGATCCGGCCTTTGAATAAAGCAATGCCAGGTCGAGAGACAGGTCTTTTCCGGAAAGAACCACCTTGTCGGCAGCACCGTTGAATATTCCTCCCTCGGACTTTCCGCTCATGTTGATCCTGTAAAGTCCGTTCGGAAGTTTCATCGTCACTTTTCCGTTGATGTCGGAAGTCTGGGAGTACCGGCTTCCGGTGTTCATGTCCTCGATGACCGCTTCAATGCCGTCTTTTGGAGTGTTCTCGAATTCTTCTGGGAACAATGCGTTGATGCTCAGGATGTTCAATCCGTCTTCATATGGATTGCCATCCTTGATTTCAGCGCATGATGCTGCGAGAATGATAACAGTAAATATGTAGAAAAACTTCTTCATTCTTTTGTTGTAAGGATCCTTCGCTTCGCTCAGGATGACAGGGTTAAAATTTTAGTCTGCAGGTCAGGCCGTAGTAGAATGCTGGAGTGAATATCGCTCCCACACCTGTCGCCATCGACTTGACGTATGGTCTTGAATTGGTGAAGTTGTTTGCAAAGAACGAGAGGGAAACGTGGTCTCCTATCTCCTTTGTAACACTGATGTTTGCCGACATATATGGTCCGTAGCCGTCCTGGGCAAAGGTGTAGGCATTCGTTGATTTGAGGATCAGGTTGGCGAATGCGGGATCGGCAGCCTCGGCCTGGGTGAACGGATGGATGTTACCGTCAAGGTCCATGTACGAGACAGGGTAGATGGCGGTGTATGAATTTCCGTCATTTATGTTGCCTCCGGTAGGGGTCTTGCCGGTCTCGGTGACCGTGAATGCATATGCTTCTCCGTTGTAGACCGAAAGGTTGCGGCTTCTGCGGAGCAGGGACATTTCAAGCCGGCATGTGATGATAAGACGTGCCTGCGGGATATGTGTGATCGCAGTGAGGTTTGCATCGAGATTATGAGTGACCTTTCCGTTCGCCACATGGTTGGTGGCACCTCCGTTTGCGTAGATTCCCACATATTGATATGAGCGGTCAGGAAGGGATGTGTGTGACCATCCGTTCTGATAATATGCCGACAACTGCTCGTTCAGATAACGGGTGTGGGTGTATGACGCATCAAGACGGAACGATGTGCGGATCGGTGTTATTTCCGGGAACTCAATCACGATTTCAGCACCGGCTCTCTTCACGTCGGCACCGTTGTTCTGCTTTGTCGATTTCGCGAAAGTACGGTCTGTGACCTTGACGTCCATAGGGGTCCAGTATTCCTCTTCGCTGCCTCGCACATACATCATGCCTGTCTGGCTGTCGACGACAATCTCCGGATCGGTCGGCATTACGAAACCGTCCGGGCGTTTCAGTATGTTGTATGAATATGGCTCATATACATTCATGAAATTGTACGGGCCCTTGGTCACGTTGTAGAATCCGACAAGGGATATCTTCATTCCGCAGAAAGCGGCGTCGATGCCGAATTCCGAGTTGTTGTTCCTCTGCCACCTCAGTTCCGGGTTATATGTGACCGTATATGGCTGGGTGTAGTAGATATAACTTGTCTGGTCACCGTGCGAGAATCCGTATGTCTGTATGTCGCGGTATTCCTGTTTAGGATAGAGGATGTGATAAGACGGAAGTTTTTCAGTCACGCCCCATCCTCCTCTGATGGCGAAGCCTTCGGTGATTTCCCACTTGGCGTTGAAACGTGGTGAGAAGGTGGTCTTGTTGTTGTAGAGCGAATTTTTTATGAACACGTTCTCCATACGCAGTCCGGCTGTTATCTCGATCTTTGTGCTTCCGGCCGGAACGGTCAGATGTTCTTCCACATAAACGGAAAGATTGTGCATGAAAGGATACTGCGAATATGGTCTTGGCCTGTAACCGTTGGCTGCAAGGGACGGATCCTGATAATACTCACCTTCTCCGACATTTCCGTTGGCCTTCCACTGCACTCCGGCCTTGAGCGAACTCTTCATGTCGTTCCATCTCTTGTGCCAGTTGTATTTGAGCGAGGCTGCGAAATCCAGTTCCTTTGAGTCTATGACCTGATCCGAGAAATATGTCAGCGGCAGTCTGTCGGCAAGGAAATATCCATCGTTTTCGGCATGGACCGAAGGCTGGTTCGAAGCATATGACTCGTATTTGTGGAAATGATAGAGATTGTCGTTGAAATTGACGGAGGCATCGAACTTCAGGTTTGTGATCCATGACTTGTTCAGAAGCCATGTAAGCGAGGTGTTGCCTCGGAACACATTGTCCCTTTCCTTTTCGTACTCTCCGGTGAATGCATCCGGGTCGTCCTTCGAGTTCATTCCTCCGATGTTTCCTGTGAATCCTGCCTCGAAGCGGAGGACTTTTGCAAAGGTGTTGCTGTAGCCGAGGGTGATGCCTGTCCTTGTGTATGATTCGTATGGGGAGATGAGTCTCTTGACCGCTCTCGCCCATTCGGCACTCAGGTTCAGGATTCCGTTATTTTTCTGAAGGTCAACACCTTTCGAAACCGATGCCTGGTATGTGCGTGGGTTAACCGAAAAGGTTATGTTGGTAGGAGTGCGGCCTTTGCGTGTGTTGATCTTCACGACACCGCTGTTGAGGTCACCGTATTCTGCAGAAGGCACTCCGGTGATGACTTCGATGGATTCGATGTTCTCGACGGCCACACTTCTGGTGTCCACACCTTTCATGTCTCCGAATGAGGCATTGTTGCCGATTCTGACTCCGTCCACTTCCACCGCCGTTCCGAATGCCGAGTTTCCGAGGTTGGAACCTCCTTCCCTGAGCGAGAACTGGTTTTCTGTGGTCAGGTCGGGATTTACTGTTTTACCGCCTGGAAGCAGTGCGGCCACATCTGTCATGTTTGAGAGTTGGAGATGATTGAGGGCATCGCGACCCAGGCTGTGCGAGGTGCCAAGTCCGTCCTTAGCCTTCTGAGCGGTCACCACGACCTCGTCGAGGGCCAGAGAGTTCTCATGCAGGGTTACCGTAATGCCGGAAATGTCGGCACGGATGTCAATTGTTGCGATATAGTTGACATATCCCAGACATGAAACTTCCAGTTCATATTCTCCTGACTGGACGTTTTCGAATCTGAACCGGCCGTCGATATCTGTCGTCGTCCACAGGTAATCGGTGCCGATCCTGACTGCTGCTCCGATCACCGGAGCCTTGCTTTCAGCCTCAATCACGCAACCCTCCACCTGGTGTCCTTTCGGGGCACCATTTACCGTAAAGCCGAGCAGACTCAAGCAGAAGGCAAGGATTGTGATGATTATTCTGTCTGACATATCAAATAAAAAACCGGCGGCAAAGTTAGTCCTGTCTGCCGCCGGGACAAATACCAACTTATGGCTATTTCACTTCAATTATCTCACCATGATCCTTCGCTACGACCGCTTTCCACCTTTCGGTGTAGCCAGGCTGGGTTATCTTGTCAGGGATGCAGTCCGTATGACCGTTTGTCACGAATGTACCGTCCTCGTTCTGTGCCTTTACGTTTCCGTCGATGAATTTCACGAGAAGAAGTTCTTCGAGAGTAACCCATTTTTCGAATATCCTCTGCGCGTTGTCAACCGAGAATCTTGTGAGGTAGTTGCGTACCTCTTCGTATGGATCTACTGTCTTGCGGCACTTGTCGTTGCGGCGGATCTGCTTGCGAGGCTTTTCCTGTGCGGCCTTGTAGATTGCTAGTGCTTCCTCGTCAGCCTTAACCACAGCCTCGGCCATTTCAGCCTCCCATGCGTCGATTGCGGCATCTACGGTAGGGAACATGATGTTGTATGCCTTGTAGCATGCGTTTGCGACGCGGTTTGTCATCCAGAATGCCGATGTAGGAGAATATGTGATCATGTTTCCGTTGCCTACACGGAAGCATTCAGGTACTTCGTAAGTGCTGGTGTAGATAGGTGTAAGGTAAGATGTTGCGGCATCGTCGCATCCGAACCAGTTCACGCCTCCGATCTCGTCAGGAAGCCATCCCCTTGACTGTCCTACGAACCAGAATCCTGTCTGCTGAGTGGCGATCGCCCTTTCGTTGATGTACTCCTTGCCGTCATGCTCGAATCCCATAGGTCTCCAACGGTATGGAAGTGCGTTTCCGCCTGCTCCGATGTCCTGTGTCATGTCCATAGGGGTTCCTTCGTAGTGGTCACGCATGACGTCAGCGACATTCTTCAGGCTGATCTTGCGTGAAGGCTTCACGAAGAGAGGGAATCTTTTGGTCTTGTCCCATCCCATTGCGTAGTCGAGATATTCTTCAGCATCCCTTGTGACCTCGTTGCCGTTCTCGTCGATGAATGTGAACTTTCCGTCGCAGAGGATGTTGAATGCAGCCCATGCACGAGCCTCGCAGCCTCTCATTCCGCTGAAATCGAGCGGTGCATATGCGTCACAGAAACTGAAATCCTTGTCTTCTCCGTTGAAATAGCCCTTTTCACGTGCGAATGTTATCACGTCCGGTGCGTAGATGCAGTTCTCTGGGTCGTTCTGCGGGAAGGTGCTGATGCGTGCCTGGTTTGCATGTGCGCAGATGTATCCGTCAGGAACCCTGCGTGCCACCCACACGATACCCTTGTTGTCCGGACCTTTGCCGATGAGGTCCATGACCCATACTTCCTCCTTGTCGGCTATTGAGAATGACTCTCCGCTCGAATAATATCCGTATGTGTTCGCCAGTTCCACGATCACGTCAATTGCCTCTCTTGCAGTCTTCGCTCTTTCGAGTGCGACATAAATGAGTGAACCATAGTCCATTATGCCCTTGGGGTCCTCAAGTTCCGGACGTCCTCCGTAAGTGGTCTCGGCGATTATGAGTTGGTGTTCGTTCATGTTGCCCACTCTCTGGTATGTCCTTGCCGTCTGCGGAATGAGTCCGAGATATTTTCCTGTATCCCATTCGTTGATCTGACGCATGTCGCCTTCGTTCCATATTCCGGCAGGAGCGAAATAGAGTTCTCCGTAAAGTTGATGCGAGTCAGCGGCATATGAAATCATGTTCGAGCCGTCGGTGCTGGCTCCTTTTGTCACGAGGACGTTTGTACATGCGTGACTCTCGGTCATGCTTATGAAGAATATGGCGGACAATGCCATGATGAGTGCTTCGGTAATTCTTCTCATTTTGTACTTTTATTATAATTAATTACTTTTGTGTCGTTTTTATGCCCTGCGGTCTGGGGATCGGGCCTGAAATGCAAAACTATAAAAAAATCGCGAGTTATGAAATCGAATATAAACGTTCTGCTTACTTTCTTGTCAGTATTTTTCTGTTTTTCCCTCTCTGCACAGCAGCAGGAAAAGCAGCCGGACATATTTGAACAGGCGGAGATGGAGGCTGACAGGCTTCAGAGGGTCCTCGATCTGGAAGATTGGCAGACATTCTACGTGGATTCGACCCTGAAACATGATTTCCCTGCCATGCTGGCTGAGTATGAGGAACTTAAGAATGCCAAGGTTGCCAATACGTCAATGTATCAGGCTGTCCAGGACAAATGGCTGGACCAGATAGATGCCACATACAGGAGGATCTTCAATGACGAACAATGGGCCGCATATCTCAAGCAGGGTGCCGGAAAGGCGCAGAAGGCCCGTGAGAAACGCCGTCTGAAGGCACAAGGTAAGTGAAAACAAAAATAGGATATGGATTTTTTACAGGTAATAGAAAAAAGGCATAGTGTCAGGAAATATTCTGACAGGCCGGTTGAAAAGGAAGTGCTGGATGCAATCGTAAAGGTGGCTCAGACTGCTCCTTCGTCAAGAAACAGCAAGAGTTCTGCATTCATGATTGTGGAGGACAGGGACACTCTTGATGCTCTCGCTCAGATGCGTGATTACGGTTCAGCCTTGCTTAGCGGTGCCCAGGCGGCTATCGTGGTGATGGGTGACGAGACAAAGACCGACCTCTGGGTCGATAACTGTGCGATTTCGGCGACATTCGTCCAGTTGGCGGTTACTGCCATGGATCTTGTGAGTTGCTGGGTGCACTGCAACGGACGTCCGCGTCTGAAGGAAGAACCTGATGGTCCTAAGGCAGAGGATTACGTCAGTGAACTTCTTGGCATAAAGGAAGGACTACGTCCGTATTGTGTGATTGCCATCGGATATCCTGTTGAGGAATAGCATAAAGGAAAAATATTTATCTTTGCATGCTTTATCCATTAATGATGAACAGAGAATAAAATTTACAGATATGAGAGAAAAAATTGAGGCCCTGATGGCTGAAATTGAGGCTCTGTCATGCAAGACAGAGCAGGAAATAGAAGAGGCACGTGTACGACTCCTTGGAAAGAAGGGTTCGATTACCGC
This sequence comes from Candidatus Cryptobacteroides sp., assembly GCA_045539115.1. Taxonomy (GTDB): domain Bacteria; phylum Bacteroidota; class Bacteroidia; order Bacteroidales; family UBA932; genus Cryptobacteroides. The sequence goes on along the minus strand of JAZQES010000062.1, from coordinate 1,461 downwards.
ACTCTTCGAGGAGTTCAGGACGGTTGCTCCGGAACTCAAGAGAGAGTTCGGTCAGAAACTTAATGTGCTGAAGAATGCCGCTGCTGCGAAGATAGAGGCACTTAAGGAGGCTGCTGAGGAATCACCTGCTGCCGGTGCCGCTTCATTTGACTATACGATGCCCGGTGATCCGGTGTCTTTGGGATCGCGTCATCCGGTTTCCATCGCACGTGAGGAGATCGTAAGCATTTTCCGCAAGTTCGGTTATGATGTTGCGGAAGGTCCTGAGGTTGAGGATGACTGGCATGTATTCGAGGCTCTGAATTTCCCTCCTGAGCACCCTGCACGTGAGATGCAGGATACATTCTTCATCAGCGACAGCGACAATCCGGTACTTCTCCGTACCCACACTTCATCAGTGCAGGTACGTGCCATGGAGAAGATGCCTCTCCCTATCCGTATCGTATGTCCGGGACGCGTGTTCCGTAACGAGGCCATTTCAGCCCGCGCACACTGCATCTTCCATCAGGTCGAGGGACTTTACATCGATGAGAATGTGACATTCGCCGATATGAAGCAGGCCATTCTTCTGTTTGCTCGTGAAATGTTCGGAGCGCAGACCCAGATCCGTATGCGTCCTTCATATTTCCCATTCACAGAGCCTTCGGCAGAGATTGACGTAAGTTGCAACATCTGCGGAGGAAAGGGCTGCAACGTCTGCAAGGGAACAGGCTGGCTCGAGATCATGGGCTGCGGTATGGTAGACCCTAACGTCCTCGAGGCATCGGGAATCGACAGCAAGAAATACAGCGGTTTCGCCTTCGGAATGGGTGTGGAGCGTATCGCAATGCTCAAGTGGCAGGTACGTGACCTTCGTAACTATTTCGAGAACGACCTTCGCTTTCTCAAGGAATTCGAGACATCTTTATAATCTGATGTCAGCATGATAAGACAGCCGGCGTGAAGTTATCCTTCGCGCCGGCTGTTCATTGTACGCCCAGCACGGGCATGTTCTAACGGGTGAAAGTCCCTAATGCGCCCTAATGACGGGAAGCATATAGCCAAAGGCAAGGGTGTCTATCGTGAGGTAGAATCTGAAGGAAGCCGGCGGCAAAAGTCTGGCCTGACGGACAGAAACCGCATACAAGGCCTACATATAGGGTAAGACTGCAAAGGAAGTTAAAGCCCGATAGTCATTCGGAATATATGTGGGTAAATGCGGCAGGCATAAGGCTGAAAGAGCATGTTCTTATCTGGGGAGGTCTCGCAGACGAACCGTTTTGCAAGTAGTAACAACGAACTGCGAGAAGTCAGCCGAAGCCATAGTACCCGAAAAAAAAATAAATCGGCACGTTCGGGGAAGGGCAGAACCTTATATAAACAAGTGCCGTGAATGACAACCCTATGACGGAAGAAAAGCGGAAAACGAAAGGCTGCCTGCAAAGGGATAGGACGGAATCCGAAGAGTATGCAGGAGTGCAG
>JAZQES010000061.1:0-29745 GCA_045539115.1 Candidatus Cryptobacteroides sp. | reverse complement strand
TATCAGCAACCATCAGTTATGATGTCCAGACATTAGATGAAGCATTCTCAGTTGATAAAGAAAACCATAAGATTAACATCAAAGCGGACATCTTACCATCATTTGTCGGAGCATCATACAGCACTCTTAGAGGTATTGTATATGCAAAAACAGTAGGTACTCCTCTCGCTCAATATCCAATCCCAATGATCGAGATCCCGACCCTGATGAATAAGAATGCCATCAGCGTAGAAGACTAGGATATTCATTTTAAACCATGAAACAAAAGAAACAGAAAATCACTTTAGAAGACTTCATCCTTGCAAACCGCAAGGCTGCAAGGATGGAGGAGATTGAGAGACATGGACGGCAGGTCCAGTCAAGAAGGATGGTTCACAAGTCGAAGAAGACTTATGATAGAAACAGACTCAAAAGAGCTGTCATCAAGAGCGAAGACGGCTCTTTATTTTTATAAGAAACCGTAAAAAATCGTCATGGAGTCCAGTTGGAGTCCAAGAATGGAGTAGAATAAAGCGTTGATATTTGTGCCGTAATCCTATGAGGGGTTACGGCTTTTCTTTTTCTGTGCGCACATTGAAAGGGGCCATTGTTTAACATTTAATCTGTAAGGGGCGAGGTTGTATATGAAGAAAGAATATAATATCTGTCGGCAAATGAAGATTATTATTTATTTTTGTCTTAATTTACCTTGAATCAATCATAATAAGTTATTCATTGCCATGCGTGACGCGACAAAAATTGACGAATATTTCACCGGGGAGAAGACGTTATTCCTTATTCCATTGTACCAAAGAAAGTATGCTTGGCAACGCAAGCATTGTGAGCGCCTTTTCACAGACTTGATTAAGGTCAGTAAAGAGAATCGAAGAAGTCATTTCTTCGGTAGTATCGTATCTATAAAGGCGAATGAGGTGGATGATGATTTGCTGATCATTGATGGCCAGCAGCGTATCACGACAATTTCATTGCTTATCCTGGCGGCCATTAAGGCTTATAAAGATGGTCACATCGAATGCGAGCGAGGAGATGAGTACATCAAAGATATGGCCAATAAATACCTGAAGGCTAAGTACAGAAAGGGTGATAGACAAATCAAGTTACGTCCTATTGAAAGCGATCGCATTGCGTATGATGCTTTGGTGAATGAGGATTTTGATAACATTGTACCGGCTGACAAATCAGGCATCACGCTGAATTATCAAATATTTTATGAGTTATTGAAGCTTCAGGAATTAAGTTTTGATGAACTGATTGAGGCTATTGAAAAACTTATCATAATTGACATAAGGCTTGATTCTGGGGATAATCCTCAGTTGATTTTCGAGAGCCTCAATTCATGTGGAAAGGATCTGGAAGAAGCTGATAAGGTCAGGAATTATCTATTGATGTCGCTTTCATCTGCTCAGCAAGAAGATTTCTACAATAAGTATTGGTCTAAGATTGAGGCCTGTACCGACGATGAGCCTACAATGTTCATTCGTGATTATCTCACTGTTAAGACTAAATTGATCAGTAAGATAACTGATCTGTATTTTGACTTCAAGAGTTTTGACGAGAGGTATGGACTTCCAAGAGAAGAATTGCTTGCTGAAATGCTTAAATATGCTAAGTACTATAAACAGGCGACTAAGGGAGATACCGGAAATTCAAAGGTAGATAAAAAGTTTCATCAGTTAGGTAATATTGGCTCTTCTGTGTGTATGCCGTTCTATATGCAGTTCCTAGATTATGCTGCATGTAATGGCATTTCATCTGATGAGATTTATAAGGTCCTTGATGTGGTTGAGAATTATTGGGCAAGGCGTATCATATGTTCATACCCAGCCAATGTGATGAGTAAGACATTTGCAATTCTTCATAGCGATGTCTTGAGGATTATAAATGACCACACAAAACGTGGTGAGCCACTTGAAGCGAGTTATTCTGAATTAGTTAAGCATATTCTTCTTAAGAAACAGGGTACCGCTATTTTCCCTAAGGATTCTGAGGTAATAACTGCTTTTCCTTCAAGACAGATATATAAAATTCCTATCGATTATCGCTATTTCTTGTTTGAGAGAATGGAGAATGAAAACAGCAAGGAGGGAGATGACACTATTGTACCTCGTATGAAGAATAATGAGGTGACGATTGAACATATTATGCCGCAGACCCTAAATCAAAAGTGGAAGGATGATCTTGGGGAAAATTGGCAAATAATATATGACACCTATCTCCATACATTTGCAAATCTTACTTTAACCGGATATAATTCAAGTTACGGCAATCATTCGTTTGAAGAGAAGAAGCAAGGTTATTCTATCGTAAAAGATGGCGAAAGTACGCAGATATATGGATTTCAAGATTCTGCATTTAGGCTGAGTAATTATTTGAAAGGTTGTGATAAATGGACAGAGGATGAGCTGAAGGCAAGAGGTAAGCTCCTCTTGAATAAGTTCTTGGCCCTCTGGCCTATGATCAGCAGTACATACGTACCTCTTGAGAAGGAGACCGATAATGTTTCTTTCAATGATGATGAGCTTGAACTCACTGGCCGTAAAATTGCCTCGTTTACATATAAGGGAGTCAATTATAAGGTAACTAGTTGGAAAGAAATGATGGTACAAGTATCAAAGCTGATATATGCTGATGAACCGGTACAGATGAACAGTTTGTCGGCTAAAGAGATGTGGTATCATCGTGAAGAGGCTGATGGAAGAACATTTGTCGCCAACAATTGCTATGTTTTTAGTTCATGTAGTACCAAAACAAAGATTTCTATTTTGACTTACGCTTTTGAGCAGCTGGGACTGAACTTTTCTGATCTTGAGTTTGAGCTTATTCCATTGAGTGATAAGGACACAATTTCTAATGAAGATTAGGTTGTTTCAGTATCGGAAAGAATCGTTATCTTTGCCGATTATAAAGTTTTTGAAGGAAAAATTATAAGTTCTTTGATTTTGTGATACAGTATATTGGAAGAAAATAGCATAAATAAGTGGCTTTATCCGTATATAACAGAAAGACGGGCTACAAATTGAAAGTATTATTTATGATGGTTTAGTTCCATACTTTTGTTACTCGCTTGTTACTTTAAAAGAAAAATAAAGCAAATCAAAGACTTAAATAATTGAAATTAAGCATATTATGGCAGACAGCAATTTCATAGACTATGTAAAGATCTATTGCCGTTCGGGCAATGGTGGTGCGGGCTCGACTCATATGAGAAGGGAGAAGTATATTCCGAAGGGAGGACCTGACGGTGGAGACGGAGGACGTGGAGGCCACATCATTTTGAGGGCGAATCCGCAATTCTGGACTCTGATCCATCTCAAGTACCGCAAGCATATCATGGCGGAACACGGTGGAGCGGGAAGCGGTCAGTTGATGAAGGGAAAGAACGGAGAGGACGTTTATCTTGATGTTCCGCTCGGAACCGTAGCCAAGGATGCGGAGACCGGAGAGATTCTCTTCGAACTCGTCGATCCGTATGAGGAAAGAATCCTTGTCAAGGGAGGACGAGGCGGTCTTGGCAACAACAACTTCAAGACAGCCACAAATCAGACTCCGAGATATTCGCAGCCGGGAGAGCCTTATGAGGAAGGCTGGTTCATACTTGAACTCAAACTTCTTGCGGACGTAGGTCTCGTAGGCTTCCCTAATGCAGGAAAGTCCACACTCCTGTCGACTGTTTCCGCTGCACGCCCGAAGATTGCCGACTATCCTTTCACGACTCTGGAGCCTAACCTCGGAATCGTAAGTTACTACGATGACAAGTCATTCGTGATGGCGGATATTCCTGGTATCATCGAAGGAGCACATGAAGGAAAGGGCATAGGAATGCGATTCCTCAGGCATATCGAAAGAAACTCGATACTTCTGTTCATGGTGGCTGCCGATCAGGACGACATACGTGAAGGATATGAAGTACTCCTGAACGAACTCAGAGAGTACAACCCTGAACTTCTCGTGAAGGACAGAGTGCTTGCCATAACCAAGTCGGACATGCTTGACGACCAACTCAAGAGCGAAATCGAGGCACAACTCCCTGAAGACATTCCTCATGTGTTCATTTCATCATTCACTCAGGAGGGAATCAAGGAACTGAAGGACATGCTCTGGACAGCGCTCCAGAAGGAAGAGCCGGAGGATGAAGATACTGTCGTCCTCTTCCCGGGAGATGACAACGAAATAAAAATTTAATCCATGGACTGGCAGGCAATCCACCATCTTGACCAGAAGGTCACATTGGAGATGAACAGTTGGAGTTCGGAGATTACCGACGTCATCTGGAAGTTCTTCTCCGACATACCGGTATGGATTCCGATGTATGTCATCATTGTGGGATGTATCTTCTGGAGGCTCGGATGGAAGAAAGGCCTTATAATGACACTGGCCGCAGCAGCGACATTCGGCTTCTGCGACCAGTTTTCAAATTTAATAAAGGATCTTGTGGAAAGGGTCAGACCTCTCAACGACCCCTATATGCTGGAACATGGTCTGAACATACTAGAAGGCAAGAGCAGCAGTTTCAGTTTCTTTTCAGCCCACTCGGCCAATGCCTTCGGGCTTGCGACCAGCACTCTCATCGGGTTCAGGCTGGATAAAAGGCTGAGATACAGAGGCTACGCAGCGTGGATGTACACATGGGCCACCCTGGTAGCCTTGAGCAGAGTCTTTGTCGGAAAGCATTACCTTGGCGACATCATCGCCGGTGCCGCGATCGGAGTCTTGGCAGGATACGCATTCGCATGCCTGGCAAGGCATATCATCATCAAAGCGAATCTATAACCTTCTCCATCCTGGTTCCTCTTGAACCTTTGATAAGGACAACTGCCCCTTCGACAGGCATTTCCTGAATATGAGATTTCAGCAGGTCCGATGTATCGAAGAACATCGCCTTTGTCGGATCCGTATCCATATTTGAAGCGGCCTTGGCGAACTCACCTCCCACGAAATACACCTTGGAGAATCCTCTGTCCATAGCGGCACGGATCACTGCTTCATGCTCAGCCTGGGAATCATCACCGAGTTCAAGCATATCGCCAAGCATCGCCACCTTATTGTCGGCAACCACATTTGAGAAATTGTCCAATGCTGCGGCCATGCTGGTAGGATTGGCATTGTATGCGTCCACGATAAGCGTATTCCTTTCCGTCTTCGTCATCTGAGAGCGGTTGTTCGAAGGGACATATGCCTCTATGGCCTTAACAGCGTCATCATATGAGACTCCGAAATATGTGCCCACGGCGAGAGCAGCCATGACATTGTCAGCGTTGTATGAGCCTACAAGATTGGTATTGATCACATTATGGCCCATTTCCACACGCAGGAACGGATGTTCAGGATCTGATTCGAGAACACGTGCGCCCTGATATTCCAGACCGTATGGAAGCAGAAGCGAATATGGACGTTCAGGATCACTCTGCAGATTCCTGTCGGAAGCCATCCTGCAGAGGTAAGGATTGTCCGCATTGATGAAAACCTTGTCTGATGTCCTGCGGAGATAGTCATACAGTTCTCCCTTGGTGTTCATCACTCCTTCAAAACTTCCGAAACCGAGCAGATGTGCCTTGCCTACATTGGTAACAAGTCCATAGTTCGGAAGGGCAATATCGACGAGTTCCTTAATATCGCCCGGATGGCTGGCACCCATTTCCACAACTGCAAGTTGAGTCTGGGAATTGATCCTGAGAAGAGTCAGAGGCACGCCTATGCTGTTGTTCAGATTTCCTTCCGTAGCCGTGACATTGTATTTTACCGACAAGACCTCACGTATAAGTTCCTTTGTGGTGGTCTTTCCGTTCGTGCCCGTCAATGCTATGACTGTCAACGGTTTGCCGTCAACGATAGTCATCGACCTGTGCCAACGTGCCAGTTCCTGCAATGCTTTAAGGGTATCGTCAACCTTTATGAGTCTCGGATCTTCACAATCACCCGCGGCACCGCCACGGTCCACGACCGCATAAGCAGCACCCGCTTCAAGAGCCTTGAGGGCATATGCATTCCCGTCAAAGTTCTCGCCCTTCAACGCGAAGAACATCTCCCCTCCCTTCAAGGTCCTGCTGTCAGTGGTCACACTGCCGCACTCCTTGAATTTCCTATATAAATCCATGATCATCATAATCTCTCGCTTTATCTGCCGGTACTGCCGAATCCACCTTCGCCTCTCTCTGTCTCATCAAGGACTTCAACCTCATCCCACTGCACCTTTTCGTACTTGGCCACAACCATCTGCGCAATCCTTTCACCCGGATTGATGACAAAGGTCTCATTGGAAAGATTCACAAGAATCACCTTTATCTCTCCCCTGTAGTCCGCATCGATTGTTCCCGGAGCATTGAGAACAGAAATGCCGAACTTGGCTGCAAGGCCGCTTCTAGGCCTCACCTGAGCCTCTGTACCGTCCGGCAATGCTATATACAGACCGGTAGGTACCATCGCCCTTTCAAGGGGGCCGAGGGTCATAGGAGCATCGATATTAGCCTTGAGATCCATTCCGGCTGATTTTTCCGTAGCATAAGAAGGAGTCGGATATGCCGACTTGTTAACTATCTTCACTTTCATGTCACATACCTTTAATTTCGTGCAAATTTAACATTTATTCCTGATGAATCATGGCATTATTTCGTATGTTTGCAGAATGAAACCGATAAAACTCATTGCGTCTGCACTGCTGATATCTGCATGCACGCCAACTTCCCAGCCCGACAATCCTGGAAATACCGTCGAAAACCTGATATTTACAAAGGTAGAGATTCTCGAAGCACCTGGCAGTGGAGATTCACGAGGAGACATTACCCTTGATTTCTCCAATGACAAAGGGGAATCTCTGCATCTGGAAACCACATCACTTACCTGCTGCCTCGAAGACGGCTTCTACGAAATCACTCCTGATCCGAAGACTCCATGTCAGGCAAGCATTTCAGGCGACAGGATTTATACCGGCGGCATCCTCAAGGTTGCCCGCAAGAATGAAGAATATTCCATCAGAGCCCGGATGACTGACGCCGAGGGAAACAATACTGTGGCATGGTATAACGGTGACATTCCTTTTGAGTGGAAAGAAAGCGCCGCCTCAACTTTCAAAGAGGCATATGCAGAACATAAGGACCTGCTCATCGAGAGTGAAGTCTTGGGAATGGAAATTCCTTATACCGTCTGCCTTCCACCGGATTATGACAAGAACAAGGAATATCCGGTTCTTTATGCTCTCCACTGCATGTACGGAAACAACAATGACTGGTTCAGGTCAGGAAATGTCAATTCTTCTGCGTCTTGGATAGCGGAAGAAACCGGTGTCGAAATGATCATCGTTTCCCCTTATGCAATGAACACATTTTACTGCGATGGAGTTGAAGATGGCTTGCTTTACATGACCTTCTTCTTCGACGAGTTCATTCCATTCATAGAAGACAGATACAATGTAAGGTCAGAGCGCAGTTCCAGAGCCATTGCAGGCATATCAATGGGAGGATTCGGAGCATTATACTATGGCCTCGTTCATCCTGAGATGTTCTGCCATGTATACGCATGCAGTCCGGCCACTTACGCAGGTGATTCAATTCCCGATCTTGCAGCGATAGTCAAGGATGCAGATCCCGAAGCCCTTCCTGGAATCAGTGTAGAAATCGGTACAGAAGACCCGTTGATACTCACTTCAGGATCATTCATAAGACAAATGGAGAAGAATGCGATGGCGTACGAATATATCACCAGAGCAGGCATGCATGAATGGCCGTTCTGGAGGACATGTACCCCGAATGTGGTCAGCAAAGCGGCAAGGGCATATGAAAAGGCCCGCAGCAGGGATTGATCCCATAGCCGCAGGCCTCATCATAAATATCATCGATTAGATCAGTCTATATTCGGCTCATCCCATACGATTGTTTCTGTACAATTGACAGTCAGGCTCTGATCGCCGACTGAAAGGGCGAATTCGCCTGCCTCAAGAGTCCACTTTCCGTAATAGTTCACGAAAGCGAGATCCTTTGCTGTGACTTCCAGTTCGACAGTCTTTGTTTCGCCTGGAGCAAGTTCGACCTTGTCGAATGCACGGAGACGGCGTACGTCAGGAGTTGAACTTGCATAGAAGTCACTCGAGAAGAGAAGTACGCTCTCCTTACCTGCAACCTCGCCTGTATTGGTCACATCCACAGTCACTTTGAGAACATCAGCAGAATTGAATTCGTTCTGAGAAACCGTCATGTTCGAATATGCGAAGGTAGTATAACTGAGACCATGTCCGAAAGGCCACTGTACGTCCATGACTGCATTGTAGTTGTACGATCCTGCCATAGTGGTCTGATTCTCAGCAGGTTTGTAATCATACACACCGAACTTGTTGGTATACTTAGGATATGTGAACGGAAGTTTCGCGCTGAAATTTTCCTCTCCGCAGAGAAGGGCAGCAAGAGCATCACCACCATAGTTGCCAGGGAGAAGCACGTCAACGACAGCGGAAGCAAGAGGCTCGATGTCATTGATGATACGTGGACGGCCCTCGTTAAGAATCAGGATCAAAGGTCTGCCTGTTGCCGCAAGTGCATTAACGAGATCCTTCTGGTTCTTCGAAAGATTAAGGTCGACGTCATTGCCCGGGGTCTCGCAATATGTATTTTCACCGATACATGCGATGATGACCTCAGCCTTTCTTGCAGCAGCGACAGCCTCCTTGATACCGGTCGCCTCGTCGAATTTCCAGTTTGTACCTGCAAGATCGTACTCTACGCCCGGCACATATGTGACATTCTCAAATTTCTGTGATACAGCCTCATAGATTGTATTGAACCTTTCCGTGAACTCCGGCATGGAAGCGCCGTGTCCCTGCCATGTATATGACCATCCTCCGTTCAATGTCCTCATGGAGTTTGCGTTAGGTCCTGTAACGAGAATCTTCACATCCTTTCTGAGAGGAAGAATTCCATTGTTCTTAAGAAGCACTTCCGATTCCACTGCTGCATCATATGCAAGTTTCGCATGAGCCTCACCGCCGAATTCAGGATAATTGTTCAGGCCGGTGTCAGGCATATCGAACAATCCGAGACGGAATTTCAGGCGAAGGATACGCCTTACGGCATCGTCAACTCGTGACATAGGAACCTCACCTTCCTCAACGAGTTCCTTCAGATCTATTGCAAACTGGCAGTCATATGGCACCATAGACATGTCGATACCTGCATTGATCGCGAGTTTCACAGCCTCCTTCATGCTAGAAGCGACGCGCTCACGTGTATAAAGATTCACGATATCTGCCCAGTCGGTAACGATCATACCGTCCCAGTTGAGATCTTCCTTTACCCACTTGGTGAGAAGTTCAGTGTTGCAATGGAAAGGAATGCCGTTGTTGCTTCCTGAGTTCACCATGATTGTAAGTGCACCGGCCTGCATAGCCTCCTTGAAAGGCTCGAAATGCTTTTCACGAAGTTCTGATGCCGCTATTGATGACGGTGTACGGTCCTGACCTGTGACCGGCACGCCATATCCCATGAAATGCTTTGCACATGCAGCGATATTGTACATTCCGACATGATTAGGATCATCTCCCTGCATACCCTTGACTTCAGCGACAGCCATCTCTGCATTCACATATGTATCCTCACCGAAACTTTCCCACATACGTGGCCATTCTGGGTTTCGTCCGAGGTCCATTGTAGGCGAGAATGTCCAAGGTACATTGGCTGCACGGCTCTCATATGCTGTCACCTTACCCATATTGTAAGCGTTCTCACGGTTGAAAGATGCAGCGATGTTGATTTCCTGTGGGAAAAGTGTACCGCCTGCCACGTAAGTCACACCATGGATATGGTCAAGACCATAAAGGCAAGGAATGCCCATGGTCTCCATGGAAATCCTGTTGAGTTCAACGATGAACTGATTGTACTTCTCTCTGGTCTGAGCGATGTCACCAGGGGTATTGAGGACTGATCCGATCTTGTACTCACGGATTGCCTTTTCACCGAATTCTGTGATATCGATGCCGTTCGCCACTGCTGTAGCGTTCAACTGGGTCATCTGGCCCACCTTCTCCTCAAGAGTCATTCCCTTGAGAATCTTTTCTACTTTGGACTCGATCTCATTGTCACGAGGAATGGCCGGAGCCACCTTCGGAGATGTGTCGCAGGATGCAAGGGCAGCAACTGCAGCCGCGAGCATAAGGATTCTTTTGATTTTCATAATTATGCGGTTATTGTAGTTTTCGTGATTCGATCAGCAGTTCTCCCAGTTCCTTTATATCCCTGCATATCAGGTCAGGAGGGAAAAATTCAGGTGCCGGGGTGGTAAGTGCATCTTCCGCGACAGCCTCTGCGGTCTCAATGGTGGTCTCACCCGAAAGCACAAGGACACCGAAGGCTCCGGCATTATGAGCCATGGCTGTATCTGTATATATGCGGTCACCTACCATCGCAATCTCTTCCGGTTTCAGGCCATGACGGTCCAATATGCCCTGAAGCATGTTCGGATCCGGCTTTCCGAGGGTTATGTCCGGCCTCCTTCCTGTCGCATGTTCTATACATCTGCATATGGATCCGCAGTCCACAAGCACCGTCCTCTGGTCCGTAGGACATACACGGTCAGGATTGGTAGCGACATACGGTATGCCCTGAGATGCCCACCACGCGGCACGGCAAAGCCTTGAATATTCCAGAGTCATGTCGAATGCCACAACCAGAGCATCAGGCACATCATCCGGATTGTCGGAGCATGACTCGAAACCTGCCTTTTCGAACTGCGACACCATGCTCGGAGTTCCAAGCAGGAAGAGTCTGCGGGCAGAAGGATAATTGCTCCTGATATAGTCTATTGCGGCAAGTGAGGTAGTGTACATATTGCTCTCATCCGCCTGAATGCCAAGACCTTCCAGTTTCCTGAGATAATCTGCCACGGAACGCGACGGGTTGTTTGTCAGGAAGGAATACCCTATGCCTGCCTGAGACATATCGGACAGAAACTGCAATGTAAACGGGAAAAGCGTGCTTCCCATATATATGGTTCCGTCCATGTCCAAGGCCAGGTGCCTTATCTTTGATAATCTTTCCAGTAGTTCCGGAGAGACATGTCTGTTATGGTTTTCTGTCATACCTTCTGTTAAAGTGTAAACATCTGTGACGGATATTGCCGTGGCAGGCAGCGGAGCGAAACCTGTCCCTTCGGCACACCGATATCACATAAAGCCTGAGCCGAACACTTGTAAGCGAGGTCATGTGTATTGTTGTTCTCACTCAGATGGCAGAGGAAAATGTTTCGCAGGCCATCATGATAAAAACGCTTGACCGCACTCGCACACTCATCATTGCTCAGATGTCCGCATCCCTGGACAATCCTCATCTTCAGTTCATATGTATATGGACCGCTCATGAGCATGTCCATATCATAATTCGACTCCACGACTACCGTGTCAGCCTGACGTGCAAATTCCACAGCCTCGTCTGTCATACGGCCTATATCTGTCATTATCACAAACTTGTGATCTTCAACCTCAATTGCATAGCCGACAGTCTGAGTGGCATCATGAGGGACAACGAAATATCTTATCTTCATGCCTGCCACCTCATTCCACTCCCCTTCTTCCAATATTCTCCTGCACGGTCCTATGGTAGGAGCGGTGAATGTATGCCTTGCCAGAGCGTCATGGATGGCCTTGGCCGTATAGACCGGCTTGCACAGCCTCTTGCAGAACGAGCCAAGATGTCTGATATGGTCCAGATGGTCGTGAGTCACAAGCACGGCCGAAAAGGAATCATAATCCAGGTCATATTCCTGGAGCACCTTCTTAAGACGGCGCAGACTCACACCTGCATCTATTATTATTCCCCCTTCTCCTGTTCCCAGATAATAGCAGTTTCCGCAACTTCCGCTGGAAAGGCTCATGAACTTTACCATCCCTTTTCCTCCAATACTTCTGAGAGCCTGGCCTCCATGTCTGTTCCCGGCACATAAAGCACGGCAGGGAGTCCTGCCTGGACCGCACCATCAACATTCTTCTGAGAATCATCGATGAAAAGCATATCCTCATGGCTGCCCCCGATGTTCTCCATCACCGCCTTGTAAAAGGCCTCGGAAGGCTTCAGAGCCTTCATTTCGAAGGAATAGTAACATTTCCTGAAAATGCTTTCCATAGGTATTCCCACTTCCTCGAACATCGCCTTCGCAAAAGGCAGACATATAGGATTGTTGTTGCTCAGAAGATAAAGGTCATATGACTCGGACAGACGTTTCAGCAGTTCCGCCTTGGCCGGTTCGATACCGACAAGAATATGACTCATCGCCCTGTCCACATCTTCCGGACGGGACTCAGGACGGGACCCTGCAAGCACTATGCTTCTGAACTCATCCGCACTGAGTTTTCCCTCTTCAAGGTCTCCGTATATGCCTTTCTGATGGCAAGCGTCTATTATGCTGTCTATCTCGTCGTATCCGAGATAGTCCTTGAAGGCTCTCTTGCAGTCCTCGATATCAAGGTCCACAAGCACACCTCCCATATCAAATATCAATATCTTCCTATTCATTTTCCTCTTCACAGAATTTCTTTATCACACCATATGCATCCTGTATTCCCAACTCACCTGCACGGGAAAGGTCGATACAGCCTTTCTCCCTGTCCTTCAGATAGATAAGCACGAGTCCCCTATTGAAGTAAGCGTCACCCATATAAGGATACAGTTCTATGGCTTTCGTATAATTTTCAATCGAATTTATATGCTCAGACGACAGACAGTACAGGTTGCCGAGATTGTAGTAGACATATGGCAGATTCTGCACTATTTCAGCCGCAGCCTTCATATCTTCGATAGCATCTGTATAATCATATTGTCTGACCACCTGATCTCTCACACGGGCTCTGGTGTTGCCGGTATCATCCATCGATAGAACCTGGACGTTGCTTTCTATCGACGATATGAAGTCAATCATCTCCGCCCTCAATGCACCTCTGTTGATATGATAGAATGCAGCATAGAGAGCATCAAAACCGGAAGCGTCTTCCTTGGCCATCTCAATGGCCTGGCCATAATAGTTCAACGCCGAATTGAACTGCTTTTCGTCATAGTCATGCATGGCTCTGAGGAAAAGCGTCTCAGCCGAGACATCATCAGTCCACGCGGCAGCCTCAACAGCCTTGATGACCTCCGGACCGACTGCCACATCTCCGCTTGTAATGTCCACTCCGACAGGAAGTTCCCTCTCGAAACGCAGAATCAGAGGGTTCTCGTATCCTCTGTTGAGAGCATATCTCACATTATCCTTCTCTCCGACAAGCACGAACTTGTACAGAGGTCTGAGACGGATGTCTATGTCGCGATGCTGAAGGAGTTCATCATTGAAGTCCTTCTTTGCAAATTCAGCGTCAAGCGAAAGAAGCGCGCTGTATTTCTTGGTAGTATCCGCAAACGACCCGGCGTCACTGATGTTCTTCGCACGATACTCCGCCACCTTCTTCTGAGCCACATCATAATCCTTCTTGGCCTCCCTGTGCATGCCCAGAAGATTCTTCACATATGACCTGTTCATATATGCCTTGGCGAAATCAGGATAGAGTTCTATCGCCTTGTCATAGTCTTCCAGGGCATTCCTGTAAAGACCCATCTCAATGAATATCGAAGCGCGGTTGAAATACGCCAGGACATTCTCGGGATTGATGTTCAGCACCCTGTCCATATCTTCGAGGGCATCGTCATATGCTCCCAACTGCGCATTTATGAGACCACGGTTGTAAAGCGTAAGGGCATTGCCCGGCTCATCTTCCAGTACTCTGTTGAGATCCGACATTGCCTCCTGATACTTTTCCTGCTCGTAGTACATTATGGCCCTGTTGAAATATGCGAATGTATTGGCGGAATCAAGTTCGATGGCCATGTCCATATCTGCCATCGCATGCTCATAGTCCTTCTGCATGGCGTAGAGACGGCCTCTACGCACATAACCTTCAGGATCGAAACGGTCCAGTTTTATGGCCTTGTTGTAGTCATTGACAGCCTTCAATGTGTCACCGAGGAAAAGATAACTCGCTCCCCTGTTAAGATATGCGGACGGATCCTTTGGTTCCTTCCTTATATATCTGTCGAAATCGCTGATGGCCTTGTCGAACTGCTGAGAAAGGAAATGTGTGACACCACGGCTGAAATACAGGCCCACATATCCGGGACGGAGTTCAATCGCCTTCTGAAGATTCTCCAAAGCCTCGTCATAATTGCCGAAACGGCTTTCCGTAATGCCTCGGTAATGATAGCCGGAAGTGAATACAGGATTTATGGCGACTGACCTGTCGAAGTCACGTTTTGCTCCACGAAGGTCTCCAAGGTTGTATTTTGCAATTCCTCTGAAGAAGAAAGTCCAGTAGTCGGCGGTATCAAGTTGAGACAGCACATTGAAATTCTCAATGGCAAGAGCATACTTTCCTTCTGCGAGGGCATGGCGTCCCCGCATCATGAACATATCCTTGTCATATTGAGCATGAAGTTCCTGAAAACCCGCCGCAGCAAGCAGACAGATCGCCACAAGACACTTCAGTATTCTATGCATATCAATTAAATTTTCCGTTATTGCTTATTTTTCACTATTTTTGACGTTTGAAACGCTCACGCCTTTCATGCCAATTTACAAATATAGTCATTTATCACGCGGATGCATTCAAAAAAGATAAAAAATATACTCCAGACCACCTTTGCCGCTCTTGCAATGCTGGTTTTCACCCAGGCTTCCCACGGACAGTCGTGGGCAGCACTTCATAAGCCGGCACGCGACCTGGTGACACAGGAGAAACTGGAGCATGAAGTATCCTTCCTTTCCGACACTCTGTGTCAGGGACGCAGGACCGGCACCGGAGGCAATACCGAAGCAGGAGCATGGATAGCACGAAGATTCGGTGACATGGGACTCATCCCTTTTGACGGCACATGGAGCAAGACCGTCAGGTCAGGCGAAGGATTTCCCTGCCACAACATCCTGGGTTTCCTTCCCGGCACCACCACAAAGGCCCATCCCGGCAGATATGTGATAGTCGGTTCACACTATGACCACCTCGGCACTCTGGACGGAAGGATGTTCCCCGGAGCGGACTCCAACGCATCCGGCGTCGTTGCGATGCTCAATGTGGCGGAAATGCTCATAATGACCAATACCATCGGTATCTCATATGACTGCAACCTCATTTTCGTGGCATTCGACGGCAAGGAAAACGACATGGCCGGATCCTACGGCCTTTGGGACATGATATGTAAAGGTGAACTCAAGGACCCTGTCACCGGCACGAAGATAACAAAGGACAAGATCGCACTCATGGTCAACATCGACCAGATAGGCAGTTCACTGGCACCTCTCAGGAAGGGACGTGAGGATTACATCATAATGCTGGGAACGGAAAGCCTGAAGAATTTCGACAGGAACATGCTCGAGACATGCAACACGACCTATGGTCTGAACATGCAGATCGGTCTCGACTATTACGGAAGCGACGGTTTCACAAAGGTATTTTACAGGATATCCGACCAGAGAGTATTCGTGGACAACCGCATACCTGCCGTCATGTTCACTTCCGGCATAACCATGAACAACAACAAGACATGGGACACCCCTTCCACATTGAATTTCAATGCAATGCAGAAGAGGATATACCTGATTTACCATTGGATTGACAAGTTACTGTAAGATGAAGGATTTCTGGAAATTACTGAAAAGATTTGCTGCGCCGTACAAGAAATATCTTGCAGGTTCCGTAGTGCTGAACCTGTTTTCCGCAGTATTCAACATATTCTCTTTCGCCCTCCTTATCCCTATCCTGAACATCCTGTTCAAGATGGACACAAAGGTCTATGAGTTCACGCCGTGGGACGGCATGCCGGACAAGGAACAGTTGATGAACAATTTCTATTACTATGTCAGCACCCTGATCGAAAGATGGGGCGGTTCCACCACACTGCTTATCCTCGGTCTGGTCTTCGCAGCCATGACAGTACTCAAGACCGGATGTTATTTCGCTTCGTCGGCCGTGATGGTTCCGCTCAGGACCGGCATCGTTCGTGACATCAGGGTAATGGTGTACAAGAAACTGCTTGACCTTCCGATGGGCTTCTTCTCGAAGCACAAGAAAGGCGACATCATAGCGAGAATGAGCGGAGACGTCACTGAAATCGAGGTTTCGATCATCAGTTCGCTTGACATGCTCATCAAGAACCCGATCCTCATCATATGCTACTTCTCAGCCCTAATCTACCTCAGTTGGGAACTCACTCTCTTCACAGTGACCGTCGTGCCTGCAATGGCATGGGGCATGAGCGTGATAGGAAAGAAACTGAAAAGGCAGTCGCTTGAGGCTCAGGGCAAATGGAGCGAGACCATGGCACAACTTGACGAGACACTTGGCGGTCTGCGCGTGATCAAGGCATTCATCGCAGAAGACAAGATGAAGGAAAGGTTCACGAACACCGCCAACGAATACAAGAAGGCATCATCCAGAGTAGCGATAAGACAGGCATCTGCCCACCCGGTAAGCGAACTCCTCGGTTCGATCATGATCATGATCGTGCTGTGGTTCGGAGGTACGCTCATCCTCAGCGACAAGGCTCCGATCGATGCTCCTACCTTCATTTTCTACATGACGATCCTCTACAGTGTGCTTGCTCCGTTGAAGGAATTCTCACGTGCAAGTTACAATATCCCTAAGGGTCTCGCCTCGATGGAAAGAGTCGACACCATCATGAATGCTGTCAATGACATCAAGGAGGTGGAGAATCCTGTAAGACTCGAAGGCTTCAACGACAGGATAGAATTCAAGGGAGTGTCATTCAGTTATGAGGAAGGACGTGAGATACTTCACGAGGTGAGCCTGAGCATTCCTAAGGGCAAGACAATAGCCCTTGTAGGCCAGTCGGGATCAGGAAAATCGACTCTGGTGGACCTTATACCGAGATATTACGACGTATGCAAGGGCGGCATCACCCTTGACGGAACAGACATCAGGAACTTACGCGTCAAGGACCTCAGGAGTCTGATAGGAAACGTCAATCAGGAGGCGATACTCTTCAACGACACGATTTTCAACAACATAGCATTCGGTGTGGAAGGTGCCACAATGGAAGATGTTATAGCAGCGGCGAAGATTGCCAATGCCCATGACTTCATCATGGAGAAGGAAGATGGCTACCAGACCAACATCGGTGACAGGGGAAGCAAACTCTCCGGAGGCCAGAGGCAGAGGATAAGCATCGCGAGAGCAATACTCAAGAATCCTCCAATCCTCATTCTGGACGAGGCCACTTCAGCGCTTGACACTGAATCCGAGAAGATCGTGCAGGAGGCCCTTGACAGGCTCACTTCTTCCAGAACCACAATCGCCATAGCCCACCGCCTGTCCACAATCAGGAATGCGGACGAGATCTGCGTGATGCATGAAGGAAGAATTGTTGAAAGAGGCAGACATGAAGACCTCATCGCACTTGACGGATATTACAAGAAACTGAACGACATGCAGTCGCTTTAGGAATGAATAGAAGGAGATACATAGCGGCAATAGTTCTCTGCGTCTACATCGCAGCGGTGGCAGTTCTGTGCTTCATCAGGCAGGACAACGCTCCGTCTGTAAATTTCACTTTCCTGGGAATAGCCTCCGACAAGATCGCACATTTCCTGATGTTCCTTCCTTTCACCCCGATAGCCTACGCGGCGTTCAGGCCTGACAGCAGACGGATAATGCCACATCTGCTTGTTCTGCTGGCAGTGATGATGGCAGGAGCGGGACTTGCCGCCGGCACGGAAAGGATTCAGGCGTCACTTGAATACAGAAGCGGAGACATCATGGATTTTGCCGCAGACATGGCCGGAATGGCTGCCGGCTGCATATTTACAGTCATTCATATAATACGTACTTACAGAAAATGAGAAAGACAATCATCATATTTACACTCCTTGCGGCATTCGGGATCACTGCCGCAGCACAAAGTACCATTGTGAAGGACTTCAAGCCAGCCTGCGACTCGCTCGGCAAGATGATCCTTGAAAGGCAGCAGGTCAGGCATGGCAGACTCACATTGAAGAATGTGATGAAGCGCGGGAACGTACTGGATTTCTATTTCACCGAATCTCTCGGAGATTACCCTTGGAGGGAGACTGATCCGGCCTGGTTCAGAAAGGCACTGAAAGAAAGTTTCCCGGAAAAATACCGTAATTATTCTCTGGGAAGAATATACAGCAGAAGGTCAGAACTTGATGATTTCGTCACTCCGGCATTGGGATTTGACGGAAAGCCTTCCGATACGGAGCACAGGACAGAAAATCCCAAGAGGCCCGCTCCGATTGTAAGGGAAATAGGCTCATTGAAATTCAACAAGGGCCTGGACGGCAGGAACATAACCTTATGGCAAAGCCATGGAAGATATTTCGACGAGTCATCAGGGGAATGGATGTGGCAGAGACCTTGCCTTTTCCAGACCGTAGAGGACATGTTCACACAAAGTTTCGTCCTCCCCTACCTTGTTCCGATGCTTGAGAATGCCGGAGCATATGTAATGCTTCCCCGCGAAAGAGACATACAGAAACATGAAGTGATTGCGGATTTCGACATCATTGACGAGGCATACGGCTACGGAACATATAAGGAAAACGGCCGTTGGCAGGACGCCGGAACGGGATTCGCTGCAGAAAAGGCTATATATACGGGGACGGAAAATCCATTCAAGACAGGTTCGGCAAGAATGGCTGACTGTGTCGAGAACGGCAGCAGAAACAAGGTCACTGCCGAATGGAGACCATCGATCCCTGAAAGAGGCAGATATGCAGTATATGTTTCATATGCAAGTCTGCCTGAGAGCACATCAGCAGCCCATTACACCGTTCACCATCTCGGCGGAAAGAGCGAGTTTGCCGTCAATCAGAAGATAGGAGGAGGCACGTGGATATATCTCGGAACTTTCGAATTCGACAAGGGCACAAAAGGATATGTGACACTGAGCAATGTTGCTCCTAAAGGCCATGCTTTTGAGAAAGGCAGCGTGGTTACGGCCGATGCAGTGAGATTCGGAGGAGGAATGGGCAATATCGCAAGAAAGGCCAAAGGATCTAAAGAAGAGGCGGTTGTATCGGGAATGCCGCGTTCTGCAGAAGGTGCAAGATATTGGCTGCAATGGGCCGGTGTGGATCCTGAGATTTACAGTCCTAACGAGATGAAGGACGACTATGGGGATGATTATATGTCCAGAGGAGACTGGGTGGAATGGATATCCAGAGGTTCCGACATGAATCCTTCAAAGGAAGGAGGTCTGGGAATCCCTGTAGACCTGTCTCTCGGTTTCCATTCCGATGCCGGAGTTACTCCGGATGACACCATTGTCGGAACACTTGCGATATACACATACAGGTCGGAAGGCAAGGTGAAACTTCCGGGAGGCGAAAGCCGTATGACCAGCCGTGAATATGCAGATCTGGTACAGAGCCAGATAGTGAATGACCTCAGACATGAATTCGATCCGGACTGGAACAGAAGATGCGTATGGGACAGAGGATACAGGGAATCACGTACTCCGTCCAGCCCTGCAATGCTTCTGGAACTGCTTTCACATCAGAACTTTGCGGATATGAAATATGGCCTGGATCCGTCGTTCCGTTTCACCGTGAGCAGAGCCATCTACAAGGGAATGCTCAAATACCTGAGCAACAGGTACGGAGTACGATATACCGTGCAGCCTCTTCCGGTGAGTGCGATGGGTGCAGCATTCGGAAATGACGGCAAGGCAGTCATCTCATGGACAGAAACCGTAGATGAGGTTGAACCGACTGCAGTTCCTGCCGGATTCATCCTCCACACAAGAATTGACAACGGAGGATTCGACAACGGCAAGGTCGTCAAGGCTGTCAAGGGAGCGGACGGAAGATATTCTGTGGAAGTTCCGTTCGAGAAAGGCCACATATACAGTTACCGTGTGACAGCGTACAATGACGGAGGAAAGAGTTTCCCTTCCGAGACATTGAGCATAGGCATGCCGGAAGGATGCGACAACAACAGGAAAGTACTGATCGTCAACAACTTCGACAGAGTCAGCGGACCGGCATTCATCGATACTCCGACATACGCAGGATTTGACAACAGCCTCGACAGCGGCGTTCCTCATATCCGCGACATAGCCTATGTGGGAGAGATGTATCAGTTCAGACGCCAGGCCGAGTTCATCACCAACACAAATCCGGGATTCGGTGCGTCATATTCCGACCATGCTGGCATTCCTGTTGGCGGAAACACCTTCGACTACCCATATGTCCATGGAAAGGCGGTCATGAATGCCGGATATCCTTTCTTCTCATGCAGCAACGAGGCCTTCTGCTCCGACACTACCTTCCGAAAGGCGGCATGGAGCGCAGACGTCATATGCGGAAAGCAGGTCACCACTGTCATCGGAAGTTCTAAGGAAGGCAGGTTCAACGTATACTCTCCAGACATGCAATGTGCCCTGAAAGCATTTGCCGAAGACGGAGGCCACATCCTCGTAAGCGGTTCAAAAATAGCCACAGACGTATGGGATCAGGTTTACCCGGTACAGATAGACAGTACTTTCAGAGCCGATTCGAAGAAGTTCGCAAGAGAAGTACTGGGATATCGATGGGTCTCGGGATTTGCAGGAAGGAAAGGTCAGGTGAACATCACTGAAAGCACAAGGATCGGCACATCCGACTGCGATTGCTGGGAATATCACAACGCCATCAACACAGAATCATACTGCGTCGAAAACCCTGACGGAATAGCACCGGCATCGACTAAGACAGGAAGTATATTCATGCGTTACAGCGACACCGGGATAGGAGCAGGAGTATGCCACGAAGGCACAGGCTACAGGACCGTATGCCTCGGCTTCCCTATCGAAACCCTCAAGAATGAAAAGAACATTGACAGCATAATATCTATAACCTTAGAATTTTTCAGCAAATGACCGCACGCGAAGCAGAGATCATCGAACTGATCAGAAAAGAGGTAAAGCCTGCACTGGGCTGCACAGAACCTATAGCAGTTGCCCTTGCAGTGGCCAAGGCCATGGAAATCATTGAAGAAAGATGCCCTCAGCATTCTACTGACTGGAGGACCTCGGAAGATTACATCCTACGAATAGAGGTGAGCGGAAACATTCTCAAGAACGGAATGGGTGTCGGAATCCCGGGCACAGGAATGGTCGGACTTCATATAGCGGCCGCGTTGGGTGCGGTGTGCGGAAAGTCCGAATACGGACTTGAGGTTCTCCATGATCTTGACGAAAAGTCAATAGCCCGTGCAAAGGAACTTGTGGAGACCGACGCGGTGACGGTAGGCCTTGCCGAAACCGACCACAAACTCTATGTGAAGGCTTCCGTGAAAAATCTTGAAGGACATCTTGCAAGTGCTGTCATCGAGGACGACCATGACAACATCGTCGAGACAAGTTTCGACAAGTCAGTGCTGTCATCAAGCCACAAGAGTGACGACAACACGGCTTGCGACCAGAAGACCACTCTGGATTACAAGTTGACAGTCAAGGAGATAGTGGAATTCGCATCTACTGTAGCATACGAAGACATCAGTTTCATCCTCGAATCCCGTACCCTTAATCTCGCACTTGCGGAAGAAGGTCTCAAAGGCAGTTACGGACTGAGGGTCGGTTATGCAATCAGCCTGAGTGCCAACAGAGAAGTGTTCGGAGAGGATTTTCTCAGTTATGCAATGTCACTGACTGCCGCCGCCTCAGATGCACGTATGGCCGGATGTACTCTCGCCGCAATGAGCAACTCGGGAAGCGGAAACCAGGGAATCACGGTGACCATGCCGGTGATTGCGTATTCGTTGAAATATGGTACAGATGACGAAAGGCTTGCCAGAGCCCTTGTCCTGAGTCATCTTATAGCGATCCATATCAAAGGGTATCTCGGCAAACTATCGGCTCTGTGCGGCTGCGTGATCGCCTCTACCGGCTCGTCATGCGGTCTTGTCTACCTTCGTGGCGGCGGATACGACCAGATATGTGCAGCGATCAAGAACATGATAGGTAACATCACAGGTATGGTATGCGACGGAGCAAAGGTCGGCTGCGCCATGAAAGTGGCTTCAGGAGTGTCCAGCGCCCTCCAGTCGGCTGTACTTGCCCGCGAAGGCATATGCATTTCAGAGCATGACGGCATTATTGAGAAAGATATAGAGAAGACCATACAGAATCTCGGACGTATCGGATCGGTAGGAATGCAGCATACCGACAACATGATTCTCGACATAATGGTCTGCAAATAAGATTTACAAGCCTAAGAACATAAGGATATCCTGCCACACGCGTTCCTTTCCGATCTCGTTGAGTATCTCGTGACGCATGGCAGGATATGTCTTTTGAATGACATTGCGGTATCCGGCCGAACGCATCACCATCACCGCCCGGTCAAGGCCTCTGCGTCCTCCCATGCACGGATCATCCTGACCTGAGAGAAATATCACCGGCATATCCGGCGAAAGAACAGTCCAGTCCTCATCGCTGTACGCCTCCCTCATCATTCCCATCAGTGCATTCATTCCGTTAAGTGTAAAGCAGAAATCCGTCTTGGGGTTTTCGGAAAAATCCTTCCTGACCTGAGGGTCGGAACATGTCCATGCCTGCGGTCCTTCATCGGCAAAAGCACGGTTGTAACGGCGCGAGACAAGCCTTGTGATCCGCTGAGGTCTGAATCTGCCTGGCCACACGCCGCGTGCGATCACCTCCATGGTCTTTTCCGCCCTGGACATTGGAGTATATGCAGGACTGCCGCAAAGAATCACTCCGTTCATAAGCCCGGGATATTTCTTCATGAAAGTCCTCGCAGCCAACGTGCCCATACTGTGAGCGACCATATACAAGGGAAGGCTCGGATATTCGATTCTTGCGATCATTTCGAGTTGCCTCATATCGTCGACCAAGGCTCTATAACCTCCGGAATACATATATCCCCTGTCCTCTTCCGCCTTCACGCTGTCTCCATGCCCGCGATGGTCATTAGCGAAACAGACGATCCCTCTGGAAGCGAGAAAATGCATGAAAGGCAGAAAGCGCTCCTTGCAGCCGCACATCCCATGCACCAGAAGCATGACGGCACGAGGCCTCACGTCAGGTGTGACAGTGACATAACTGATCTCCAACGAATCATGCTCGGAAAGGAAAGAACGGTACTCAACCATTGACTTGTATTTTGCCTTGCCGCGACATTGCGACGGAAGTATAAAAAGCAAAATATGGGCCGAAAAACCTGCTTACACGGGCACAATACGAGGATGAAGGTAGCAAGTTGTGTCCTGAAGGATGTAAAAACAAGAAGACGACAAACGGTTCCTGAGCCATCGGCTCCTGCTCATAAATTTCGGAAGTTCTCTAGGCGCAAGTCCGAACTTGGCCTTATAATGGGGATTGACCAGCCATAACTTACGGTCAATGACAGACAGGCCTGTAATCTTACAAAGTTCTTCAAAAGATTCTATGCTCATTGCCGCCCTTCTGATACTCAACAACTCCCTGATGGTATCACGGTTCTCTCCTGACAGTTCCAGATAGCCTTTATAGACCTTTACGGGCAGCAGATGTATGAATGGGATACGGCAAAGCCGATTCCCGCATATCTGCTGATGTCCTCCGAAAGGCATCTTCCAGGCGGGAAAGGCCATCATAATTATCCCATGCCTTGTCAAGAGGCTTCCAGCCCTGGTCATGAACTCAGCCTTGGCTTCCGGCTCTATATGTTCAATTACATCATGGACTAATATCAGGTCATACATCCCGACATGTTCTGACAGATTCATCTGCAGAAAGTCACAACATATGAACCGGCCGGCAAGTCCGTCTTCAGAGAAGAACTGTTCCGCGTGTCCGACCTTCTTTTCAGATATATCTATTCCGCAGACATCACATCCCATTCTGGCAAAGGGCACAAGATTTCCTCCTTCGCCACAGCCTATTTCAAGCACACGGTCCAGATTGTTCATATCACAGAATCCGCCGATATATTCGCTGAGATACCCTTCTGATGTCTTCACCAGTTCATCAAAATACAATCTTCTGTCTGAATATCTGTTTTTCCTACTCATATATGCACGCATAGTCTTTATTATAAAGATTGCCTGCATATGCATATACTGCGTAAAAAACTACCAGAAAAATCTGATACCGACCGGAACGGCAAAGTCAACAGGCCGTTCCGTCCAGACCGTTGCCACCTTTCCGCCGGCATCAAAATGATATTGGACCTGAGGCTCGATATATATGCCTATGTTCTTGCCGAGAACATATTGGAAAGACAATCCTGCTCCGGCCGACCATTGTACAGGAACTCTTAACGGAGCCTTGCCGGTGTAGGTAATGACATTGCCGTTATGATGTTCAATGATGCTTGAAGCAGCGAGCGGAACATCAAGGCGTCCATATGCAGACACGGACAGATTCAACTTGTCTTTACTCCATATTGAATATGCCGCACCAGCCGGTATTCCAAGATAATGTATTGTCTGTCTGTTACTTACAGAAACGGTATCGATTCCGGAACGGGCTCTTGAAGAAAGTCGCGAATATTCAAGTCCGGCGATTATGCTCCATTTACGGTCAAGTTCCACACTTGCTGTCACACCTACCGTGAAAGGACGGGCAAACTCCCTTTCTTCCGTCATCTCATTTCCGGCAGCGGCATTGCTCATCGCTATCGAGTGCAGCGAAGAATACATGACGGAGTCAGGATAGTGTTGAGCAAGGTCTGCCATGATTTTCTCCAAGTCGCTCCAGGAGTCGATCTTTGTTACTGCACTTGTGAAGTCATTCTTAGGAAGCAGATCTGCCAGAAGTCCGCTTTCAGAATTCATCTGAGACCTCATCGATATCGATCCCGGGATATTTGAGAATTGCAGACGGACCGAAGTTTTCCTTCTGAACGGACGTCTTTCATCATCTCCCCAATCTACTTCTTCCCATGCATACCTTGGACTGATTGTTACAGTGTCCTGCTGCATGAATACAGTATCAGTCCTTACGGCAACACTATCAGGTTCTGCTATCACTTCTCTCTGGATCTGTTCGGCCATCAATGGTTCCGGCACCTGTCTTCCAAGGATAGGGAGTATAGTGTCTGCAACCGCAACAGAATCTTTCGTCTCTATGATATGAACGACCTCCGTGACAATATGTTCCTGTTCCTGCCTCCGCTCCTTCAATAAGAATGGAAGCATTGCAATAAACAGAAGTACCAGTATTCCGCTCCAATATTTCTTCAGAGCATTTTTCAATATGGTCCGTGCTCTGTAAAGATTTGAGGATGATGTTCTTTCCTCTATTCCCAGTATTTCTCCTATTTCCTTATGTGAAAGGCCGTCAAGAACAGACATCCTGAACACCTTACCATATTGTTCCGGAAGTGCGTTTATCATGGAGAACAGGACTTCCAAAGGTACCGGTTGATAAACTGCTGTTTCCTCCTCATCGACTACTTCCGATGTATCCGTTTCCGACACCTGTCTCTTGCGTTCCCTGAGATATTGCAAGGCCAGGTTTCTCACAATGCTGCTCATCCATGCCTCCATACGCATGGGATCCTTCAACTGCCCTATCTTGGAGATGATTATCAGAAAGGAATCGTGAAACAGGTCTTGGGCCTCTTCCGGGGACTTGACATAGAAAAGACATTGCTTCATCAGTCTGCCGGAATACAGATCATACAGAGCCTTGATGCTTTCAGGCTCTGCCGACCGACAACCTCTGACTATGTCTTTCAGGTCCATTGAAATTCAGATTATTTA
The DNA here is from genome assembly GCA_045539115.1 of Candidatus Cryptobacteroides sp. Classification (GTDB taxonomy): domain Bacteria; phylum Bacteroidota; class Bacteroidia; order Bacteroidales; family UBA932; genus Cryptobacteroides. The sequence goes on along the minus strand of JAZQES010000061.1, from coordinate 4,025 downwards.
TATAAGATGCAGAAATCACGAAATACTGCGTCAAAAATCTGAATTTTGTATGGATCATATAAAAGCGGCTATATCCTCACCTTCCGACATGTTCAACTTCTGACGGATTGTACTCTTGCGCTGATATACTGTGCGGACGGACTGCTGGGTCACTACGCTGATTTCCTTTGTGGAGAAGTTGGCCTTGAGGAGACAGCACAACTGGATTTCCTTTTCATTCAGAATGTTTCCGAATCTTTCAACAAGTGATGTGTAGAATCCGTCATAGATATAGTCCATTGTCTGATAGAGATCTTTCCAGTTAAGGAGTGCATCTACATTGACTTCCTGACTGGTGATCTCCTTCATCCTCTTCAGGAGTTCCTGATTGGCTGTGGTAGGGTTTGATGCTGCCATTCGTATTACACCCAACTGCTGGAGCACTATTCTCTTGAAGAAACGGTCATCCTTCTGCTCGGTATTCACCTGCGATTCGCTTACCAGTTGGCGCAAGGCTTCCAGTTCTTCCTCCTTCTCGATAATCTGATGCTTCTTTCTGCGGTAATAGAATACAGATACCGCAATCATCAGCAGTAAAGCCAATCCAACATAGGAAAGGATGATCTGGGTGCGCTGTTTCTCGATAGTCAGTTTGAGGTTCTTTTCAGTCAGTTCCTGATTGTTTGCCTCCTTTGCATCAGTTATAGCCTGTTTCTTATATGCGTTTTCCTGCAATGAATTCACAAAATTTGCCCATTCCATTACATTGATGCGTTTGTCCTTTGCATAGTCCAAGGTACTTTTCAGCATCTTCATATAACTGGACATCGAGATATTGTTCCTGAAATCATCGTCGGCATATTCATCGGATAAACGAACATGTTTTTCAGCCTCCTTGATACGGTCCAACAGTAAATAGTAACGTGCAATGGAAGCATGAGCCCATGCAATATGCATACTGTCTTTGTCTGAGTAATGATTCAGGATCTGCTCTTGAATTGTAATTGCCTTTTCATGTTTGCCGTAATCACTGATGATGTCTGCATAATTTGGAAGAACACGTCCCCAATACAGAGAGGAATCATTTGCTGTCTTTACATATTGCAGAAGATTCTCAAACAGGCGTTCGCATTCTTCCTGACGGCCGATGTAATAGTTCAATGTAGCCAGAGCCTGCTGGTTTTCAAAGCCTCGCTCGGTTTCATCCTCCATTATTCGTGAGAGGTAACTGTAACAAGCCTCGAAATCATAATCTTTTGCAGCCAGATCATACAAGGCGTATAGAGCCTTCCTGTCAGTACCGGCAACCGGTTCAAGAAGATTATATGCCTTTGCTGATTCCCCTTTCCACCAATAGTGATATGCAGTCAGAATTGTTGCTTGAGACAGTCGGGAGGAGTCTGTCGGCTCAAGTGTACGGTAATACTCCAATGCTTCACTTAGTTGTGTGTCCTCGCTTAAAGATTCGGCATTGTTCAGGCGTTCTTCAGCATCATCAAGTATTTGGGTATAATCGATGCGTGGCTGCCTGGTCGAGCAGCCTGCAAGAACTATAATGAGCAGCAATATAAGTCTTTGCATGGTGTTTCTTTTTCGTAAAGGTAATGCTTTTTTACAGTTAATTGTCTTGTTGCACCCCTCATATAAAGTCCGGAAAGGTCATATATAAACTTTTTATTTTGACCTATGTTGATTATCAGGTGGTTACACAGTGATTTGCACAGTAAATACTTTTACATATAAACCCTTTGAAACGCCTTTCAGACATAACTTTGCATCAACGGAAAACAAGTAAACATGAAAAATATGAAGGTATTTTTAACGATCATGAGTATGCTGCTGATGCAGACAGCAGCCATGGCAAACAACCGTATAAGCGGTGTACTGGTGGATGACAGTGATTCCTCTCCTTTGGGCGGAGCCACAGTAGTCTTGACTGATGGATCAGACAGACAGGTGATGGGTACTACAACTGATACGGAAGGTAGATTTGAATTGAAGGGAGCCCCGGAGGGAGATTATCTGCTTCAATGTATGTATGTGGGATATGATAAATTCTCACTCTCACTTAAACAGGTGGTCAAGGATGTGGATCTGGGAGAAATCCGGATGAGACAGGTTGCCGAAGCATTGGAGGAGGCTGCGGTCATCGGTGATGCTGTCGTTCAGAAGATTGACCGTCAGTTGGTGATGCCTACTATGCAGCAGAAGAAGGCTGCCACCAACGGAGTGTCGCTGCTGCAATATCTCCAGATTCCGGACATATCAGTGAATGCCATTGAAAAAAACATAACCAACAGTTATGGTGAATCTGTGCAACTGCGTATAAACGGCGTAGAGACCACTCAGGCTGAAATTATGGCTATACGTCCGGAAGATGTCATCAGAGTAGAATATCACCAGCAACCGGGATTGAGATATGGCAATGCTGCTGCAGTTCTTGATTATATCGTGCGTAAAAGGGAATCAGGCGGTAATGTCTCTACCGACCTGACCAACTCTTTCTATCCATCACTGGGATTCGGCAATTATCATGTCTCCGGTAAATATCATCATGGAAAGTCATCATTCTCGGCATTGGTGCAATGGAGCAGACGTGATCTTGAATGGAATCGCGAGAACGAAGAGACATTCAATTTCCCGGACAAGACTATCGTCAATCGTGAAACCGTGGCAGCTCCCAACCGGGTGAAATACGACTACATAACCACTTCGCTCAACTACACCTGGACAAATGGCGAGAAAAGCATGTTGAACATCGCTCTCAACAACAACACCAAGGACATACCGCACTCATTTACTGACAGGAACAGTATCCTGCATCAGGGAGATATGGTATATGAGGTAAAGGACCGTGAGCAGTCTGTCACACATATTCCTTCGCTTGACATATATTATCAGTTGAATCTCAAGGATGACCAGCATCTGTATTTTGATGTTGTGGGAACATATAACAACAGCAGAAGTGAAAGGCAGTACTTTATCAATGAGATTGCCGGTCAAGCCGGCAATGACGACATCATGTCGAACGGAGTTGAGACAAATCAAACGGTAATGTCACAAAGCATGGGAGATAAATACTCGATCATAGGAGAAGCGATATATGAACGTCAGTTATGGAAGGGTGAACTTACTGCAGGCATAAAGCACAACCAGGCTACGATGAACAATATATATCAGAATGACATCAGCAGCAAGGTGTCCATGAATACATCAGAAAGTTCTCTTTTTGCCGAATATCAGTCGAAGATAGGAAAACTGAACTACACGTTAGGCGTGGGTGCAATCCGCACATATTATAAACAGGGCGATTATACTCAGGAGAAGTATTTCTTTCGTCCGACATTGAATATGTCCTATCAGTTGAAGAAGTTTTATTTCAGATATAGCGCAAGCATGTCCGGGTATGCGCCGTCATTGTCACAGCTCAGCGATGTGGAGCAGCCAATGGACGCATGGCAGGTGAGGCGTGGTAATCCGAATCTCAAGAGCACTGCATATTTCACCAACCGCCTTTCAGGCAGTTACAGGGCGAAGTGGATCAATATAGATCTTTCTGCCAGGTACTCGTACGATGACAAACCGATAATGGAAGAGACCATATTTGAGAACGGCAGATTTGTACGCACCTTCGGCAATCAGAAGGGATTTCACAGATTGAATGCGCAGGTTAATATACAGATCAAGCCATACAAAGATTACATATCGATCAGTCTGACTCCGTTCTTCAACCATTACGTCAGCCTTGGCAACGCATATTCACATACTCACAACAATTTCGGATTCAGGGGAAGCATTGTCGGTATGTACAAGAATTGGGTTTTCATGGCTGAGATGAATACGTCGAACCATGAACTGTGGGGAGAGACCATCAACAAAGGTGAAGCTATCCATACGATAGCAGCCGGCTACAACAGAGAAAAATGGGCATTGCAGATGATGGTGATGAATCCGTTTTCAAAGAACTATAATCAGGGTGTCGTCAATCTTTCGGAACTGGCTCCAAGCAATCAGCTGGCCTTTTCCCGCGACCTCTGCCCGATGTT